>JAIKWV010000020.1 GCA_024684435.1 Clostridiales bacterium
CCTGCAGGAGTTCACGAATCTTTGCTCGGCGTGCCTGCTCCTCAGGACTTCTGTTCTTTCTGCTGCTCATAATTAAACCTCCAATTTGGTGCTCCTATTTTACACCATTTTGGAGGTTTACACAAATTTTGGGATGGTCTCCAATCAAGGGGCATTCGCAAATGATGAGGTTAGCCTTGATGTTTTGGCGAATATTGTTTCTCTTTGCTGCACATGCCATAGACTTTTGCACTATGGACATGAAAAAAATAAAAAGCCTTTATTAAAAATACTCTATGATAAAAGGAAAGAAGAGCTGTTCTCTGCGGGTATAGATATTGATCTTAAAGAACTGTGGGAACTCTACTAATATTTATAATCATACTTTCTTTGATGTTACTCTTATTTAAAAAATTTGTGTTTTTTCAAAAAAAGTGTTGCATTTTCGAAACATTTTGAGTATAATACAAATGATAAGACCGCCCGCACCTCTCAACGATGTGTCCCAGTGGCGGGTATTTTTTTGTGGGGTAAAAATAATATGGAAGTGAAAAAGCCAACAACGGTTGATGAACAACTACAAAAATTGAAAGATCGCGGGTGTATTATTGCTGATGAAACATTTGCAAAAAGAAAACTTCAGCAAATAAACTACTACCGCCTTACTGCATATTTTCTTCCTTTTAGAGTCGGTAATGATAAGTATAAAGAAGGAACAAGCTTTGATACTGTTTATCGAATATATGAATTCGATCGTAAACTCCGAATTTTGATTTTTGGGGCAGTAGAAGAAGTGGAGTTAATGCTTCGGACGCAACTTTCATATTATCATGGATTAAAATACGGTGCGTTGGGATATATGGATGCTGAAAACTTCAATAATTGGCACAATGTTGAACGTTTTGAAGAACACATACAAAAGGCGATAGATCAGAATCAGGAACAGCCTTTTGTTAAGCACCATATCGAAAAATACAACTCTCAATTCCCAATTTGGGTTATTATTGAACTGTTTACGATGGGGGAACTTTCTTTTTTCTTTTCTGATATGCTAAAAGCTGACAAAAAGAAAATAGCCAAAACGCTGTTTGGAACAACCGACCGAAATGTAAGCAGTTGGCTGCTTTGTTTAACGAATCTGCGAAATTACTGCGCACATTATACAAGGCTATATTATACGAAGTTCGGTACTGTTCCAGCAACACCAAACGGTTTTTCCTATACTCTGCATGATCGAATTTTTGACTATTTGCTTGTCTTGAAATTTTTATATCCTGATTTTGAGATGTGGAACAATATCTTTCTAACTCATTTAAAATCGTTGATCGAAGAGTATAGCAGTGTTATTGAAATGGAACATATCGGGTTTCCTGAAAATTGGGAAGATCTACTCAAATACAGCGCAAAGTTAGAACTCAACACACGGCGGTAACTCCATCAACTAAATGATGTTTTATTTTATGTAGAAAAATCCATTACATGTCTTTTTCCTTGCCCTATTTCACCCTAAGACATTTCCACACAAAATCAACCGCCTCGATGGTCACTCCACCGGGGCGGTTTAATAATACAATGGGTGTGGGCGCAGCCCAACGACCCTTGCCTTCCCTTCAATGGGAAGCCGGGAATAGAGTTTGCTTTACAAAAGTAAGACGATTATTAGAACAATTATGCTGTGATGAACAATTCTACAAAAATTCGTGAAAAGCTTTTTATCTGCAACATCACATATTCCTGTCCATGTAAGTTTTATAGTGAGCGAACACGATGCCCGGCTCCTGGAGGTCGGGCTGCCAGCGCTTTACCCATTCAAGGGAAATAAAGCCCTTGTAGTCAAGCTTCTTTAGCTCGTTTATAGCGTCAATTACAGGGATGCTTCCCTTGCCCATCATGCAGTAGGTTATTACTCCGTCGTTCACCTTTGAGTCCTTGATATGAACGTGCTTTATGAGTTTGCCAAGCTTTTCGGCGGTATAATCGGGCTTTTCTTCACCGAAGACGACGGTGTGATGCACGTCCCAAAGCACGCCGCAGTTTTTCGCTCCAGCGGCGTCAAGGAATTTGAGAATTTCATCACTGCTTGAAAGATCGCCGTTTGTTTCAATGAGGGGGGTGACGTTGAACAGCTCGCCGTATTCACACAGGGCATAATAGAGTTTCGCACCCAGCTCAAAATTGCCTTCGCTCTTCTGGGGTTTGCCCGTACCCATAACGCGGATGTAAGGCACGCCAAGGGCGTTCGCAAGGTTTATATACGCGCAGGCCTCCACAAAGGCGGCTTGTGCTTTTTCTTTGTCGGGATCGGCAAGGGTGGCCCCTGAGGTAAGTATGGGTATCTCAAGACCCAGATCCGCAAGCCTTTTCAGGGTCTTTTCTCTGTTTTCAGGTGAAAATTCGGAGATCCTCGGCGCGAACATTTCCGAGCCCAGACCCCTGATCTCTATACCGTTAAAACCTAAATCCTTTGATATGGATACGACCTCGCCGAAATTCCAGCGGGGACAGCCGAGAGTTGAAAATGATAGTTTCAAATCAAACACAACCTTTCGTAATATTTAAGCGGTCTCGATATCTTTGGCGGCGTGCAGTTCATATTTGTCAACTGCCATTTCACGCAGAACGACCTTCTGTATCTTGCCGCTGGGAGTCATTGGAAATTCATCCATGAACCAGACAAAACGGGGGATCTTGAAGAAAGCGACCTCGTGCTTGTAGTATTCCTTGACCTCTTCCTCGGTGAGGGTCTCGCCCTCTCTGACGATAACGCAGGCGCAGATCTCCTCGCCGTATTTTTTGCTGGGTACGCCGATGACCTGAACGTCCTTGACCTTGGGATGACGGTACAGGCATTCCTCCAGTTCCTTGGGATAGATGTTTTCGCCGCCCCTGATTATCATATCCTTGAGTCTGCCGGTGACTTTGTAGTAGCCGTTTTCGTCGCAGACCGCCAGATCTCCGAAGTGCAGCCAGCCGTCCTCATCAATAGCCTGAGCCGTTGCCTCGGGCATTTTGTAGTAGCCTTTCATGGTGTTGTATCCGCGTGAACAAAATTCACCTATTTCGCCGGCGGGCAGATCCTCACCGGTCTGGGGATCGACGATCTTACACTCAACGCCGGGGAAGGCCTTACCCACAGTGGTGCACCTGATCTCGGTGGAATCCTCTGTGGTGGTCATTGTACAGCCGGGGGAGGCCTCGGTCTGGCCGAAGACTATAACGATATCCGTCATATGCATCTTTTCCACCACGTCCTGCATGGTCTTGATGGGACAGGGGGAACCCGCCATGATGCCTGTACGCATATTTGAAAAATCGTATTTGTCAAAATCCGGGTGTTCCAGCATTGCTATGAACATGGTGGGCACTCCATGGACCGCGGTGCATTTTTCGTTTACAAGGGCGTCCATGACCTTCTGCGCCTTGAACATATCAATGGGCACAAACGCGGTGCCGTGGGTTATGCAGGACATAAGGGCAAGCACCATGCCGAAGCAATGGAAGAAGGGCACGGTTATGCAGAGCTTATCCTTGTGGGTAAAGCCCATGCCGTCGCCGATGGTGACGCCGTTGTTGAGAATGCTGTAATGTGTGAGCATTACGCCCTTGGGGTAACCTGTTGTGCCGGAGGTGTACTGAATGTTTACTATCTCGTCTTTTTTGCAGCTGTCCCTTATGGGTATGTAATCCTCCACGGGGAAGCTTTCCGCCAGGGTGTAGAGGTCATCCCATTTCACCATGCCTGCCGGGCACTCTTCGTCTCCGGCGTATATTACAGCCTTGAGGCAGGGAAAAGCCGGGCAGTCAAGTTTGCCGGGCTCGCTGTCCTTAAGCTCGGGACAGAGCTCGTTGATGATGTCGATATAGCTGGTGCCCTTGTAGCCGTCGATGAGTACTATGGCGTTTGTATCGGACTGACGCATCTGATATTCAAGTTCAAAATGCTTGTAACTGGTGTTTACGGTCACAAGAACGCCGCCCATCTTTGCGCTGCCGAAAAAGGTCAGCAGCCAGGCGGGAACATTGGTAGCCCATATGGAAATGTGGTCGCCCTTTTTCAGACCGAGGGCGAGAAATCCTCGTGCAATTACTTCACATTCTTCGTTGAATTCTTTCCATGTGCGGCAGTAATCCCGGTCGGTGTAATTTATCATGTTGTCGTCCGGGTACTTCTCAGCCATAAGCGCCAGCTGTTCACCTAATGTGAGATCGGTAAATTTTTGCATATAATATCATTCCTTTCTATTAGGAAATAGAGTGTTATGAGAGTCCCAGTTTTTTTGCCATCTCGGCGGTCTTGAGCTCAAGCAGCTTTGAAACGCCTTCCTCCTGCATGGTGATGCCGTAAAGCATGTCGGCCTCCTCCATGGTGCCCCGTCTGTGGGTGATGAGGATGAACTGGGTGTTCTTTGTCATTCTTCTGACGTATTTTGCATACTTGGTAACGTTTATATCGTCAAGCGCCGCCTCGACCTCGTCAAAGATACAGAAGGGCGCCGGCTTGACTTTTAGGATAGCGAACAGCAGGGCGATAGCGGAAAGTCCCTTTTCACCGCCGGAGAGCAGGTCTATGTTCTGGACGTTCTTGCCCGGAGGCTGTACCTTGATCTCAATGTTGCTTTCCAGCACGTCAAGGGGATTTTCCAGAATGAGCTCCGCCTTACCGCCGTCGAACAGCTCCGCAAATGTCTCTGAAAAATAGGAATTCATCTTTGCAAACTGTTCCCTGAACCGCTCCGACATCTTGCCGGTGAGCTCCGTTATGAGCTTGATGAGTTCCTCTTTTGATTCCTCGATGTCCTTTACCTGGCAGTTCATATATTCGTAGCGTTCGGAGACTTCCTTGTATTCTTCAATGGCTCCCACGTTCACGCTGCCAAGAGCTCTGATCTTTCCTTTTATTTCATTCAGTGTGCGCTGTGAAAGCTGAACGTCCTCGATAACTATGCCCAGCTCCTCCGCCTCACGCAGGGTCAGCTGATACTCGTCATAGAGCTTGTTCTGCGCGTTTTCCAGCTCTTTTTCAAAGGCGGCTTTGCGTTCCTCAAGCCTTGCCAGCTCGCCGCCCAGCTTTTCCTTTTCCTCAAGCTTTTCCTTTTCGGACGTCCTGAGAACGGTGGTATCGCCTTCCACCTTCGTTCTTTCTGCAACAAGCTGCTCAACGTTTTCTCGGGAAACGCGGCTCTGTTCTCTGAGCGCCGCCGCCTGCTCGGTCATGAGCCTGATCTTTTCGGCTATGAGCTCGTTGCTCCTGTTTATTGCTTCGATCTCTTCGTTCAGCTCTCCTACGCGGCCTTCGTGACTTGCGCGGCGCTGTTTGAGAGACGCGATGCTTTCCTCTTTTGATTCGATATCCTTTTTGGCGGCAAGTATTTCGAGATTGATCTTTGATTCCAGTTCATTGAGCTCTTCACGTTTTGCTTCAAGCAGCTGACGGCTCTTGCCCAGCTGTTCAAGCTCCGCGTTTACTTCGTCTATTTTGCCGTTCAATACGTCTATTTCTTTGTTCAATGTCTGACAGGAGACGTCCATCTCCTTGATACGGGTCTGGGATTTGACCTTCTCGTTTTCCAGATCTGCAAGAGCGGCGACGGCGGTCTCAAGCTTGCCCTCGATCATATCCAGCTCGCTCTCCCTGCGTATGACCTCCTCCTGCGCCTTTGCAAGATCTGCTCCCGCTCCGTCAAGCTCCGCCTCCGCCGCGGCAAGCTCCGCGGTGATCTCCTTTACGCTTTCCTGTTTGTCGTCAAATTCTTTCTGAAGTTTCTTTACGGAGTTTTCGAGTTTTTCGATCTCATTGGCACGGCTCAGAAAACCGGAGCCCTGTCCCCGGGAACCGCCGGTCATGGAACCGCCGGCGTTGATTACCTGACCGTCAAGGGTCACTATCTTTACCCGATATGAATATTTTTTTGCCATGGCTATGGCGCTGTCGATGTCCTCGGCGACCACCGTCCTGCACAGCTGTGAGCGGATTATTTCCGTGTATTTAGGATCAAATTCAAGTATTTCGTCCGCCATTGCAACATAGCCCGCGCATTCGTCCAGACCGGTCTCCGTAAAGTCCTTGGCGGTAACGGAGGTTATGGGCAGGAAGGTCGCTCTGCCGGCTCGGGTCTCTTTCAGGAACGCAATGGCGCGTTTTGCGTCGTTTTCATTGTCTGTCACTATGTGCTGTATCGCCGCGCCGAGAGCGGTCTCCACGGCGACGGCATATTTTTCTTTTACCGTAATAAGCTGAGAAAGGGGACCGTGTATTCCACGAAGGATCCCTCTGCCCGCCTCGCGCATGACTGCGCGGACGCTGCCGGAATAGCCCTCCATGTTCTTCTCAAGATCATCCAGCATTTTTATCCTTGCCTTGCTCTTCTGGATGTTAAGGTTCAGCGCGTCGGATTCTCTGCGAAGCTTTTCCGCCTTTTCACGCTTGAGCTCCGCTTTGAGCTGGTATCCTGACATGGAGTTTTGAATGGACTGTAAGTTTTCCTTTGCGGCGTTCAGTTCACTGCCGCAGTTGTCCCTCTGCGCCTTCATGTCATCCACCACGCCGCTTCTTGTGGACAGCACGGTGTCTATGTTGCCAATACGCGTTTTCAGCTCGTCGATAGCCGATACCGCCGTGGAAAGGGCGATCCTTTTATCTGACAGCTCCGTGGTAAACTCCGCCAGGGTCTGGGAAACTTCGGAGACCTTGTCCGCGTTTTCGGAGTTTTCCTTCTTTGCGCCGCTTATGCTTGCCAGCGCGCTGTCAAGCTCTTCTGTCTTCTGTTTGATGACCTCGATGATGGAGCTTATTTCATCCGAAAGCTCCTTTATCTGCTCGTCGATGTGCTGCTCGGTATCTTCCGCCTGATTTACGTCAGACAGAAGGCGTTCTATATAATCTTTATTGTGAGAAACGGTGTTGTTTTCAACGGCTATCTCGCCGTCTATCTTTACCGCCTGCTCCTCAAGATTTGAAGAGCTTTGACGGACGTTTTCTATTTCCGCGGTAATGCTCTGCCCACGGGCTATGAGAGACTCTATCTCTTCGCTTATCTGTGCCAGCTTACTGCCTGTTTCCTCATATTGTGCTGAGGTCAGGGTGAGCTTGTGATCCTGATCCCGGATGCTGTTCTTTGCCTTGTCCACAGTGTACAGACAAAGTCCTACTTCCAGCTCCTTTTTCTCCTTGGCAAGCACTATGAATTTCTGAGCCTTTTCGCTCTGTATGCGCAGGGGCTCAACGCGCCCCTCCAGCTCGGAGAGTATATCGCGGAGCCTGACAAGATTTTCCTCCGCCTGAGCAAGCTTTGTGTTGGCGTTGTTGCGGCGGTACCTGTACTGAGATATGCCGGCGGCCTCCTCCAGCATTTCACGGCGCTGCGCCGATTTTGAGGAGATCAGGTCGGCGATACGACCCTGGCTTACCATTGAATACCCGTCCCTGCCAAGACCGGTGTCCATGAACAGTTCATTGACGTCCCTGAGCCTTGTCAGTTCTCCGTTTATCAGGTATTCGCTTTCTCCGGAGCGGTAATAGCGGCGGGTGACGGACACTTCGTCCCTGTCGCACCGTACCAGAGTCCTGTCCCTGTTGTCCAGCCGCAGGGTGACCTCGGCAAAGCCCTGCGCTTTACGTACGCCGGTACCGCTGAAGATAACGTCCTCCATTCGGGAGCCTCTCAGACTTTTGCTTGACTGTTCGCCAAGCACCCAGCGCACTGCGTCGGCTATGTTGCTTTTGCCGGAGCCGTTGGGACCCACAACTGAGGTTATGCCGCTGCCAAATTCAAAAACGGTTTTGTCCGGGAAAGATTTAAAGCCTTGTAATTCAAGAGATTTAAGTATCATTGTTGATTCATCCTTAACGAAGAAAAAATCTGACATTTTATATATTAAGTTATTTTACTACATTTGGCAGGTAAAAAGCAACAGTTATTTTTAAAAATTTTTTCCTTAACTGAAAATATACCGCAACTCCCGTTCAGCGGGGCGCGAGACTAAAAAAATTTTACAATTTAAATTGTTTACTTGACATAACAATATAGAATTATATATAATAAAAAAGTATAAGTGGACGACTGTGTATTTACGCGATACATAGTCATACACAAAAAGGAGGAGTATAGCCTTATGAAAAAATTACTGTCGATCATTCTTGTCGCCGTGCTGTCTTTTTCGGCATTGTCTGTGGTCTCTCTTATCAGGGACGTACCGCTGGAGGAAAAAACCGGTATCGTACAGGCTGATGAGATCGGGGAAGAGACCGTTTGCAATGTTTACGGCGAGCAGGAGACTGATGATCCCGCTGTAACGACAACAGAGAAAACTGAAAATGTACAGGAACCCGTTGAGGTCACCACCGCCCCCGCGGCGCCCGCGGAGGAGCAGGCGACTGAGGTTCAGACCGCGCCCGCGGAGGTAAAATCCGGGAAAAAGACGTGGAAAAGAACGGCAGGCGAGGTCGAAGAGACGAACTCCGGATCAGCTGAGGCTGAGGCGGAAGAGATAGAATACACGCCTGAATTCAAAGAGGACAGCAAGTATTCATATACGGTGAAATTAAGCGATACAGACACTGTTTACGTGCCCGGAAACACCAGCATAACCACAGTGGATGAAAACATCAGCTATGTCAACGATACTATCCTTGTTTTCTTCAAAGAGAACGTATCCGCTTTCCAGAAATACAACGCCATCAGAAGCGTTGACGGAAAATTCGTAGGTTATATGCCAATAGTCGACCGTTATCAGGTCAAGGTGGGCAGAGGCGATATAGAGCAGCTTCAGGAGAAATGCGTAAAACTTATGCAGAATGAAAACGTGCTCTACGCGGCAGGCGACATTTCCATTAAAAGAGAACCCGACGCCGAGGTGGAACCGGTCATACCCGACGACCCCTGGTACTCATCCACCTCAAGCGTTTTGTCCTACGTGGACGGCTGGGACGAAACAGATCCTTCCGGCTCAAACTGGCATCTTGAGGCGGTACAGGCTCTCAGCGCGTGGGCATACAACGATTATTTCCATGAGATAAAAGTCGGTATCGTTGACTCCGGTTTCAGTATCGAACATGAGGATCTTGCGGGGAAAATATCTTTCCCCAAAAAGAAATTTGAAGACACCAACAGAGAGGATAACCACGGCACCCATGTGACAGGCATCATCGGCGCAACAGCCAACAACAATGTGGGTACCACCGGACTTTGCTGGAACTCAAAGTTTGTCTGCGTTGACTGGGAGCCGGATGAAGGTCAGCGCTGGAACACGGATCTGCGCATTTACACAGGATTCATAAACAATGTCAAGGCGGGCGCCAAGGTCATCAATTTCTCCCTTGGATGTTCAAGCTCCTTCATGTCAGACGTTTCCGGTGATTTTTTCAAAACCCTGGCAATGAACTTTGAAGCGAAGATATACTCTCTTACAATGTCAAAGCTTCTCAAGAAGGGCTATGATTTCATAGTTGTGCAGTCAGCCGGCAACGGCAGCAGCGACGATTATGCCATCGACGCATTCTATAACGGCACTTTCTGCCCCATAAACTATAAAAACGCTATGACCTGCGCGGGCGTGTCGAAGAAGGACGTCATCGACAGGATCATTGTCGCGGGCAGCGTAAGGAACAACGGCGATTGTGATTTTCAACAGGCCTCCTACTCAAACGGTGGCTCCCAGGTGGACATCTGCGCGCCCGGTTCAAATATTTTCAGCACCGTCACTATGAAGAAGGGCGGATATTCATATATGTCGGGCACTTCAATGGCGGCTCCCATGGTAACTGGTATCGTTGCCATGACATGGTCGGTGAATCCCAAGCTTACCGGCGCTCAGATCAGGGATATAGTCTGCGATCCCGCGAACACCGTTTATGAGGCAAGGGATAACGATTCCGATTATCATCCCCTGACAGATAACTACCGACTGATAAACGCCAAACTTTCTGTGGAGGCGGCTATCAGACTTTCCCGTGAAATGGGCGATCTTCCTCCCGAATCCACCACCGAGCCCGAAACGGTAACTCAGGTCGATCCCGGAACGGAGGAGACCACCACCTCAGGCAATCCTTCAATAGATATAGGCGATGAGATGAATATATAAGGTCATAAAAGCTCCTGCGTAAATATTGCGATATGTGCGCAGAAAACACTTTTGGTATAAATATTTTTTAACGGAGAAAACTATGGAGTTTTATGTGATTTACGCCCTTTTGGCAGTCCTTGTCATCCTGCTTGCGGCTGCGATCGCAATGATCTCAAAGCTTTCAAAAAAGCAGAAAGAGGACAGCGATAATTTGAACCGCAGTATGTCGGAGCTGAGCAGGGATACCGCTGTTTTAAACGGCAGGAACGAACAGCTTGCGCGGCGCATCGCGGAGGAATTTGAGCGGAGCAACCGGGAGAGGATACAGTTTCAGGAAAATCTGCGCAAGGCAACGGTGGACAGCATGAAGACCGTTTTTGACCAGCAGACAGAGATGCTCAAGTCCAACAGCGAGTATCAGGAAAAGCTCATAAAGATCCTGACCTCTTCCCTTGATTCCATACGCACCAACAACATCGAGCAGAACGAGAGGCAGAGCAGGATAGTATCCGAAGCTATAAGCAAAATGCAGGAGAGCAACGAGAAAAAGCTTGACCAGATGCGTGAGACCGTGGACGAAAAGCTTACCGCCACTCTTACCACAAGGCTCAACTCATCTTTCAAGACCGTTTCCGATCAGCTGGAAAACGTGTATAAATCTCTGGGCGAGATGAAAGAGCTTTCCACAGGAGTAACGGACAACGTCACCACACTGAACAGGGTGCTCACCAACGTTAAGGCAAGAGGAACATGGGCGGAGGTACAGCTTGGCAGTATACTTGACCAGACCATACCAAATATGTATGAGCAGAATTTCCGCACTTCACCTTCCTCAGGGGAAATGGTGGAATTTGCGGTCAGGATACCCTCGGGAGGTGACAGTAAGCAGATCACCTATCTCCCCATTGACTCGAAATTCCCCGTTGAGGATTACATAAGGCTCTGCGAGGCGGCAGACAGGGCGGACGCGGATGCTCTCTCCGCCGCAAAAAAAGCGCTTGAGGCAAGCGTGCTTAAAAGCGCGAAGGACATTTCAAAATACATAAATGTTCCGGTGACGACTCCCTTCGCGATCATGTACCTTGCGACGGAGGGTCTGTATGCGGAGATAGCTTCATCAAAGATCGGTCTGCCGGAAAGGCTTCAACGCGAATATAACATTATGATAGCGGGTCCCACAACGATCACCGCTCTTCTCAATTCTCTTTCCATGGGATTCAGAGCTGTGGCTATAAACGAAAAGGCAAACGAGATACGCAATCTTCTTGCCGCCGCCAAGATCCAGTATGAGAAATTCGGCGTTGTTCTGGACAAGGCGAAAAAGAAGATCGAAGAGGCGGGCAGATCCCTTGAGGATGCCCAGAAGAGGAATGATATCATCCATTCAAAGCTCAAAAACGTGGATGAGCTGGATATGCCCCGGTCGGAAGAACTGCTGGGTATACCGGAAACAAGCGATGAAGAATAACAGAAAGTTCAGAGAAAGGGGATGACCCGATGAAGGAACTGAAATACAGGGATATGATCGACAAAATGACACTTGAAGAAAAAATATCTATTTGCGACGGTCTGGATTTCTGGAACACTCAGCCCATAGAGCGGCTCAATATCCCTTCCGTTATGCTCAGCGACGGTCCTCACGGACTGCGCAAAAAAGATCCGGATACCAAAAAGACCAGCATGGGTCATTCCGTGCCGGCGGTGTGTTTCCCAACGGCGGGCGTTACGGCGTGCTCGTGGGACACGGAGCTGCTGACCCGTATGGGGGAGGCGCTGGGAGATATGTGCCTTCAGGAAAACGTCGCCGTTTTGCTGGGCCCCGGCGTAAACATGAAAAGATCCCCCATGTGCGGCAGGAACTTCGAGTATTTTTCCGAGGATCCATACCTTGCGGGCAAGCTGGCGGCGGCCTTTATAAAAGGCGTTCAGAGCAAGGGCGTGGGAACATCCCTTAAGCACTTCGCCGCCAACAATCAGGAAACAAGACGTATGCGCTGTAATTCCGTTGTGGATGAAAGGACGCTGCGGGAAATATATCTTACCGCTTTTGAGATAGCCGTCAGGGAGGGCAAGCCCTGGACGGTGATGAGCTCATACAACAAAATAAACGGCTATCACGGCGCAGAGAACGGGCACCTGCTCAATGATATACTTCGTGACGAATGGGGCTTTGAGGGCGTTGTGGTCAGCGACTGGGGAGCGGTGAACGACAGGGTAAAGAGCCTTGAAAACGGCAACGACCTTGAGATGCCCTCATCCTTCGGATATAACGGCAATAAGCTTTCGGAAGCTGTAAAGAATTCCCGACTTGATGAAAAATATATAGACGAAAGCGCGGACAGGATACTGGATCTGGTTTTCAGAGCACAGAAAAACGCAAAAGAGAATTATAAAGTTGACTTTGACGCTCAGCATGAGCTGGCAAAAGAGATAGCCGCTCAGTCCATAGTCCTGCTCAAAAATGAGGATGAGATCCTGCCCATTAAAGAGGGCGCGGGAGTGACCCTTATCGGTGAGATGGCGAAAACTCCCAGATATCAGGGAGCGGGAAGCTCTCTTATAAATCCCACCCGCGTGGACAACGCCTTTGATTCCCTTGCGGCGGCAGGGGTAAAGATATCCGCCTATGAGCAGGGATATTCCTGCAAGGCGGATAAAACGGACAAAAAGCTCCTCAACGCCGCAGTCAAGGCGGCGAAGACGGCGGAGACGGTGATCATTTTCGCCGGACTCACGGAGAGCTTTGATTCCGAAGGCTTTGACAGAAAGACAATGAGCCTGCCTGAAAATCAGAACGAGCTTATCGAAAAGGTCGCTGAGGTGAACCCGAACGCAGTGGTTGTGCTGTCCGGGGGTTCGGCAGTTACGATGCCATGGATAAACAAGGTAAAGGCTGTGGTGAACAGCTATCTCTGCGGTCAGGCGGGAGGTTCCGCCGTTGCGGATATTCTCACCGGCAGGGCGAACCCCTGCGGCAAGCTGGCGGAGAGTTTTCCGGCAAGTGAAAATGACGTGCCCTGCAGGAACAATTTCCCCGGCTGTCCGGAGTCCGTTGAGTACAGGGAAAGCGTCTACATAGGCTACAGATATTACGATACATTCAATAAGGAAGTCCTGTTCCCGTTTGGCTACGGACTTTCATACACAAAGTTTGAGTATTCAGATCTGACAGTCGAACAAAATTCAGACAAATTCAGCGTAAGCTTCAAAATAAAAAACATCGGTGACAGAGCCGGCGCGGAGACGGCGCAGCTCTATGTCCGGGACGTTGAGAGTACCGTATTCCGTCCGGAGAAGGAGCTTAAGGGCTTTACCAAGATTTACCTTGAGCCCGGGGAGGAGAAGACAGCCCTTATCGAACTGGATAACAGAGCCTTCGCCTACTATAACGTAAATATTTCCGACTGGCACATTGAGGGCGGAGAGTTTGAGATACTTGTCTGCGCCTCGAGCAGGGATATAAGGCTCAGAGAAACGGTCACCCTGCCCTCGTCGGCGGATGTGAGCGTGCCGGACTACAGAGATTTGGCGCCGGTATACTATACCGGAGATCCGGCGGAGACCCCGACGGAACAGTTCGAAGCCGTTCTGGGCGGCAAACTGCCCCCTGAATTCAGGGACGAAAATCAGCCGCTGGGCATTGAAAACACCCTTGAGGACGCTAAAAATACCAAATGGGGCGGAAGGATCTACAATACAATAATGCGGATAATGAAGCTGGTAAACAAAGGCCCCAACGCGGCGCTTATGAGCGCGGTGGCGGTCCAGACCCCAATAAGATGCATGATTTCCATGAGCTGCGGAGTTTTTGACGAAAAAGCCGCAGAGGGTCTTTTAAAAATGCTTAACGGTCAGAGAGGCGGCAAGCGGCAGCTTATAGGCCGTATTCCTCACATAATCAAAAATGTCGGCAAGATCTCTAAATATATTTGACGGTTGACACTGGCGGAGGATCGTTTTATGAAGAGTGTAAAAAGAAAAATAACCTCATTTATCTCTGTACTGCTTTCCCTGGTGATGGTCCTTGTTATCATCCCGTCGGGCGCCTTTGCTCTGGATGCGCAGTACGATCTGAATATTGCCGTTTTGTCGGATCTGCACTTTTATCCCAAAGAGCTGACCCATGACTACTGCGAGGATTTTATCGAATTCTCAAAGACCGCGGCAAAGCAGTACGCCCAGTCCGAGGCGCTGCTGAAAACGGCTCTTGCGGCGGTGAGCAAGCACGCAGGAACAAAGGGTCTGGAATATGTTCTTATTCCCGGCGACCTTACCAAGGACAGCGAATACATCGGGCATAAAAAGCTGTCGGAGATACTTAAGGATTTTGAAAAGGAATCCGGGCTCGAAGTGTTTGTCATTCCCGGCAATCACGATGTGAACAACAACTCCGCCCAGACCTTCCAGACAGGGGAGCTTCAGGCGACTCAGAGGACAAAGCCGGAGCAGTTCAGGGAGTTCTACAAAGATCTGGGCTATGACCATGCCTACCATACCTACACGCCCTCCAAGGGCAAGGGCGGCGGGCTTACCTATTCCGCCGTTTTGGGCAGGTACAGGCTCATTGCTGTGGACACTTGCAAATACAGCGCAGACTACACCGACAAGGGCACCGATTTCAATGAGACGGGAGGCAAAATTTCTCCCGAGCTTAAAAAATGGATACTCAATGAGATCGCTGACGCTGAGAGATGTGGTCAGAAGGTCATAGGCATGGGTCACCACAACCTCTGCGAACATTTCGGTGTAGAGGACGACATATTTGCGCCCTTCATGCTGGACAACTGGCTGGAAACAAGGGAGACCCTTGCGGATGCGGGCATGCATTTCTGGTTCTCCGGTCATATCCATTTAGGGGATATCGCAAGCTGCGTTTCAGATAACGGCGAGACCCTTTACGACATATGCACAGCCTCTCTTACGGGCTATCCCAACACCTTCAACGAGGTCTTCTTTTCAACAGATGGAGACAAGGTAACGGCAAAAGTTGATACCCTTGACGTCGACTGCGAGGAGCAGGTAACGGTAAACGGCGTGACCTATCCTTCCCCATACGCCAGCACTTTTTCCTTCGGCTGCACCTTCGGTGAAAACGGAATAGCGCAGTTTGTGGAGGATCTTGCCGCACACAAGCTCAAGTACCTGTTCCAGGATATTATCAGAGCCGGCGGCATTGAAAATTATCTCCAGAAGAACGATATAAGCATCGAGGACATGATAGACAGCCTCATCAAGGGCGGCGTATCCGTAGGCAAGGTGGACATATTCACCGCCAAGAACGTGATGGGGCTTGTGGACTACCTGCTCAAACAGATAGACGAGATATACATAAACGATCTTGACCACACCTGCGACGTCATTAACAACTTTGTTGATAAGCTTCTGGCGGTCAAGGTGTCCGACATAACCTGTACAAAGTTCAAAAACACCCTGGGCTTCAGCAGTTCCGGTCCATACGGCACGCTGATGGATCTTGCGGGGACCGTTCTGGCGTATAACTATACCCCGCAGTACGACCCTTATGACGACGCCTTCCTCATTGACGCCCTTGACGGTTTTGAAAACGGCGACAATACCGACAGGCTGATTTCCGTGATCATCGAGGCGGTATTGGACGACCTTGTGCAGAATGAGATATTATCAAAGCTCAGGATCAATTTCAGTTCCCTGTTCACAAAGGAAATAACACGCAAAACAATAGGCGCTTTTTTTGATTTTATATTCAATATTTTACTCAGGGGCAACAATACGATAAAGGGCTTTGTGGATTTTGTGTTCAAGCTCGGGGTGCTTCCCTACAGCAGTCTTAACGACGTGCTCTACAGCGTAATGGGCGAGTACTGGACCCAAAGTCAGACAGAGGGTCTGGGACATTCGGTCTGTGAAATAATATCCGGAATGGTTTTTGATAACGATATTTATGACATAGATCAGACTCTTGTTTATGACGGAAAAGTGACCGTTATTCCCACAGCAAGCGAATACCGTCTGCCGTCAAATATAGTGCAGACCTTTAACAGCGATCCCGCCACAGGCAGAAACATCTGTTGGTTCACAAAGTATTACGTTATCGGTACGGATATTGAGCTTTTACCCTACAGTGAGGCTCCTCAGTTCACCGGCGTACCCACAACGGGAGCGGGAATAAAAGCCACCGCCAAGCAGGTGAACAGAGAGTACCCGGGAGTGGACTTCGGCGTGATCGGAGTTCGCAACCACACTGTGCGGCTCAACAGACATCTCATTGAGCTTACCGGGCTTTCCCCGGGAACAAAATACTGCTTCCGCGTAGGAGACGCTTCTAAAAACTGGTGGAGCCCTGTGGGAGTTATCGAAACTCAGGATAATTCCGACACCACCGCGTTTATCCATATCACCGATCCCCAGTCACAGAACGAGGGTCAGTATACAGGCGCCTGGGCAACGTTGCTCAAGACAGCCTTTGAAATGTTCCCGGAGAGCAAATTCATAGCCTCCACGGGAGATAATGTGGATAAGGGAACAAACGCCAATCAGTGGCAGTGGTACTTCAATACCGCGTCGGACACATTGCTGCAAAAGCCCATAATGACCGCCGCGGGAAACCACGAGGACGAAAATGACGTTATCCCCGTAAACTTTCCCCTGACGAATATCCCGAAGCAGAGCACCTACACCGGAGTGTATTACTCATACGACTACAACAACATTCACTTTATAGTACTCAACACCAACGATCTGGGCAGCGACAAGGCTCTCAGCGACGCGCAGATAAACTGGCTCAAGGAGGACGCTAAGGCAAGCAAGGCACAGTGGAAGATAGTCATGCTCCACAAGGCGCTTTACTCCAACAGTTCCCATTACGACGACAAGGACGTTGCGGCGATACGCAAACAGCTGGGCAAGCTTCTGCCCGATCTTGGTATCGACGTTGTCCTTCAGGGACACGATCACACCTATCTCAGGACAGGCGTGATGGACAGCAACAGAGTGGTAAGGACAAAGACGAAAACCATATCCTTCAACGGCAGAGAATATACGGCGAAGATCGAGCCGAAGGGTACGATCTATTCGATAGCCGGTACAGGCGGCGTCAAATTCTACCCCACAAAGACGAACAGGCAGACTGATAAGCTCTTCCCCAGAGCAGAGGTGATAGCCGACGTAAAAACACCCACATTCACGGCTTACCATGTCAGCGGCGGAGTTCTGTACTACGACGCCTATACGATAGTTGACGGCAGGGCGGAGCGGATAGACAGCTTTGCAATTATCAAGGACAGCAAAACGGCGACATACACCGAAGCCGCCGCAGTCAACGGAACAGGCGGCAACTCTCCGGATTGCTTCAAACGAGAAGATCTCCGGGCGACACTTGCAAAATGGATACTTATACATATCAGGGATATCATTGACCAGATATTGGCGCGGTTCAGGGCGCAGTAATTACGATTTTACGGGATGATAAAGGATGGAACAGATCGAACACGGGTTTAAGACAGCGGTCAGGTTCGTGCTGACGTTTCTTACATGGATCATCATAGCCGCCGTTACCGGAGCGGTGGGCGGCGTTGTGGGTTCCCTGTTTCACAAGAGCGTCGAGCAGGTGACCGTGTTAAGGGAAAAGCATGATTTCCTTATCTTTCTTCTGCCTTTGGGCGGACTTGTTATAGCGGGGCTTTACAAGCTTTGCAAAAGATCCGACGACACGGGAACAAATCAGATATTCAACTCCGTGCGTGAGGACGGCAAGGTGTCCTTCTGGGTGGCGCCGCTGATATTCATAAGCACGGTCATCACCCACCTTTTCGGAGGCTCCGCGGGCAGAGAGGGCGCCGCCCTTCAGCTGGGGGGAACGATAGGCTCAAAGATAGGCGGCCTGTTCAGGCTGGATAAAAAAGACCAGAGCATGGTGGTCATGTGCGGCATGAGCGGAGTATTTTCTGCGCTTTTCGGCACACCCCTGACAGCCACGTTTTTCGCCATTGAGGTAATAAGCGTAGGCTCGCTGTACTACGCCGCCATAATCCCCTGTCTTGCCTCTGCGCTTACGGCTTACTGGATATCCCGGCTTTTCGGTATCGAACCGGTGAAATTTGCCTTGTCGGACATCCCTGTTTTAAGCTGGCCGAATATCGGCAGAGTTATTGTTCTTGGCGTAGGCTGCGCAGTGGTCAGTATAATATTTTGCTTTACGATACATAAGACCGAGCATTACATGAAGAAGCTTTTCAAGAACACATTTATCCGTGCCTTCGTGGGCGGACTTGTTGTTGTAGGGCTTACCTTGTTGGTTGGCAATAGGGACTATAACGGTTCGGGTATGAATATTATTTCCGATGCCATATCCGGCAAATGCGTTCCCTATGCATTCTTACTCAAGATAATATTCACCGCCGTTACCATAGGCGCGGGCTATAAAGGCGGTGAGATAGTACCCACGTTCTTTGCAGGTTCCACATTGGGATGTTTCCTTGGAAACGCTGTGGGTCTGCCTGCCGGCTTCGGCGCTGCGGTGGGTCTGACGGCGCTCTTCTGCGGAGTGGTGAACAGTCCCATCTCATCCATAATTTTAAGCATTGAGCTGTTCGGCTCTCAGGGATTGCTTCTTTTCGCAATAGCCTGCGGCGTGAGCTATATGCTCTCCGGATATTACGGACTTTACAGCAGTCAGAAAATAGTTTACTCAAAGCTCAGACTTGAGTTGCACAACGAAGCGAACACTTGATTTAAGGAGATAAACACATGGGCAAGACGTTGGTCCTTGCGGAAAAGCCCTCAGTGGCAAAAGAGATAGCAAGGGTTCTGGGCTGCCGTCAGAACGGCGACGGCTGTATAATAGGACAAAAATACATCGTAACCTGGGCGCTGGGTCACCTTGTGACCCTGGCAGACCCGGAAGCTTACGACGATAAATATAAAACATGGCGGCTGGAGGATCTGCCCATGCTGCCGGAAAAAATGCAGCTGGTCATCATAAAACAGACCGGCAAACAGTTCAGGGCGGTTTCGACCCTTATGCACCGCTCTGATGTTGACGAGCTTGTGATAGCCACGGACGCCGGACGTGAAGGCGAGCTTGTGGCGCGTTGGATAATGATAAAAGCAGGCTGGAAGAAGCCCACAAAAAGACTGTGGATATCCTCCCAGACGGACAGGGCTATCAAAGAGGGCTTTGCAAATCTTAAACCGGCATCGGCATACGATAACCTTTACCGTTCCGCCCGCTCAAGAGCGGAGGCTGACTGGCTGGTGGGGCTTAACGTCACCAGAGCCCTTACCTGCAAGCACAACGCTCAGCTTTCCGCGGGCAGGGTACAGACCCCCACCCTTGCGCTTATAGTGAAGCGCGAGGAAGAAATAGCAAAGTTCAGACCGAAGGACTATTACGGCGTCTCCGTCAAATTTGACGGGTTTACCGCCACATACAAGGACGCAAAAGGGCAGACGAGATTTTCCGATGAACCCGTTGCTCAGGCGGTCATAAAAGCAGTGGAGAGCAAAAGGGGAACGCTGACGGAGGTCAAAAAAGAATACCGCAGACAGGCTCCCCCGGCTGCGTACGATCTTACGGAATTACAGAGGGACGCCAACAAAAAGTACGCCTATTCGGCAAAGCAGACCCTTTCTATTATGCAGAGCCTTTACGAGACCCACAAGCTTCTGACTTATCCCAGAACGGATTCAAGATACATCACCGATGACGTGGTAGCCACCCTTCCCGAAAGGCTCAGGAGCATTTCCGTAGGACCCTACAAGGAATTTGCTCAGGCGATCCTCAGGCAGAAGCCCCTTTCGGTGAAATATATAGTTGACAACGCCAGGGTTACGGATCACCACGCCATAATCCCCACGGAGCAGTATGTGGATCTTTCCCGTCTGTCCCATGAGGAGAGGAATATTTACGACCTTGTTGTGAAACGCTTCCTTGCCGTGTTGAGTCCCGCCTTTGAGTACGAGGAGGTCAAGGTCAAGGCAACGGTGGAGAGATATAACTTTTTCGCAAAGGGAAGAATAGTGAAAAGCCCGGGATGGAAAGCAGTCTACGGCAGTTTAGTGGAGGACGATGAATCCGACACGGACAGTAAGGCGCAGCAGCTGCCCCAGCTCAGTCAGGGTATGCCCGTATTTGTCAGGGGCGCGAGCCTTGTAAAGGGCAAGACCAAGCCCCCGGCAAGGTACACGGAGGCGACTCTGCTCACCGCCATGGAGAACCCCTCACAGCAGATAGAGGACGCAAAGCTCAGGAGCGTTATCGCCGGTACAAGCGGTTTAGGCACCCCCGCCACCAGAGCGGACATAATAGAAAAGCTGTTCGATTCCTTCAGCATAGAGCGCAGGGGCAAGGAGATAGTGCCCACCGCCAAGGGAAAACAGCTGATAAACATCGTGCCCGCCGATCTTAAATCAGCGGAGCTTACCGCCAAATGGGAGGAACAGCTTCAGCTTATCTCAAAGGGCAAGGCGCGGGACGACGAATTCATAAAAGAGATGAGGAAATACTCTTCTTCTTTGGTATCTAAGGTCATAGCGGACAGCAGCGTATATAAGCACGAGAACGAGACCAGAGAAAAATGCCCGGATTGCGGCAAAAATCTTCTGGACGTAAACGGAAAGAAGGGCAGGATGCTTATCTGTCCGGACCGTGAATGCGGGTACAGAAGAAGCGTCTCCGTTATCACCAACGCAAGATGCCCCAACTGCCACAAGAAACTGGAAATGAGGGGAGAAGGAGACAAAAAAGCCTTCTTCTGCGTCTGCGGCTATAGGGAAAAGCTCTCCGATTTTGAAAAGAGAAAAGAATCGGCGGGAGCGAACAAGAGAGACGTTATGAAATACATGGGTTCACAAAGCAAGCATGAAAAGCGGGAGAGCGGGCTTTCGGATCTGATGGCAAAATGGATGGAGGAACAGAAAAAATGAATAAACGTATAGTTAATATTCTGGCGGCAGTCTGCGCGGTGATCTCTCTGATCGTTGCCGCGGCGTGTTCATCATCGAATACAACGTCAAATAAAACGGCGGGCGCGCCGGCCACAGAGGCAAGCTTAAAACAGATCCTCGAAAACAAGCTCGCCGAGGAAAATCCCGATGAAAAGATACTTGAAATGCTCACCGACGATTATGACGGCGACGGTGATCCGGAAGCTTTTGCGGTCACAAGTGAGGATACGGAAGCTTACCATCACCCCATTGCGGGCAAGAAAGTTACAAGCGGCGCATTCTGGTTCGTGTCGGGAGATACCGCTTCGCTTCTGAAAAAGAGATCCCCCGCAGTTGAGACAAAAAGGCTGGATACCGGAAAAAACACATACATTGTTTTTGAAGAATACGGTAATGATCAGAGCAAATCCTATATCTGGAAGGTAAAAAACGGTGAAGCGGAGGAGGAAAAGATATCCGGCAAGGTGGGAGGCATCGAGTTTACCGATAATGTAATGACCGCAAAGCTTTACTCAGACGACAAAATATATTATGAGGTAGCTGATGAATCCGGTTACTACGGGATGGCGGAAAAGACATATTACTTTTATGACACCGATGAGGGCATAAAAGAGTACGGCGGACTGAAAATTTCTCTTGATGATTTTCTGAAGTTTGAAGGCGCTGAAGAAATGTTGGATGAGATCGAGGAAAAGGACAACGAGGTCACCACTTTGTTCTACAGGGCAAACGGTCTCATAAATATAAATTATCAGCGCAGGTCGGATGACGAGGAGCATATCTGCGGGAATTCCACGCTAAAGATCAACGGAAAAGCCGTTGAGAAGTACAGATCCCACGAGGGCGTTTATGAAGCCTCCGCCACAGATCAGGCGGTTTACCCGGAAAGCCTTCCCGAAGTTTCTTAAAAGGTCAGTGTTAATAATGAAAAAAATAAAAACAGCCGTCGCGCTTTTGTTGACAACGGCTATTTCCCTCTCCTTTTATGCCTGCGGAGGCGTCAAGGGACTGGACGCCACAATATACTATTCGATAATGTCGGAGCCCCGGTGTCTTGACCCGCAGATAGTCAGCGAAAACTCCGAGGAGATAGCGGTTGCAAGCTGCTTTGAGGGACTTGTCAGGCTCGGCGAAAACGGCGCCATCGTCCCCGGCGTAGCGGAGAGCTGGAGCATAAGCAAAGACGAATGTGTGTATACGTTCAAACTGAGAGAGAACGCCAAATGGCATTTGATAAAAAATTTCGCGGATATCCTTGGAGAGGATTACAAGGAGACCTTCGATCAGAGCGTTACCGCGGAGGACTTTGCCTTTGCGCTAAGAAGAGCCGTTTCACCGGAAACAGGATCTCCCTGGGCGGAGAGCCTTTTCTCCATAAGATCGGCAAGCGAGATATATAACGGCGGGGCAAGTCCCATGACCCTGGGAGTGACTGCTCCGGACAGGAATACTCTGATAATACAGCTGACTGCGCCCAACGCCGAGTTTCTGGAGACCCTTACAACGGCTGTTTGCATGCCCTGTAACAAGACCTTCTTTGAGGCGACAAAGGGCAGGTACGGGCTGGATGTGACTTACCTCATGTGCAACGGTCCCTTCTATCTTTCAAAATGGGTGGAGGGTTCTTCACTGCTGCTGAGGAAAAACGCGGATTATTTTGATGTGAAAAAGGTACTGCCTTCCGCAGTGTCCCTGAATATAAATAAAGATTACAACTCTGTGATACAAAAAATTTCAGACGGAAGCTATTCCGGCGCAATGATACCCTACTCGAAAAAGGACGTTATTGAAACGGTAAAATCCGTAAATGTTGAAAAATATCAGAGCGCCACATGGTCCCTGATGTTCAACTGCGGGGACGAGATACTCGGCAATGAAAATATCAGGAAGGCGCTGTGTTCCACAGTCAGCCGGGAACAGCTTTCCGCGGACATATCGTATGAATTCGCTGATGGTATCGTGCCGGATTGCTGTACTCTTGGCGAGGACAATTACAGAGCTTTGGCGGGAGCCGCTCCGTTAATGGCGTACAACGAATCGTACGCAATGAAATTCTGGACAGAAGGCGTGACGGAGCTTGATAAGTCAAAAATCGACATCACCGTAAAATGCACCGCGGAGTTTGATTTGCCCGTACGCAGACAGGTGCAGATATGGCAGAGACTTTTCGGCAACTATCTGAGCATAGGCATTGAGGTGACAGAGGCCGAAAAGCTGGAGTCAGATATAAAGAACGGCGATTACCGCCTTGCATTCGGAGCCTGCCGTACCGCCACAAGCTTTACAACCAAATTCCTTCATAGTTTTGTTACGGACAAGAAGGAAAATGTTTACGGCTTTGCGTCTGAGGAATATGACCTTATGATAAAGAATATGTACAGCTCCGACAACGAGGGGAAAATCGTTGACTCCTGTAAAAACGCCGAAAGATATCTGCTGGAGCGGGGAGTCGTTTATCCGGTATTCAAGGGTTATGACCTGTTCGTAAGTCCAAAGAATGTTTACGGTATCTTTGTATATCCCGCAGGGGAGAACGTCAGCTTTATCGATGGCAGAGTTGAGTGATAGTGTGAAAATCAGAGGGGAGGAACGATTCAGGCATAAATATGGGATGCTCTATCTCTTTTTGTGCGCATTTTGGATCGAATGGCGATTGCTATGAGAGAAAAATCAAAAAAGCAGATCGTGTGCCTTTGCGTTTCCTGGTTCGTTGTGGCGCTGATACTTGCCGCTGTCTTTTATCTTTCAAGTCAGCCGGCGGATGAATCCGCGGCGCTGAGCCGTTTCTTTGAAATAAGGATCAGCCGTTTTTTCAGCATAAAGTTGAGCGATTTCACAGTACGCAAGCTTGCCCACGCAACGGAATATTTTATTTTGGCGTGCGCGGTGTTCAACGCCCTGTATGTCACATTTGAAAAGAAAAAGCCGGCAGTAACGTTTCTGATATGCTTTTTGTATGCCGTATCAGATGAGTTCCATCAGTATTTCGTCCCGGGAAGAGCCTGCCGATTGTTCGATGTGGGCGTGGACAGCGCGGGAGCTGTTCTGGGATTATTGGTCTGCATAGCGGTTTTGATCATAAAAACACGCAAAAGAGTACGGGATCAAATTTGATTTTCCGTTCGTTAAGTTTTTCAGGCAATTCATTTTGAAGTACAGTATTTGTTATCAGATCTCGTGTTTAGTTAAGGTATAATTTCAGATAAAAATATCAGGTCAAATAAAACGGAGGTATGAATCATGAAAAAGAGACTGTTATCCATTCCCGCAATAGCTATTTCCGTTGCCTTGATAGCCGGCAGCGTCTCTGCTGCTTCGTCTGTCAAGGCCCGCACCGTCAGCGCCGGCTCGTCCGGGAAGGGAAACGTTCAGCATGAGGTGGTCATGGACGGAGAGATCTGCGACCTGCTCACTCTGGGCGGCGCCGCAAAGGCTGTATCAAAGATAAGAAGCGAGAAAGATTTCAAATATGTGGCGTTTTCTTATCTTGAGTACGGAATTACAAAGCTTGTAAGCTTCATCGCAAATGTCATTCCCGAGCCGGAAACGATAATTGACGAGAAGGATTATGTCAGCACAAACTTTTACAGGGGCACCGGGAACTTCACAAAGACCCCGTCTCAGTCCGCAAAGTGGAGCCTTGGCTATTCTCAGGAGAGCCTTTTGCCGGATGATATCCTCACCGGAAACTATTACCTTGCCGGCTATATGCAGTCCCTGACCGGCAACAAGGTGGAAACCGTGCTGGATGATATGAAGGTACGCACCATCGTATTGGACGACAACAGCGGCAACGGAGCGTCTGTTTTTTCCACAATAGAATGCATAGGTCTTTCCAACCACGACGTCAGGGTCATCAGAGGTATGCTCGGCGATTATTCGGAAAGATATAACCTTGCAAGCATAAATATCTCATCTACCCACACCCACAGCGAAATTGATACTCTGGGCTTATGGAATCCGATGCTCAAGACTGTTATCAACAACGTTTTACACAGCATTACAGGCAAGGGCAGGCTTATGAAGGGCGTGAACGAGGAGTTTATGGAGCTGCTCTATGAGCGCGTGGCTAAGTCCATCAGAGACGCCTGCGACTCAATGAAACCCGGCGAGCTTTACTATGCGGAAAAATCAATTAAAGATTATATTGAGAACAGACGCTCACCTGATTGCTATCTGGAAAATCTTTCCCGTTTCCGTTTCGTGCCGGATGACAGGCTCGCAAAGGAGACCGTCATAGTGAATATGGGAGCCCATCCCTTTACCACCGGACTTAAGACAAGCAACAGCTCCGGAAGGGAGCTTTCCGCCGACTACACCGCTTACATGGAAGAAATAGTGAATAAAGCAGGAGCAAACTTCATGTTCATTCAGGGCGCGATCTCAGGCGTATATTCAGACCGCGGTCAAAGCAACGACGGTCTTGATCTGGAACGCCGCTCATATCAGACAGAGCGTTACGGCAGAGAGCTTGGCAGGATAACCATGGCTCTGACCCTCACCGAGGAGGAGATAAAGAACAACGAACTGCTTGCAAACACACAACAGGTTGAGGAAGAGATGAAGCAGTCGGAAAGCTATACCCTGTGGTATGAGGATTGGACACCGGTGGAGGAAACAAGAGTGGAGCCGATAATAAATATCAGGCTTCGGGAGGTAAAGCTTGTTGTTGAGAACCCAATTATAAAGGCGGTAGGCAAGCTCAATCTGGCAAATTACGACATGATAAAAACCGAAAACGGGGAATATGCCGCGTACACCGAGATAGGTTATCTTGAGATAGGCAAAGACCTCAAGGTGGTCATGCTTCCCGGAGAATATACCCCGGATCTGGCTATCGGCGGCGCCCTTATGGAGGGCGAAAACACCTTCAGCGGAACAGACTTCCCTTATCCTTCACTTAAGGAGATCGTCGGGGACGACATACTTGCTTTCGGTATGGCAAACGACGAGGTGGGCTACGTCCTGCCTGACAACGATTACTGCATGATCTTCTTTGAAGGCGATAAAGTTTTCAACGGCTATTTCGGCAACCACTATCAGGAGAGCATTTCCTTCGGCAAACACGTCGGTTCTACCATCACCAAGGGCTTCATGGAAATGATGGCGGAATTCAAATAATAGAATACATATCCGTTTTCGGCTCTGACGGAAAAGGAGGTCTCTTATGCGCAGGAAAATCATAAAGATCCTATCCATTGTACTGCTTTTTAATTTCATGTTTGCTTCAGGTGTTTACGCAAGCGGAAATCAGCCGTCAGCTTTCAAAAAAATAACATATGAGGCATATCCCGAGGCGTTTTCATCCGCGTATCTGAACGGAGCGCAGGGACTTACCAAAGAGCAGATAGAGAAAAACAAAGCCGAGATATTCGAATATCTTGTTTCCATCGGCTTCAATACGGCGACCGCCTGCGGGATCATGGCAAACATAGAGTGCGAATCAAGCTTTAATCCCAACGCCTGGGGCGACAACGGGACAAGCTACGGTATCTGCCAGTGGCACAGCTCAAGGTTTGAGGATATGAAGCAATACTGTCAGCAGCAAGGGCTTGATTATACCACCGTTCACGGTCAGCTCAGATACCTTAAGGCAGAGCTGGAGGGCAGGCTCTATAACGGCGTATCTATCCGCAAATATCTTAAAGAGAACATTACCAACACCCCGGAGGGCGCCTGCGAGGCAGGCAGATACTGGTGTTACTATTATGAGGTCCCGGCAAACAGGGATGAGGTGTCAAAAAAGAGGGGCGAAAAGGCTCAGAATGAGTATTGGCCTGTTTACGGTGTAAAAAATATGCTGACCGTTACATTTATGTCAGACGGCGCGGTATTTTCCGCTAAAACCGTGGAGGAGGGCAAGACCCTGAAATTTGACACTCTCACAAAAAGCGGATACGATTTTTTAGGCTGGTCAACGGATCCCGCCGTAGCGATTGCAGAGTTCAGCGGCGGCAAGACCTATATAATACGCGCCGACGTTATTCTGTATGCTGTGTGGCAAAAAATAGTTCCCATTATCTGTACGGTCAATTTTGATCCGATGGGCGGAGAGGTTGAAACTTCGGACAAGCTTGTTACGTTCAATGAAAAATACGGAGAGCTTCCCGTACCGGAAAGGGAAAACTTTAATTTCGTCGGCTGGTACACCGCCGCGGACGCGGGCAAAAGGATCACGGAGGGATCAACAGTTGAGATAAAAACAGAGCACACCCTCTACGCCCGCTGGACTACAGGCTCCGTGAAAGGCTTTGTGAACAACGTAACTTTACCCGCTTCAATTACGGTAAAATATAAAGACAGCGTCGGGATCACTCCGATCATCGAAAAGGATGAGGGCGTGGAATGTCAGATCTCATTTACATCCTCCGATCCCGATATAGTATCCGTGGACGTCATGGGAAACCTGACCGCCGTCAAAAAGGGCAGAGCGGCCGTTACCTGTACCGTTACGGACGAGTACGGCGGTTCAGTCTCGGCTGTTACCGTGGTAACTGTAAAATATTCCCTGATACAGCTGCTGATAAAGATACTGCTGTTTGGCTGGATCTGGTATTAAATTATTTACTTATATATTAGCGAGTATATTAGCGAGGTATCCAAATGAAAACATCCCCCTTTGACATTAAAGACATAGCCTCCCGGTTTTGTCTGCCTGGCGAATACGCCGGTTGGGGCGCCATAAGAAACGGGCATATAAACGACACCTACACGGTCAGAGTGAAGTGTGTGGACGGGACTGAAAAGCCGTTCCTGATCCAAAGGATAAATACAAACGTCTTCAAAGACCCGGACGCCCTGATGGAAAACATAATCGGGATCACCGATCACATAAGACGCTTTATCGCCCAAAACGGCGGAGACGCGGAGCGGGAGACCCTCAGGGTCTATCCCACCACGGACAAAAAAAGCTACTACAGGGACGGGGACGGAAACTGCTGGCGGTGCTACAATTTTATAGCAGATTCCTATTCCTGCAATTCAATAGAAAATCCCCGGGTATTTTATAACGCCGCCAAAGCCTTCGGCAGATTTCAGCATATGCTTGCGGATTATCCCATTGAAAGTCTGCATGAAACGATCCCGGATTTCCACAACACCGTCAAAAGATATGAGGCGCTGGAGCGGGCGATCTCGGAGGACTCGGCAGGCAGAGCGGGTTCCGTTGCCCGGGAGATAGATTTTGCCCGCAGCCGCAGCGGTGAGGCGGGCAGGCTCCTTGACCTGCTGGCAAAAGGAGAGCTGTCCCTCTGCGTTACCCACAACGACACAAAGCTCAATAACGTATTGTTTGACAGGGCTACAGATCAGGGCATATGCGTTGTTGACCTTGATACTGTTATGCCCGGACTTTCCCTCTACGATTTCGGCGACGCCATCAGGTTCGGCGCCAACACCGCGGTGGAGGGGGAGAGGGATCTTGAAAAGGTGTCCGTCGACAT
Source organism: Clostridiales bacterium (assembly GCA_024684435.1). Lineage (GTDB taxonomy): Bacteria > Bacillota > Clostridia > Oscillospirales > Acutalibacteraceae > JAAZFZ01. The sequence continues at coordinate 28,407 of JAIKWV010000020.1, forward strand.
GGAGCTCTTTGAAGCTTATACAAAAGGCTATACGGAATCGGCAGGCGCCGCGGTCAGCGAGTGTGAGGCGAACAATCTTGCCTTTGCTTCAAAGCTGATGACCTACGAGTGCGGCATAAGATTCCTCACAGATTATCTTAACGGGGACGTGTATTTCAACATAAGCCAACCGGACGACAACCTTGCCCGCTGTCGGACTCAGTTCGCGCTGATTTCGGACATGGAGGCAAAAATGGACAAGATGGAAAAAATCGCTTCAGACGTATACAGGGGGATCGGCAAATGACTAAACGCAAATTGATAATCATAAGCACTATACTTTCCGCGGTAGTACTCGCGCTGTTTGTGCTTCTTATCGTGCTCATAAGCAATCAGGGCAATACGGATAAGGGCGAAAAATATGACGTTGGGATCATTGTTAAAAACCTGAACGAAAAAAGCGCGGCGGTGAATGCGAGAAATATTTTGGTAATAGCGGAACCGGGATCCCTGAACCAGGGCAAAAATTCACACCTGGCGGTCAAGTCGGCTATCAACAATGATTATAACGGGATCTGCATAAATGTGGCGTTCCGTAAGGACGGTACTCCCGTGCTCGCAAAGAATTTTGATGATGTTAAAGAAGATTCCACGGAGTTGAAAAAGGTCTTTGAGCTGTTGAAGTCTACAGATTTCAAGCTTATTATGAATATGGGTGAGGTTTCCGATATGGGAAATATCAGTAAGCTTATCGACGAGTATAACGTGAAGGGCAACGTGGTCATATTCGCAGATGATGATGCCAAGCTCATAGCAATCAAGCAGCACCTGTCAAATTATAGGGTCTGCTTTCAGATGCAGACTGAGGGCATTGATTTCACAAACTCAGATGAGCTGCGCAAAAAGATATTTGAGGTAAGACAGAACGGAGCGACTTATATTGCACTTAAGCCGAAATTTCTGACCGAAGAACTCATCAATGTCTGCACCAAGCTTCACATGGGAACAGTGGTATATGGGGCGACAACTGACGCGGAAGTACAAAAGGTGCTTTCATCTGAAATAGATATGTTTATCACCGACACTCCCAACGATGTGAACCGCATCATCGGGTCTTTAAGATGAGAAAATCAAATAATAAAATCACCACGGCTGCCGCAGAGAAAAATGCGGCAGCCGTGGTATATAAAAAATCATCAGGCTGTACATTATGTACAGCCTGATGTCAGTTAAAGTTTGATCTTTATTTAACTTCGGCGATATTTGTTGCCACGATGTCAACGCCTGTGCCGAGGATGTCCTTGACAACCACGTCGCCGATCTTTACGGGAGCCTTTACCGTAACGTCTCTGAGAGCCACGGCGCAGTCGATAAGCTTACCCTTGGGGATGGGACCCGCCGATTTTACGGGAACCACCGGAAGGGTGCTGCCTGTCACCTTGACGGTGCTTGTGAGGGAGCGGGTGGGGTTCGTACATTCGCTGTGAGCGTAGGCCTCGCCTCTTTTACAGGTGTTACCTGTTACAGAGAGGACTTCACCGCTGTCGCTCAACTCAACGGTGATACCGCAGCCGAGAGGGCACGCAACGCAAACCAATTCTCTTTTCATCTTTTAACCCTCCACTATCTCAATAACGATTTCACTGTTTCTGTCAAAGTCCTTGTACTGTTCCTGCTTGATGACAACGTTTTCCATCTCGCCTGGGGCAAGCTTGGGCTTTTTCTTGTTGGAGATCACAACGTCGCCGCAGGTGACCTTGACGTTTGCTTTGCGGTAGACCTGACCCACTCTGAAGTAGAGCTTGACGTCCTCGTCGCCGTTAAGATTAATGCGCTGTGGGACGATATAACGCACGCCGTTTATGCCCTTTGTGTTGATATATTCGGGGTCGTTATCCGCAAGACCCTTGATGTACTTCGCGGCGCCCGCGCCCGCTATCTGGCTTTCGCCCGTAACGTAGTCAACAAGATCGTGAACGTGAAGAACGTTGCCGCAGGCGAAAATGCCGCGGAACTCTGTCTCTCTGTCCTGATTGACGATGGGACCGCTGGTGATGTTGTCTATCTGAAGACCCGCGGAGCGTGAAAGCTCGTTTTCGGGGATAAGACCTACGGAGAGCAGAAGAGTGTCGCACTCGATGTATTCGGCTGTCTCCATGATGGGACGGCGATTCTCGTCAACATTGGCGATGGTGACGCCCTCAAGATGATCCTTGCCGTGGATCTTTATAACGGTACAGCTGAGTCTGAGAGGAATATTGAAGTCCTCAAGGCACTGCACGATGTTGCGCTGAAGTCCGCTGGAGTAGGGCATGAGTTCGCATACCACCTTGACCTCCGCGCCCTCAAACGTCATGCGGCGCGCCATGATAAGACCGATATCGCCCGAACCAAGGATGACCACCTTTTTGCCGGGCATATAGCCGTCGATGTTCACATACTTTTGGGCGGTGCCTGCGGTCATGATGCCCGCCGGGCGGGTGCCGGCAATATTCAGAGCGCCTCTGGGACGTTCACGGCAGCCCATGGCGAGGATAACGGCCTTGGCGCAGTAGTCCACAAGACCCTCCGCCTTGCTTACCGCCGTTATGATGTTCTTGCCCTCGTCGGGTTCAACGTTGATGACCATTGTGTCTAATTTTATATCTATGTTCGTATCCTTGAAAAGCTCAATGAAACGGGACGCATACTCGGGGCCTGAAAGCTCTTCGCCGAAATAATGCAGACCAAAGCCCGTATGTATGCACTGTTCCAGAATACCGCCGAGAGTTTCTGCTCTTTCAAGCACTACGATGCTCTCAACGCCGCACTCAGCAGCCTTGAGCGCCGCCGCCATACCGGCAGGACCGCCGCCGATAACTACTAAATCATAGTTTTGCACTTGAATCCTTCCTTTCATGCGTTACTTTGTTCTGCCTATAAGCATTGTTGATTCTCCGCCGAACTTTGTGATCTCCTCAAGAGGGATACCGCATTCCCGGGAGATGATGGCGACCACCTTTGAGCCGCAGAAGCCGCCCTGACAGCGCCCCATGCCCGAACGGGTGCGGCGCTTGACGCCGTCCACGTCTCTCGCGCCGGCGGGCGCTTTGATAGCGTCTATGATCTCGCCCTCAGTGACTGTCTCACAGCGGCAGATGATCCTGCCGTAGGCGGGGTTTTTCTTGATGATCTCTCTGCGCTCAGCGGGAGACATCTCTCTGAAACGGACCGGTTTCTCACGAAGAGGATCAAAATCAGCCTTGATTTCCTGCTCGCCGATGAGAGAAAGAAGGATCTTCTCAACGTACTTCGCAATGGCGGGAGCCGCGGACAAGCCGGGGGATTCGATGCCCGCCACGTTTATGAAATGAGGATTTGCCTCTGATTGACCTATGACAAAATCGTCGGTGTTGCTGTGGGCGCGCAAGCCGGAGAAGGATGTGATGATGTTGCGGATCCTGAATTCCGGAACGGAAAGGGCGACCTGCTTCTGAACAAAGCTTGTCCCTTCGTCTGTGGTGGCAAGGTCGTCTTTATCCTCAACGTCCACCGAGGTGGGTCCGATGAGGACGTTGTTGTCCACCGTGGGGGTGATAAGCGAACCCTTGCCCATCTTTGTGGGGCACTGGAATATTACGCGGCTCACAACGCCTGCCATGCTCTTGTCAAGGAGCACATACTCGCCCTTACGGGGAGTGATGGAGAACGAATTGTCGCCTATCATGCCCGCAAGAGTGTCCGCAAACACACCGGCGGCGTTGATGACGTATTTTGCCTTGATGCTGTCTTTGTCGGAATTGAGGGTAAACTCGCCGTTTTCAAAATCAATGCTCTTTACTTCAAAGTTCCTGACAAGCTCAACACCGTTGGACACAGCGTTCTCAGTTGCGGCTATACACAGCTCATAAGGGCAAACGATAGCGGCCGTGGGAGCAAACAGAGCGCCGTAAGCGTCCTTGTTAACGTTGGGTTCTATTTCAAGCAGGCGTTCTTTGCCGATTATCTCAAGCTGGGGAACACGGTTCTTTCTGCCGCGCTCAAGCAGTTCTTCAAGAGTCTTCATCTGCTCTTTGGAGAAAGCTACGACAAGGGAACCGGTTTTTTTGTAAGGAACGCTCAGATCGTCACATACAGAGCTCATCATATGTGAACCTTCAACGTTGAGCTTCGCCTTAAGAGTGCCGGGTATCGCATCATAGCCGGCGTGTACAATGGCGCTGTTTGCCTTGGTGGTACCCTGCGCAACGTCGTTGCACTTTTCCACCAGGACAGTTTTGAGATTGAACTTGCTCAGCTCGCGGGCAATCAGTGAACCGATAACGCCGGCGCCCACAATTGCAACATCGTAAACCACAGTAAATCCTCCTTGATTTATTATTTGTTATCAATCGATAATAAAAAGTACTATATATTATAGCATTATATAAAAATATTTTCAATAAATAATTTTGTATAATGTATAAATCACAACACTCTTTTTCATGTTCAATATCAACAAAATTCAGCGGCTTGACTTTACTCGCCGGGAAATTATATAATTACATAAAGCAGGTGATGATCATGACATTAAAAACGGAAAGGCTCATCCTCCGACCGTGGAAGGGATCTGACGCGGAGAGCCTGTATGAATACGCAAAGGATCCGGCGGTTGGTCCCGCGGCTGGCTGGCCGCCCCACACAAGTGTTGAAAGCAGCCGGGAGATAATAAAAACCGCGCTTTCCGAGCCGGAGATATTTGCCATATGTCTTAAGTCCGACAACAAAGCCATCGGCAGCATAGGCTTGATATCACCCGTAAGGGCGCATACGGAGGTCGCTCCCGATGAGATGGAGATAGGCTTCTGGATAGGCGTGCCTTTCTGGGGTCAGGGGCTTGTCCCGGAGGCCGTGCGCCGGCTGCAGAAATACGCCTTTGAAAAGCTCGACTGCTCTGCGCTGTGGTGCGGATACTACGACGGCAACGAAAAATCAAAGCGTGTCCAGGAAAAATGCGGCTATCAGTATCATCACACGGAGCAGAACAAACCGAGGCCGCTGATGGGGGACACCGCCACGGAGCATTTTACAATGCTGACAAAGGAACAGTGGCTCAAAAATTTATAAATAAAAGGATCCGCCGTTCATCTTCGGCGGATTTTTTCTGTAAATTTGATTTATCTTTTTTTCTTCTTCTCGGGGTGGGCGTCAAAGTATTCGTTCCAGTCGCTTATCTGATCGTCGTCATGGAGCACATAGGCGTGCTTTGCGTGGTCGGCGACAAAATGATCCGTATATGCGTCGGAATAGAAATTGTCTATGCAGTCAAGACCAAACTGATTTTCAAAGTTGACTATTTTGTACTGACCCACGGCAAAGTATCCGTCGATCTTACCGGTGCGGCAGTCCATCTCTGTCGCCACAAGATTGGTAAGCCCAAGCCTCTCCATGGCGGGAACAAGCAGGAAGCGGGGAGTACCGCTGGCGATGATGTCGTCGTCCTTTTTGACGTCGTCATACCAGGGCTTCATGTACTGCATAACGTGATCCCAGTACGCTGTCAGATACTCGTCGAGCTTGCCCTCTTTGTCGATCTTTTTAAGAAAGCTGTACTGATGCTCACGGGCCTTTGTCTTTGTGATAATGTGGGCTTTATAAAGATTGTCGAATATTTTGAAATTTATTTTATAGTGACGGTAGCCCTTCTTCTTGAACATGAAATCAAAGAATCTGTCCTCGCTGTCACCTGTGAAGATCGTTTCGTCAAAGTCATAAACATTCATATTAAAACCTCCTTGATGCTGAATACGACACATTATAGCATATGAGAGACGTACGTTTCAAGACAAAAAGCAAAAAAATTCGCCAACAGCATAAAACCTCCCGACGCCTTGAAAAGCGCCGGGAGAAGTTTTGTTCCAAATTTATTTTACAAAAATGTTCTTATACAGCCTGTAGACAGAGATGACCGGGAAGAGAAGAATGTAGAGAGCTGTGTACTTTGCCTGCTCCGCCTTTGTGTGCTGTTTGTTCTTCTGTGCGTTGTATCTGAGAAGCTGATCCGGCTGATCGCCGAAATAATCAAGGAAAGTCTCGGTGTGGGTGGAGTAGGTTGAAAGATCGTTTTCGTCCAGCTCTATGACCCTTACGCCTCTGCTGTCGTCACCGTATGAGGAAAATCCGGCGCCTGCTGTGCAGATAAGGTCGATGCCATGATAGTTTATTGAATAGCTGTTCACGTGGTCATGACCGAAGATCATAGCCACAACGTCGCCCTGATTCTTCATAACGTCGAACTGACCGCCGTTTGTGTAGGGAGGACAGGGAGATTCGTGGAGCACGCTGCCGGAAACGGTTATCTGGGGGTCAAGTGTATAGTACTTGCCGCCGTTCTCTATTGCGCCATCGGTGCCTTCCGGAACCTCAAGGAGAGCGTCCCAGATCTCGGGAACAACAATGTGCTGGAAGACAATTGAGGGCACGGTCTGACCGCCGTTGGCAGCCTTAAGCTCATTGCCGGTCTTGACATACCAGTCAAGCTGATCCTGATGAACGTAGTCGTAACCGAGTCGGTTGCCGTCCGCATCATATTCATACATATTGGAGTCGATCATCCAGAGGTTGTAAGCTGTTCTTCTGCCGTCTGAGGAAAGGATGGGCAGATTGTATGTGCCGCAGCCGTACAGAGCATCCCCGTCGTCAACGCCCAGGGAGCAGCTGTACTTGTTGTAGATAGCCATCTGCTCTTCCTTCGTAACAAAGCACTCGCCGTCATGGTTGCCGAAGACCATAGCAGTGGGGATGCCCGCTTCTTCAAATATGGACATGAAGTCGTCGATGGCGGATGCTACCAGCAGCTTTTCAAGGGGTTTCAGACCCCAGTGGCAGGTACCGCCGGAGATGTTGTCGCCGGTGAGTACGATAAGATCTGGCTGAACGCGCTTGATAGCCTCTTTGATAAGGTCTCTTGTTATGGGTTTGAGGATGGGGCCGTCCTGAATGTCGGCAAACTGGAGGATGGTGAATTTGCCGTCGCTGCCGAATTTGAGGGTCTTGTCAACGCCGCTCTTTGCGGATACCGACATGGAGAAGGTCCCCATGAGCAACGCAAAAACAAGCATAACTGATGTGATGAGGGTGAGTTTCTTTTTCATTTGTTTTTTCTCCTTTTTATTTTTATTAAGTACCTGTTAAGATACTATCATTAAACTGCGGTATATGTCAACCGTCCGGGGAGGCTCAGCCGATTTTTGTCAGATTTTTAAACAGCCTGTAAACCGACATAACAGGGAACATACAGATATAAAGCAAGGCGTTCTTCACGCTCACTTTTGCCTGTTCGCCCTTCGACAGACCGGGTTGCTTGTATATATTATACCTGACGACCTGATCGGGCTGATCGCCGAAATAGTCAAGGAAGGTCTCAACATGGGTACTGTAGGTGGAAAGATCCTTTTCGTCCAGTTCAATGACACGGGCGGCGCGGCAGTCCTCGTAACCTTTGGTGTTGAAGCCCGCACAGGGTGTGCAGACAAGGTCGATGCCCTGATATTTGATGGAGAAATTGTTGGTGTGATCGTGACCGAAGAACATGGCGGTCACGTCTCCCTGTGCCTTTATGCAGTCAAATTCACCGCTGTTTTCATCGGGGGGACAGGGATGCTCGCGCATAACACTGCCGGGAACGGTGATTTCGGGGTCGAGAACGTAATATTTATCGCGGTAATCTACGGCACCTTCAGTACCTTCCGGGACTTCAAGGATAGCGTCCCAGATCTCGGGAACAATGATGTGCTGGAAGACCATTGAGGGTACTGCCCTGCCGCCGTTGTCAGCCTTAAGCTTATTGCTCGTTTTAACATACCAATCAAGCTGATCCTGATGAACGTAATCGTATGCCAGCTCTTCGCCGTTATCGTCGTATATATAGGAATTTGAATCGAACATCCAGAGGTTATAGGCTGTCCTGCGGCCGTCGGAGGAAAGGATGGGCAGATTATAAGTGCCGCAGCCGTAGAGCGCGTCGCCGTCGTCAACGCCCAGGGAGCAGCTGTACTTGTTGTAGATAGCCATCTGCTCCTCTTTCGTTACACGGGTACCCTGATCGTCGTGGTTGCCGAAGATCATTGCAGTGGGGATGCCCGCTTCTTCAAATATTGACATAAAGCCATCAAACGCCGTTGTAACGGCAAGCTTGTCGCCCGCCTTTGTGCCAAAGTTGCACCATCTGCCGGAGATATTGTCCCCGGTGAGTACCACAAGGTCGGGCTGAACACGGTCGATCGCTTCTTTAATGAATTCCCTCATTATTGGGAAAACAAAGAAAGCGTTATGCATATCTGTAAACTGGAGAATGGTGAATTTGCCGTCGCTGCCGAATTTAAGGGTTTTGTCAACGCTCTTTTTCGCGGACACAGTCGTTGAGAACGAACCCGTGAGCAGTGCGAAAACAAGCAAAACGGACAGGATAACGGAAAGCTTTTTCTTCATTGATATCACTCCTTTTTCTTTTTGTGACCGCCTATCCTAATGGAGGCCACATTTGCGGTTAGCATAACCTAACGACTTAATTATAATACTGAAAAGCAGCTTTGTCAATTACTGTAAGAAGGTATTTTTTTACAGCCTGACAGGCATAAAAATCTCCCGGCAGTCTGAAGAAAACGCCGGGAGAAAATTTTGCGGAAAGAAAATTATTTTATGAAAATATTCCTGAACAGTCTGTATGCCGATATCAACGGGAATAGGCAAATGTAGAGGATAATACTCTTTGTTCTTTCCTCCTGAGATATCTCAAGATTCCGGTAAGTTTTGTACCTCAGCATCATATCGGGCTGATCCCCGTAATAGCTCAGGAATGTCTCTACATGGGTGGAGTAGGTGGAAAGATCCTTTTCGTCCAGCTCTATGACACGGGCGCCTCTGCAGCAGTCGCCGTAGTATTTGAAGCCGATACCGGGGGTACAGACAAGGTCTATGCCCTGATATCTGACGGAGTAGCTGTTGGCGTGGTCGTGACCGAAGAACATTGCCGCAACGTCGCCCTGCTTTTTTATGCACTGAAATTCTCCGCTGTTTGAATATGAAGGACCGGGATATTCATGGAGAGCGCTGCCGGGAACGGTGTTCTCCGGATTAAGAACATAGTATTTGCCCAGGTATTCCACCGCGCCTTCCGTATCCTCCGGCACCTCAAGAAAGGCGTCGTATATTTCCGGAACGACAATGTGCTGGAAGAGAATCGAGGGTACAGCCTCTCCGCCGTTGGCGGCCTTTAATTCGCTGCTTTTGTTTACATACCAGTCAAGCTGGCTCTGAGTAACGTGACCGTAACCCAGCTTGTTGCCCTCACTGTCATACTCGTACATATTCGAGTCGAACATCCATATATTGTAAGCTGTTCTTCTGCCGTCCGAGGACAGTATGGGCAGATTATATGTGCCGCAGCCGTCAATATCCTCACCCTCGTCAACACCCAAAGAACAGCTGTAGCTGTTGTATATAGCCATCTGTTCCTCTTTCGTCACTCCGCATTCAGCGTCGTGGTTGCCGAAGACCATTGCCGTGGGGATGCCCGCTTTCTCAAATATGGACATAAAATCGTCTATTGCCGACCGTACGTTCATTTTTTCAACAGACTTGATACCTGATTTGCAGTATTTACCGGCGATGTTGTCTCCAGACAGTACAATGAGATCGGGCTGTACGCGTTTGACAACCTCTTTGAGATACTGCTTTGTTATGGACTTGAGCACGGGTCCGTCCTGTATGTCGGCGATCTGAAGGATGGTGAATTTGCCGTCGCTGCCGAATTTAAGGGTCTTGTCAATGCTGATTTTTGCAAAGGCGGATAAGGGAAATGATCCCGTCAACAGCGCGAAAACAAGGACAACGGATAAGATAAATGCGAGCTTCTTTTTCATCGTTCTGCTCCTTTTCAGTTTTGGGTTAGCGTAATCTAACAAATTTGATTATAATACCGATATACTGCTTTGTCAATTGCCGGAGGAAGGTATTTTTGACAGTTTTCCGGAATGTCTCCGCGATATTATTTACATAATGTTAACACTATTAGGTATTGATATATAAACGGGTTTATGGTATCATATTAAATTGAAAATGTTTTGTTTAAAGTTGGGAGGTGTTTGCATTGAAAATGCTTTTCAGGAACACAAAAATTCTCTGCGAAAATGAAAACGGCTTTGAGATAATTGACGGTTCCATAGGTATAGACGGGGACAGGATCGCCTTTGTAGGCGAGGCTCCGGAGGATATTTCCGGGTACGAGACCGTTGACGGAAAGGGTCAGCTGGTAATGCCCGGACTTATAAACAGCCATACCCACGCGTACATGACGGTTTTTCGCAACGTGGCGGATGACCTTATGTTTGACGACTGGCTTTTCGGCAATATCATGCCCAGGGAGGACAAACTCCTTCCCGGCGACTCCTACTGGGGAACAATGCTCGGCATAGGTGAGATGTTAAAAAGCGGCACAACGGCGTTTCTTGATATGTATATCTTCACGGACGAGAACGTGCAGGCCGTGGAGGACAGCGGCATCAGAGCCGTTATGTCCAGAGGTCTGTCCGGTATAAGAGCCGGTGACGAGGGCGGAAACAGAAGGCTCAGTGAAGCTGTGGCGGAGATCAAAAAGTGGAGATCACAGGGAAATGGCAGGATCACCTTCATGCTGGCGCCCCACGCGCCCTATTCCTGCGCTCCCGATTACATCAAAGAGGTGCTGGAGTGTGCCCGGGAGCTGAATGTGGGGATACACACCCACTTGGCGGAGAGCAGAAACGAGATCAAAAACATAGCCGAAACTTACGGCTGCACCCCGGTTGAATATATGGAACGCACAGGTATGTTCGACCTGCCTACCGTGGCGGCGCACTGTGTGTATCTTACGGACAGCGACATGGATATATTTGCCGATAAGGGCGTGAGCATAGCAACCAACCCGGTGAGCAACCTTAAGCTTGCAAACGGTATCGCGCCGGTCAAAAAATATCTTGACAGGGGCATAAACGTCTGTTTGGGTACGGACGGAGCGGCGAGCAACAACTGTCTCAATATGTTCCGCGATCTGTCCTTCCTGACCCTGCTGAATAAGGGCGTGTTCGAGGATCCTCTGGCGGTGAGCGCAGAAGATGGTCTGAGGATAGCCACAGTAAACGGTGCGAAGGCTTTGGGACTTGAAAATACCGGAAGCATAAAGGCGGGGAACAAGGCGGATCTGATATTTATTGACATAAACAGACTCAATATGTTTCCACACAACAATATAATATCTTCCCTTGCGTATTCCGCGAACGGCTCGGAGGTTACAAGGGTCATGGTGGACGGCAAAATACTTATGGAAAACGGTGAGCTCAAAACCGTTGATGAGGAGCGGGTACGCTTTGAGGTCGCCCGCATAGCGGACAGGATCAATAACTGAAGGATTTGATAAAATGTATGATATCAAAGATATTAGCCTTGCCCCGTCGGGCAGAGACAAGATACAATGGGCAAAGGTGAACGCGCCTCTGCTCAGAGGTCTGGAGGAGGAATTCTCCCGGGAAAAGCCTCTTGAGGGGATACGCATAGCCCTTTCAATACACCTTGAGGCGAAAACCGCCTATCTCTGCCTTGTATTGGCGGCAGGGGGCGCTCAGGTGTTTGCCGCGGGCAGTAATCCCCTGACCACTCAGGACGACGTTGCCGCCGCCCTTGCGGAAAATGGAATAAATGTGTTTTCAAAATACGGCTGTTCCGGGGAGGAATATCAGCAGTATCTTCGTATGGTGCTTGAGAACAAGCCCAATATCATCGTGGACGACGGCGGGGATCTTGTAAATCTTATCCACAACGAATACCCGGAGCTTATCGGCAATATAATCGGCGGCTGTGAGGAGACGACTACGGGAATAATCCGTCTTGTTTCAATGGAGCGCGGCGGAAAGCTTAAATTCCCAATGGTGACAGTGAACAACGCCCGCTGTAAGTATCTCTTTGACAACCGTTACGGTACTGGACAGTCTGTGTTTGACGGCATAAACAGGACAACAAATCTTATAATCGCAGGCAAAAATGTAGTCGTAGCGGGCTACGGATGGTGCGGAAAGGGCACGGCTATGCGCGCCAAGGGTCTTGGAGGTCATGTGATAGTCACCGAGGTGGACCCGGTCAAGGCAATGGAGGCCGTTATGGACGGCTTTGAGGTAATGCCCATGCTTGAGGCGGCGAAGCTCGGGGACCTATTCATCACCGTTACCGGCTGTACCGACGTTATAACGAAAGAGGCGTTTGAGGTGATGAAAAACGGCGCCCTGCTCTGCAACGCCGGTCACTTCAATGTTGAAGTGGACGTTGCGGGGCTTAAAGAGATCGCCGTGGAAAAGAAGCAGCAGCGCAATAAAAATATCATGGGCTACAGGCTTGCTAACGGCAAATGGCTCTATCTCCTTGCGGAGGGCAGGCTTGTAAACCTTGCCGCCGGGGACGGACATCCTGTGGAGATAATGGACATGAGCTTTGCCATACAGGCGCTGAGCGTAAAATATCTTGTTGAAAACAGAAATGAGAAGTTTGACAAAAAAGTGATCCCCGTGCCGGATGAGATCGACAACGAGGTCGCCCGGCGCAAGCTGAAATACTGGGGACGCAGTATCGACACCCTTACTGAAAAGCAGGAAAAATATCTCAACAGTTATAACCTTTGAGGAGAGAACAGCTATGATAATAATTTCTCCGTCGTTTCTTTCCGCCGATTTCGGCAGACTTTATGAAGAGGCAGAGAGCATGGAGCAAAGCGGAGCGGACTGGTTTCATCTGGACGTTATGGACGGAAAATTCGTGCCTAATATAAGCTTTGGGATTCCGGTCATCAAGGCTCTCCGCAAACATTCAGACAAAAAATTCGACGTACATCTGATGATAGATGAACCCATTCGATATATCGACGAGTTTCGCGCCGCAGGAGCTGATATAATTACAGTACATACCGAGGCGTGCTCGGATGTGGGGAAAACGATAGATAAGATCAAAGGCTGCGGCTGTATCCCGTCACTGTCGGTCAAACCCGGGACTCCCGTAGAGGACACCTTCGGGTACCTTGACGATGTGGGCATGGTGCTGATAATGACCGTGGAGCCGGGCTTCGGCGGGCAGTCCTTCATGCGGGACATGATGCCCAAGGTGAAAAAACTGCGGGAGGAAATAAACCGCAGAGGACTCAGCGTTGACATTCAGGTGGACGGCGGCATATCCGCCGATACTGTAGCCGAAGCCGCGGAGGCGGGGGCGAACGTCTTTGTTGCCGGCAGCGCCGTATTCGGAGCGGAGGACAGAAAAAAATGCATCCTCGACCTTCGCAGGAAGGCGGAGAACGCATTTCCCGGATAAAATTTCTATTTCTTTCCGCCAAGCTCGTTCCAGTATTCGGCGGTCACGGCGGCGTTTATTTTCCCGATCCCGCAGAATTTTCCGTACTCCGACATGGCGGTTTTGAGCTTTTCCGTGTTCATGCCGGAACAGACTGTCATACGGTATCTTCCCCGGTGTTCATATGCCCGGCAGGAGATTATATTATCCCCGTATATGCGGAGTCTTTCCCTGCAGTCAAGGAAGGCGTCGGCGTCATTGAATTCAAAGGTAAGATATTCCGCATTCTTCCTTATCAGCGTATGCTCCGGTCTTGACACACAGCCCAGGGTGGTAAAAGCCAGAAGACAGCCGCCGCAGCGACCGGGCAGAGCTTCGATGAGAAGTTTTCCATAGGGGTCGATATTTCTGCCGATCACGGCTCTTACACGTTCAAGGATAGTCCAGATGGCGCGTTTCGTTTCCGCATTTGAATAATCCATTTCTTCATATGTAATATCGAGGTCAGCCATATCGGCGGCGGTAAGTTCAACGATTATTTTATTTTCCCACGGCGCTTCGATATGCACGGTGTACACCAGCCTTTCAGGTGGGTCAAGGGTCGCTTGACCGGGACATAATTCAATATCATACATTAGTATAGTATTCTTTACGGCAGATAAGTGCAATACAAAATTATTGGAAATCAAGGTAAAAATTCACATAAAGGAGGGCGCCGGGATTTGAAGTCCGTTACCGAAAAAAAACAGAATAAAAACAGCTATGCGGATTTTCTCATAATGTCCGCGGTGCCATTGATAATGGCTTGGTACTATAACGGCGTTCAGGTCTTTAAGCTTTTGCTGTTCTCCGTTATTTCGGCAGTTCTGTGCGAGACCGCCATGTCCCTTATACTTAAAGTCAAACTGCGGCTCGGTGATCTTAATGCGGTATATATAGGCGTTCTTATCGCGCTTATGCTTCCGGCAAATGCTTCGGGGTTCCTTGCGGCGGCAGGCAGCGCTTTTGCGGTGGTAGTCGCAAAGATGCCCTTCGGCGGGTCTCAGAACACTCCCTTTGTACCGGCAGCGGCAGGCTTTGCTTTCCTGTGCCTTTGCAAGCCAGAGGAGGTCTTCAGCTATCCTCCGATACTCACCAGCGCGGTGGGGCAGAGTACCTCCCTTGCCTCAATGCTCACCCACGGCAACTCGATCAGGCTCAATTCCATAAACTTTATAAATCTGATGACAGGTGAGTTCGTAGGTCCAATGGGAGCTACCTGTACCGTGATACTTCTGTGTACGCTTATTTATCTGCTTATCCGCCGTCCGTATTCCGTGGTAAACTCTCTGGGTTTCCTGCTTTCCTGCGGCATAATGGCGGTACTCTTCCCAAGAGTACATTCGGGAGCCCTTTGTTCCCTTGTTATGGAGCTGTGTTCCGGTATGCTTATATTTGCGGCGCTGTTCCTTATTACAGATCCCTGCGCCTCACCTCACAGACCACTGAACAGGCTTATTTACGGACTTGTTGCCGGAGTCATATGCATGCTTATGAGATATTTCGGTAAATTTGAGGAGAGCGCCTGTTTTGCGGTAATAATCACCAACGCCATATGGCCGGTGTTTGAAAGATTCCTCAACGACACACCTTATGAAAAGCCCGAGGTTCCCGTTGCTCTTAAAAAGGAAAAAACGGAGGTGACGGGAAATGGCTGATAAAAGGCAGAAATTTTCCAACTTCCTTATACGAGGAGTGTTTGTATACAATCCCGTCCTTATTCAGGCGTTGGGACTGTGTCTGGTCATAGCCGCAACCACATCCCTCAAGGTCTCTTTGTTGCTTTCCGGTCTGATATCCGTGACCCTCATAATAGCGGAGGTGCTTACGGCTTCATTCATAAAAAAGCTCCCAAACTGGGTCAGGGTGACAGTCTATATGCTTATCGGTCTTACCGTCGCCTGCCCCACGATGCTTTTTCTTGAGAGCGTGAATGAGGAGCTGCTCACCGCAACGGGAGTTTATCTGCCCCTTATTTCCGTGAACGCCCTTGTGGCTGTCAGATGCGAAAGATATGCGGCAAAGCATGAGATCAAAGAAAGCCTGTTTGACGGTATCGCGTCGTCAATAGGCTTCAGCGTCATCATGATATTGACGGGAATTATCCGTGAAGTTATCGGAAACGGCACGTTATGGGGCAAGCCCATTTTCCAGAACGCGAAGATGCCCGGAATGCTTTTGCCCTTCGGCGGACTTATAGTACTGGGCTTTATGTCCGCGGCGGTCAGGTCGGCAATAGCCAGGATCTTTCCACAGAACAGCAAGGTCATAAAGAACATGGATAAACCAATTATCCCCGAAAAGCCTCCGGAGACAAACACAATGTCAGTATCCCCGGTCAATATCCGCAAGCCCATTGAGGGCGGAAAAAACAATGTAACTGAAGTAGGAGTTCATAACGTGAATATTATAGAAAAATTTGTTAAAAACTTAAAACCGCAGCAGGATGACGGTTCTGAAGGATCAAACGTAAATCCTGAAAATACAACAGAAAACAAAAAGCGCCGCGACAGGAACAGGGCAAGAAAAAACAGAAACAAAGCTGTTTCGGGTAAGCCCTATACCGCTCCCGCCACGGTGGAAAAAGAGGCACAGAATATTTCCGATATGCTTGAAGAGATGGACAAGGAGTACAATGTGACCGCCGGAGCTTCAAGCATAGAAAAAGAAATAACTCCTGAGGAAGTCAGAGACATAGATGCCAGCGAGCTTGATCAAAAGTCCGTTCCCAATCCGGATGTGGATCTTAGCAGCATAAGGATCGGTTCGGAGGGACCCAAGAGTTCCGCTGAGTATATGGAAAGCTTTTCAAGATCCGAGGACAGGGAGGATAAGTCCGGGGAGGAATCCAAGCCGTACAATGTGGACAGCCAGTTTGAGGAGATAATCAAAAAATATCACCTTGACTGAGCCTGAAAGACTTAGCCTGAAAAGAGAGGTGTTTACACTTGAGCTGGTTTTTGAATTTTGTAAGCGTGGCGCTCTATGCGGCATTTATACAGAATCTTGTGTTTAACGGTGGATACGGCGCCAGCGAGTCCATCAGGATGTCCCTTAAATACGGCAGGGTTATACCATTCAGCCTGATGATCGCAGGCTATTCCACCTTTACCGCCGTTGTTTGCAGGGCGCTTGATCTTTATCACGGTATCAACGCGCTGAGTTTCGCTTCTCATGCGGCGATATTCGGCGGTGTGCTTGCGTTTTCATTTCTGATAATAGCGGCATTCCTGAGGCTCGTTTTTCATGTTAAAAAGAAAACTCTCAGCACCATGGGCGTTGCCGCTCTCAATTCAATGGTCTTTGCCATTCCTCTTATCAACCACCGTTCCGGCGCGGGTTTTGCTGAGAGCATAGGCATGGGAATAGGTTCGGGCGTCGCTTTTGTCTTTGCCGTTTTGCTTATCTACGTCGGCATTGAAAAGATACAGAAGATAAAAAATATCCCCAAGGCTTTCAACGGCATACCAGCGATATTTATTTACGTTGCCCTGATATCCATGGCGTTTTCAGGTTTGTCAGGATCTATACTGTTTGTATAAACATACTCAAATCAAATCGAATATATACAATTTGTATCAAATCGTGTCGAATCTATCGGAAGGGAGTTCTGATCTGTGTTCAACAACAAATCAAAAAGTGAATATTATCAGACTCTCGGCAGGCGCAGAAAAAGCTTTTTCGAGTTCACGGATATATATCCCGGACCGGCAAACGGCAGGAAGATACGCACCAGCGCCGCTTACAGGAAGAAGCAGCACATAGCAAGGCTCCTCATAACTCTCGGTATCATTCTGCTTATAATTATAGGCTTTTTCGCCGCCGATCTTCTGATGGATATTTCCGAGCTTCCCTATGGCGTATAAATAATTTTCCGAAAAGGACTGACCCCCGGATGCATTTTATCCCCTACAATTCCCGTGTTGAATATCATAAGTACCCCTTCGGCGCAGTTCCGGAGGGTACAGCTGTGACCTTCCGTGTAATATTGCCCAGATACATCTGCTGCAGAGGCGTGGATCTTGTTATAGCTTCCGACGAGGGTGACAGTGCGTCACTGCCTATGGAATGGGAGTGCATGGAGGGAGAAAATGAGGAATGGTGGCGCGTAGAATATACTCCCTCCGCAATGGGTATATATTGGTATAAATTCACCGTACACACAGACGGGGGAGATATGTATATACTCTGTCTTTCAAACGGATGCGGCGCCATCAATATGGGCGGCGATCCGTGGCAGCTGACTGTGTACGAAAAGGATCTTTCCACTCCTTCATGGGTGAGAGAGGGCGTTATTTATCAGATATTTCCTGACAGATTTTGTAATTCCGGCATAAAGAAAAACGGCGTTTCCGGGGACAGGATTCTTCGCTCAGACTGGGGCGGCGAGCCCATGTGGGCGCCTGACGAAAATGGAGATATAAACGAGTACGATTTCTTCGGCGGGGACTTCAAGGGCATTGAGCAGAAGCTGGAGTATCTGGCGTCACTGTCGGTGAGCTGTATATATCTGAATCCTGTTTTCGAGGCCCATTCCAATCACCGCTACGATACCGCGAATTATGAAAAGACAGATCCTCTTCTGGGTACGCAAAAGGACTTTGTTTCCCTGTGCCGGGCGGCAAAAAAGCTGGGCATACGCATAATTCTTGACGGTGTTTTCAGCCATACGGGAGCGGACAGCAAATACTTCAACAAAAACAATCGGTATAAAAACATAGGCGCATACAATTCAAAAGAGTCAGAATATTACAAATGGTATAAATTTGTACATTGGCCGGATGACTACAAGGGCTGGTGGGGGATCAAAATCCTCCCTGAGACCAACGAGGAACAGCCGGATTATCTTGAATACATTACAGGCGAAAACGGAATACTTAGAAAATGGCTGCGTCTGGGCGCCTCCGGCTGGAGGCTGGATGTGGCGGATGAGCTGCCGGACGTTTTCCTTGACAGCTTGAACAGGGCGGTCAAGGAAGAAAAGCCGGACGCATATATTCTGGGCGAGGTCTGGGAGGACGCCACCAACAAAATCAGCTACGGCGTGCGCAGACGTTATCTCCTGGGCGGTCAGCTGGATTCCGTGATGAATTATCCCTTCGCGGAGGCTGTACTTGATTTTGCGGAGACGGGAAACGCAGAGGGACTTATGAGCGTGGTCACGGAGATCACGGAAAACTATCCAAAGCCTTCCCTCGACACCCTTATGAATCATATAGGGACACACGACACCGTAAGGGCGCTGACAAGGCTTTCCGGGGACGCTACTTATTTTGATGACAGAAGAAAATATTCGGGCTTACGTCTCAGCGAAGAACAGAGAGACAGGGGCATTCGGCGGCTGAAAATGGCGGCGGCTCTGCAGTACACCCTGCCGGGAGTGCCATGCGTTTACTATGGCGATGAGGCGGGTCTTGAGGGCTATCGCGACCCCTTCAACAGAGCCTGTTATCCCTGGGGAAACGAAAACACGGAGCTTGTGGAATATTACCGCAGGTTGGGTAAAATAAGAAAAGATTACTCTGCTCTGCATGAGGGCAGATTTGTGCCTGTTTCGGCGGCGATGGGCTGTATAGCCTATGCCCGCGTGGGGGAAAATGAGACGATCGTAGTGATCTCAAACAGCAACGGGCATGAGATAAATTATCACCTTCAGCCGGAGTGGTTCGGTGTGACCGCATTGATGGGCGGCGAATGTTCTGACTGCGGAGAAAATGTGAAGATCGCTCCGCACACAACAGCCGTACTTCTGAAGAAATAACTTGGGGGGGAGACAAGTGCCGAAAAAGTCGAAGCAGCTCCGTTTTCAGACGGACAAAAAAAGAGAAGCTTCAAAGACCAAGCATTTTGTTTTGGGCTTTTTAATGATATTGATATTGTTCGGAACCGTTTCAGCAGTAATTTTATTTAAGGACGCTTCATTCAGTTCCGCAAATTCAACCACCTCGGAGACAGTCACCGAGCAGGATACATCCACCGTACCTGCCGTCAGCGGTACGGGTTATTATCTTGTTTTCTGTACCGATGACGAGAACGATAAGGTGCGCTTTGCGTCCGTAATAAAGGCTGTAGCCGACACACAGGAGCTCACCGTCTGCGCCGTTTCCCCGGAGGAGTCCGCGCAGATAAACGGTATCGACACGGATCTGTCCGAGGCTTACGAACAGGGCGGTGCGCCGCAGGTGGTAAAGCTTGTTGAACAAATCGGTAATATTAAAATAAAAAATTATATCTCTGCAAACGAGGAAAAATTTGTAAAGGCGTTTAACGTTCTCGGGTCAATTCAGTACAATGTTCCAGAGAAAGTTTCCTTCCGTTCAAAGGAGGCAAATATTTCATTGGCGCAGGGTATGCAGAAAATGACGGGTGATATTTTCTACAGATATATGCTGTACTGTTCCTCTCGGGGAAGGGAAGGAATGTCCGAGCAGGCGTCTGTTTTCGGATGCGCGATAGACAGTTTTATAAACAAATCAAATTTCAACAAGGTAGACAGGATATATGAAAAGATAATAAATATAGTGTCAAGCGATATTTCCGTTATTGATTTCAACAATATGAAACCGGCGCTTGAGGCGTTCTCATTAAACACGATGAGACCCTCCTGCACGGAGGTGTCGAGCCTGAGCGAGCTTTCAGCGTAATACGGGAGCGAAAAACCGGGAAAGGATGTTTATATGAGCAAAAAAATAACGGCGTTAATTTTGCTCGCGGTTATTCTTATAGCCCTTCCGGGCTGCGGGATCATAAATGCGATCAAAGAAAAACTGTACGTACCACCGGACTGGAATACTGTTGAACCCGTTACTCCTCAGGCCGGCGGTAAGACTAAATACTATTATAAAAATTTATCCAACAAAGAAAAGATCGCCTATTCGTATATTTTTGAAGGTGTTGAAAACTTTGAGAGCAAAATAGAGATCCCGGAGCTTGACCAGGATGAGCTGTCCCTTGTATTTTCCGCCCTGCTTTACGATAACCCGGAGTTCTTTCACCTTAAGAGAGTCTGCAACCTCTCCGCTTCCGGTAAGCGCTGTTACTTTAACGCTTTTTACTGCATGGACAGGGAAAAGTATAATGATAAGCTTGCGCAGCTCAGGGCTAAGGTGGAGGAGATCAAAAACGCCATAGGCTCTAATACAGATCAGTATATCCCGGAGCTGTACATACATGACTATATAGTTGAGAACTGTTCCTACAGAAACACGGAAAATCTGGAGGAGAGTACAGCCTACGGAGCGCTGATAAACGGTTACGCATCCTGTGAGGGCTATTCGAAAGCGGCGCAGATCCTCTTTGACGCCGTGGGCATCGAGAGCTACGTTCTGGCAGGAGAATCCGCCCCCAATGACAAGAACGATCCTGAGAGCCATATGTGGAACGTGGTACTCATAAACGGAAAGTACTACTATCTTGACGTTACCTGGGATGACCCTGTCAAGGGAGACGGGTCGGACAGCCTCAGGCACGTGTACTTCAATATGTCGGAAAAAGAATTGTCAATTACCCATTCAAACTACAGCAATTCAAACCTCTGCGATTCGGACACAGATAATTATTATGTGCGCAACAAGCTGCTTTTCAACGGTTACGACAACGATATGAAAAATGATCTTGTTGAAATGTTTTCGGAGGCCTACCGGAACGGAGAGCTTGCCGTGGAGATAAAGCTCAGCAGTAAGACCGCTTATAAGGACACAATTGATAAGCTGATAAAGAACGGAAAGATCTATCCGATCCTGGCTGAGGTGGTCAACAAGACCGACGCTAAGATAAATAAGAACAAGATATCTTATATCAATAACGATAATTTTTATATAATCGAGATCGTGATGGTACCTAAGAAATAAGAAAGGGGTGCATTAGAACGGATACGGAAAGAATAGAAAAAGCGGTCAGGGAGATACTTATCGCCATAGGCGAGGACCCGGACAGAGAAGGACTTGTGGAAACGCCGGCAAGGGTGGCGAAAATGTACGGTGAGATATTCTCCGGCATGGACGAAGATCCTCACAAGCACCTGAAAATTTTTACCGAAAGCACCGACGAAATGGTGGTGGTGCGGGATATACCCCTGTATTCTGTATGCGAGCATCACATCATTCCCTTCATAGGCAAGGCGAGCATAGCCTACATACCGAATAACGGCAGGGTCATAGGTCTGTCCAAGCTTGCCAGGATAGTTTCCTGCTTTGCAAAAAGGCCTCAGCTGCAGGAAAGGCTCACCGCGCAGGTGGCGGATTTCCTGTATGAAGAACTGAAACCTCAGGGGGTGGCGGTGATAATCGAAGCCGAACACCTTTGCATGACCATGAGGGGCGCCCGCGCCGCGGGATCAAAAACGGAAACGTCGGCTCTCCGTGGTATAATGCGCAGCGACGCCAAGACCCGAAGTGAGGTAATGACCCTCCTTGGCAAGCATTGAGGGCAAAACTTGGGAGCAGGGTGAAGAAATTGTCAGAATTTATCGCAGGTAAATATAGATTTCCTCTGGGTCACAGGGTCTATGTTATGGGCATCCTCAACGTTACTCCGGATTCCTTTTCGGACGGAGGAAAGTATGAGGACAGAGCCGCCGCCGTAAACCGCTGCTTTGAAATGTGCGGCGAGGGCGCGGACATAATAGACATAGGCGCCCAGTCCACCGGTCCCGACAGCCGTAATATATCTCCAGAAGAGGAGCTTTCCCGGCTCTTGCCCGTCCTTGATGAGCTCAACGGCAGGCTGAACGTTCCCGTGTCGGTGGATACATATTACACTGAGGTGGCTCAGCAGGCTCTGAACAGGGGCGTCGATATCATCAACGACGTGAGCGGGACATTCAACAGAGATATCGCGGCACTTTGCATGAAACATGGCGCGGGATATATCGTTATGCACAACGACGGCGGCGCGGGGACTGTGAACGAGTACCCGGAGGGCGTCATAAATGCCGTTCAGAAATTTTTTGACGCGGTGACAGCGGAGTGCGGCGAAACCGGTTTTGATATAGAAAGGCTTTGCCTCGATCCGGGCATTGGCTTCGGCAAGTCGTATGAGGATAATTTAAGGCTTCTGCGTTGCATGGACAGGCTCGATACCCACGGAACGGCGCTGCTTGCCGCGGCGTCACGCAAAAGGGTCATAGGAAAAGCCACCGGGGAAACGGAACCGTCCAAAAGGGTCGCAGGGACCTTAGCCGCCCACACAGCGGCTATCCTTGGCGGAGCGGATATAATAAGAGTGCATGATGTGGCGCCCGGAGTACAGGCGGCAAGAATGGCATTTGCGCTGAGAGATACGGAGTTTTGAATCATGGATAAAATAATAATAAACGGATTGGAAGTCTACGCCTATCACGGGGTAAATCCCGAGGAGAAAAGGGACGGTCAGAATTTTGTGATAAACGCGGAGCTGTTTGTCGATCTGACAACACCCTGCAGCACGGATTCACTCAAAGATACCGTAAACTATTCAAAGGCGATAAAGCTTATTACAAAGGTGATGATCGCCGAAAAGTACGATCTCATTGAACGGGCGGCTCAGTGTGTGGCGGAGGGTTTACTCAACGAATATCCGCAAGTACAGAAGGTAAAATTGACCTTAAAAAAACCAAACGCGCCCATAAAAGCGGACTTTAATTATGTCGCGGTGGAAATAGAACGGGAAAGACAATCAGATTAAGGGGATGCGATCAGAATGAGTATAGCAGTTATAGGCATGGGTACCAACATGGGAAAGAGATTTGATAATCTCAAAAAGGCGGTGGAGGCGCTGAAGCTTCTGCCGGACACACAGTTGATCAACGTGTCGCACGTGTACGAAACTATACCGGTGAGCGAGATAGAACAACCGAAATTCCTCAACCTCAACATAGAGCTCGAAACGAATATGTCGCCTATGGCGCTGTTAGGCGCCTGCTTAGGCATAGAGGCGGCGATGGGCAGGGTGCGTACGGTCAAGAATGGTCCCAGGATCATCGACCTTGACCTTCTTCTCTATGAAGGAGTCAAGAGCGAGAGCTTTGAGCTTACCCTTCCTCACCC
Organism: Clostridiales bacterium; assembly: GCA_024684435.1. GTDB lineage: Bacteria > Bacillota > Clostridia > Oscillospirales > Acutalibacteraceae > JAAZFZ01. Next base: position 51,776 of record JAIKWV010000020.1, read on the forward strand.
CAGGATACTTGAACGCGCCTTTGTTATGGTGCCCATGAAGGATCTGTTCCCTGAGGGCAGAGCACCTGGGCTGTTCTTTGAGCCTTATCTCAAGGGCATGAGCTATGCCGGAGTAAAGCAGTTTGACAGAGATATTGAAATATAACGGCTGTTGAATTTTCAGCGGGAGAAAAATATGTACTTACATTTAGGACAGGATACCATAGTTACCACCGACGAAATAGTGGGTATTTTCGATCTGGACACAAGCACCGTTTCAAAGATAACCAGAGAATACCTCCGTCAGGGTGAGCAGAGAGGACAGGTAATAACCATAGGCTATGATCTGCCCAAGTCCTTTGTCCTGTGCCGGGGCAAAAAGGAGGGGGAGCAGAGGATCTACATATCTCCCATTGCTGTTTCAACTCTGCTGAAAAGGATCGAAAAGCTGTAAGATCACAACAGTAAAAAACGGCGAACCGTTGAAGTGATGAGCTCCACGGTTCGCCGTAAGTTTTTATTGAATTTTATCAGCGCTTAATTAAGCCACGCGGGAATTTGAAGAACTGACGGAGCTTCTGTACACACCGCTGCCTGAATAACCGCGGGTCGAACGGGTAGGGTTTGAACACTTGCTGTCAAGTATCTGCTGACGCTGTCTGTGCTCAAGCTCCCTGCGCTGTTCGGCGGAGATGTGCTCCTGCTTGTCGGCGCGCAGCTCCCTGCGGACGATGGCGATTATCCTGGCCATTTTTTCCTCAAAAGCGATGAACTTGCGCTCATATATGAAGCCCACTATCAGTAAAGCTCCCACTGCGAATTCAACTATGCTCCTTACTATTGATGCTGTTGTCATATTGATCCCTCCGATAAATTATGTGCGGGTAACCCGCGAACATTTGTTCCTTACAACTACTATTATAGCATCATTTTTTCACTTGTCAATACAAATGTTCGATAAATTTTAAAAAATTTTTTGCGCCGGAAAATTTTTTCTCAAACACATAATAGCACAATATATAGCGATAGTCAATATAAATCTATACAATAAAATGTGCCTGATCCGTTTTCTTGGTTTAAACAGCACAAACAAATTTCTATACAAGAAAAATAAAACCAAAAAATTTTTTATTCGGTTTTTAAAATATTTTCAGTTTCCATATGTGTCGGATTATGGTATAATATATCCGTTAAAATTAAATTTTTGAAGAGAGAAGGAGTGTTGTTATGGACACGTTAAAAATAACGAGTGTACGCGCCGGAGCGGTCATACCGGAAAGGGCGACCTCCGGCAGTGCGGGGCTTGATCTGCGCGCCTGCATTGATGAGCCTGTCAGGGTGCCCGCAAGGGGACACGCGGTCATACCCACCGGGCTTGCAATCGCGCTGCCCTCTCCCGACTATGCCGCTATGATCTTTGCCAGAAGCGGGCTTGCCATCAAGCACGGCTTAGGTCTGCTCAACGGCGTGGGAGTGGTGGACAGCGATTACAGGGGCGAGATCGCGGTAGGTCTTGTGAACGTATTCGATGAGGATTACCTTATCGAGCCAGGGGAGAGGATAGCTCAGATGATAATCATGCCGGTCTCGTCAATGCCTATCGAAGTGGTCGATGCTCTTGACAAAACAGAAAGGGGAGCCGGCGGCTTCGGCTCAACGGGAAAGAAATGACAAATTATGAAGAGAGAGCGGCGGAGCTGTTCTTAAACGGATATAACTGCGCTCAGGCTGTTGCCGGCGCTTTTGCGGATAAAACCGGACTTGACGAAAATACTGTGCTCAGACTGTCCTCTGCCTTCGGCGGAGGCTTTGCCAGGACCCGCAACGTCTGCGGTGCGGTGAGCGCCATGGGCATGATCCTGGGGCTTGTTAAAGGCTCCGGGGACGCGGGAGACAAGGCGAACGTATACGCTCATACAAGGGAACTGACGGATGAATTTTCAAAGGAAAACGGCAGTATACTCTGCGCGGAGCTTCTGTCAAAGGTGAAGGGTATCACGGATAGCCCTGTTCCTGATGAACGCACGACGGAGTACTATAAAAAACGCCCCTGTGTAAGATATGTCATAGCCGCCGCGGGTATGCTTGAAAAGAAGCTTGAGGAAGAACAGCCTTGAATACTTTTGAAAAAATATATGAAATAGTAAAACAGATACCCAGGGGCAAGGTCTGCACATACGGTACTGTTGCGGTGATGGCGGGTGATCCGGGATTATCTCGGGTGGTTGGCTATGCCCTTCATTCAAATCCGGATAATTCTTTGATACCGTGTCACCGTGTGGTGAACCGGTTCGGTGAAGTCAGCAGCGCCTTTGCCTTCGGCGGAGCGAACGCTCAGACCCTGATGCTGGAGGCGGAAGGGATAGTTTTTGATGAGAACGGAAGAGTGGATCTGAAAAAATATCTCTGGAGCGGCGAATAGACGAGAAAAAATCCGTTCATCACGAAAAAGCATACTATATATAGTGGTACATGGCTTTTTCGGACACAAGAACTTGATTATCAAAAAAATCAGAAAAATTTTAAAAAATTTTTTAAAAAAATATAAACATTTTTGAACTATCAATCGTATTATTCATGAAAGCCGAGAAAACATCGGTGTTTTCGCGACCCGTAAAAGCGGATCTTACACCGGCAAGCTACTACTCGAAACAGTGCTTAATGGATTTATGCAGGGATCTTTTAAGGCAATTTCCCATTGCGATCCATGCGGTGAGCGATAACTCCATGGGTTTTCAGCTTTACAAAACAGAGAGATACATCCTTTATCGGTCAATAATTCTCGGTCGAATGATTGACAAAGCTGTGATAAAGACGGTCTTTGTAACGCCCTTTTATCCGGTCTGGATGATTTGGTTCGGTGATCAATGTGCTCTCGGAACGGCGGAAAAATGAATATTTCTTTTGAATTGAGATCTTCAAATCTATTTCAAAAAACAAAAAGTGGAGTAGCCTTGGTGAGTTAGCAGCTCAATTCATTTGAGATTTTGTTTACACCGACGTCATTCGGTATTAAACCAAATCATATACTCCGATGACAAAAATCATCGGAGTATGGCGTACCCTTTCAGGTTAATATCGCAAAAAGCAGAGAGGCTTAAGTTTTAAGCCGACTCTGCCTTTTTTTCTGCCTTTATACGAAAAGCACCGGGGCTTTATCGTCCGCGGTGCTTCTCTTTTTTCTTCTGCTGTTTAAGCTCAAACAAACGCTCAGCCTGAGCCGTTCTCAATTCCTTGTTCTTTGCTTTGCGAGCCTGCTTGTTCTGCTCCTGCTGCAATTTGAGAGCCTGTTGGGATTTAGTCCCTACGCCCTTTGAGGAGAGCTGGTTTTTAATATCCCGCTGTATCCGTTTGGGGTTCATTTTTCTCTCTTTTACAACAGTGTCAACAGCCGGACTGAACCGCAGATCATAGTAATGTTTTAAGATGAATTCGTAAACTTCACAGTCTTTTGGCTCGGCGCCGAAAGTAACTTTGGAAACGGAGAGTTTACCGTTTTCGACTCTTTCAAAAACGCCAACCCAAAAGGGTTCTTCAAAAAACACCGTTAGTCTGCAATTTGATTTGCCCATGTTATCCCTCCTTGCCAAGATAAGTGAGCAAAAAACGGACGACCCGGAGGGGAGGGTTACTTACCCTGCAAATGCAGGACGGCCGGGCTACCTACCGGCTCTGGCATACAAAATGTACACGTTGCGTTTTTATTTTTGCTCTGTCCGTTCAGAATATCTGCGTGGGAAGCTTCAGTTTCTGCTTAGGGGGAAAGGATTTGTCAAATTCCTTCGCCGCCTGCTCATCCACAAAATACCCGGCGGGGGTGGAGTATTCTCCCGTTATCCCGTCAAGGTAACCTTTTTCAAGCTCTTTGCACAGGAAGAAAGAGGCGTCAGCGCCCTCCGGAAGTCCGTGATAACGGACACCGAATTTTGAGGCGAAGTCAAAACCGCTTTTGCCGTAAAATTGAATGTTGCCCTCAAAGCACACTGCCTTGAAGCCCAGTTCCGCCGCCCTTTCCAACGAATAGTCCAAAAGAGCCTTGCCGTACCCCTGCCGCTTAAGCTCAGGTGTTATGCAGATAGGCCCCATGGTCAGTATGGGCAAAGCTTTGCCGTCATCACAATTTATAACGGCTTTCATAAAGATGTTCTGACCTATGAGCCTGCCGTCCTTTTCCATGACAAGATCAAGCTCCGGCACAAAAGCTGGGTCGTTCCTCAGCTCATGAAGCACAAAATGTTCCAGACAGCCGGGACGGTAAACGTTCCAGAAAGATTCCCTTACTAAGTTTTCAACTTCACGATGTTCTTCGCTTTTCTCCAAACGGATGACGTAGTCATTTTTTATCATATTTTTACCTCCATGAAAATTGTTGACTGCAATGTGGGGAGGCTTGTTTTGACCGTATTGCAAACCTCCCGGCTTATTCTACGGTCTCCAAGGTGTTGTTTTTCAAACAGCATTCTCCTGAATAAAATATTATAATCAAGTCCGAAGACCCGATCACCAGAATTAAAGCGCAAAGATATTATAATGCGGCGCGCAGGTAAAAGTCAATTCAATTCTCACTGTTCCGCAAGTTTTTTAAGAGCTTCTCCCGTGACCCTGTAGGTGGTCCATTCATCCATACGCTGTGCGCCCAGGGAGAGATAAAAGTCGATGCTCGGTTTGTTCCAGTCAAGGCAAACCCATTCAAGCCTGCCGCAGCCCCGTTCAACGGTTATTGCCGCAAGCGCCCTGAGAAGAGCTTTGCCGTGCCCCTGACCTCTGTATTCCGGTTTTACATAAAGGTCCTCAAGGTATATCCCGGCGCGCCCCATAAAGGTGGAAAAGTTGTGGAAGAACAGTGCAAAGCCCACTTCCTTACCGTCCGAAAGGGCGAATAGTACCTCCGCCTTCTCCTTGTCAAAGATCCACTCCTCAAGCAGACTTTCGTCAGCCACTACCTCATCAGACATTTTTTCGTACTCCGCAAGTCCTTTTATGAATTCAAATATAAGTGCAGTGTCTTTGCGCTCCGCCTTTCTTATTTCTGTACCGTTCATACTTGACCTCCCATAAAAATATCAACCGGACAGAAAATCTGCCCGGTCGTATTCGCATTAAAATTTTTTACAGATGAAAAATTATTCCTCTGTTTTCTCAGCTTTCGGCTCATCCTCTTCTTCAACAAGGATAGGCTCATCGTCACAGCATGAACAGGAAACGTAATCTTCGATCTCTTCTTCATCCTTCTGCTTCTTGCACTTTGAGATCTTTGAAACAAGAATGCAAATGCCTGCGATAGCGCCGGCTATTGCCGCAACAACAGCAACGATCTTGAGAATTTTTTTAATGTCCATATCTATTCCTCCATATATGTTGTTTTACAGTTACCCGTACTTTGATTATACTCAATAAATAATATATTGTCAACTAAAAATAAAATTTTTACAATTTATTAAAAAAGCGGCAACATCATTTTATTTTGCTTTACGGGTCCTCTTTTTTATAAGCTCATTTATGGGTATCTGAGCCACGAGGATGGCCACGAACATTATGGCGCAGCCGGTCAGCTCACGGGATGAAAGCTTCTGACTCAGGATCATCCAGCCGAACAGCGCGGAGAACACGGATTCAAGGCACAAAAGCAGGGAGGCAATGGCAGGCTCGGTGTGCTTCTGACCCACTATCTGCAAGGTAAACGCAACGCCGCTGCTCATAATACCGGTGTACAAAACCTGGGGCATGGCGTCCTTTATAGCGGAAAGCTGGGGCGTGTCGAATATCGCCATACATATAGAGGAGAGTGTTCCGGCGACAAGAAACTGTACGATGGACATGTCTATGTTGTCAACGGTTGACGCATAATGGTCAATGATGAGTATGTGCAGCGCAAAGAACACCGAGCAGGCAAGTGCCAGAAGCTCGCCTTTCCCTATGGTGAACGACGAAGTTATGCAAAGCAGATAAAGTCCGAAGGTGCCCATCAGCATGGCTATCCATACCCGCAGGCCTGCCCGTTTGCCGATAAATACGGCAAAAATGGGAACCAGCAGCATGTAAAGAGCTGTTACGAACCCTACCTTGCCCGCCATCGAGTACCTGAAAGCTTGCTGCTGCAGGTTAAGTCCCACAAACAGCACGAGCCCGCAAAGGATGCCGGCTTTAAAAAGAGTTTTTTTGTCGCTCTTTTCGGGTTTGATCCCTTTTTTGCTCCTGCTGCGGATAAGCGCCAACGGGACAAGAACCAGTCCGCCCATTATGCAGCGTATTCCGTTGAAGGTAAAAGACTCTATTTTTTGCCCGGCGGTGTGCTGAAACACAAATGACAAGCCCCAGATCACTGCCGCCAACAGCAGACAAAGGCTGCCGAAAAGCTGTTTGTTCTTTTTGATAACGACCACTTCCATACAGATGAAAAATGCAAAATGTCACAGAGGGGATTATAGCACAAACCGGGAGGAATAGCAAGTGCCGTGAGCGGTCGAGTTTGCGTTGCGCATTGACAAATAAGTCCGCATCGTGTAATATAATAATAACGCGTTAATATAAGGAAAGATAGAACATGAGCATACTTGCTGTTTACGGCGTCGGCGGTTTGGGACGGGAAGTCCTTGAATTAGCTAAAACGATCAACGAAAAGAACAAAAAATGGGAGTCCTTTATCTTCATAGATGACGGAGACGTTCCCGGTGTGGTCAACGGGGTAAGCGTGTATAAATATGACGAGGCAGTTAAAAAGTTCGGCAAAGAGATAGAGATAGCCATGGGCATCGGCGAACCCCGCGTCCGTGAGATACTGTTCAATAAAATAGCGGGGGACGGTATCGGAACCCCCACGCTTATACATCCGGAGGTACATATCCCGGAATCCACAGTTATAGGAAAAGGTGTTGTTATACAGTACGGCTGTTTCATATCCTGCAACGTGAAAATAGGAGATTATGTTTACATACAGCCTCATTGCAACATCGGGCATGATGACGTTCTGGACAAGGGCTGCATGATATCCGGTTTCGGCAATCTTGCCGGCATAGTCCATGTGGGAGAATTTTCCTATGTGGGAATGAGCGCGGCGGTAAAAGAAACGGTAAATATCGGTTCATGGTCTGTGGTTGGAATGTGTTCCATGGTCCACAAGGATATCCCGGATGAAATGGTGGCTCTGGGCAATCCGGCAAGACCTATCGCAAAAAATTCGGACAGACGGGTCTTCGGGCACTGATCGAAAGGAGAAAACAATGGGTTTATTGGAAGGCAAGGTGTGTCTTGTTACAGGCGCCAGCAGAGGAATAGGCGCGGCAACGGTAAGGCGGTTCGCCCAGGAGGGCGCAACGGTCTATGCCAATGCCCGGACACCTAACAATATGGACAGCCTCTGCGAAGAAATGAGCAGGGAATATAACACCGTCGTCAAGGCGGTATATTTCGACGTGCGGGATGAATCCGCCGCTAAAAAGGCCGTTATCCAGATACGCAAGGAGACAGGCAGAATAGATGTATTGGTAAATAACGCCGGAATAATGAAGGACGCCCTGATCGGAATGATCTCCAGGGAGCTTATGCAGGAAATTTACGACACGAACGTTTTCGGCGTAATGAACATGATACAGTTGGTGAGCAAGGTAATGATGTTCCAGAAAAGCGGGAGCATTATCAATTTGTCTTCCATTGTGGGCGTCGAGGGAAATCCCGGGCAGCTGGCGTACTCCGCCACTAAAGGCGCTGTGGCGGCGATGACAAAAACCGCGGCAAAGGAATTGGCGGGCAAGGGCATCAGGGTAAACGCAATAGCTCCGGGTATGATAGACACGGATATGTTCAGAAGCATCGGCGAGGAAAAAATGAACGAGCATCTGGCAAACATCAGAATGGGCAGGTTCGGTACCCCGGAGGACGTTGCGGACGCGATAGTTTTTCTTGCCTCGGATCTGTCCGGATACGTTACGGGGGAGATCCTCGGCGTAGACGGCGGAGCAATGGTTTAAAACAGTAAAACATAAATTTTTATCGGGAGGAGAAAAATATGAGCAATCTTGAGAAGTACGATCAAATATTCACGGAGACCTTTGAAATAGGCAAGGCTGACCTTGAAGGACTTAAGTATCAGGGCATCCCCGCGTGGGATTCCGTGGGACACATGACCCTGATAGCTTCCCTTGAAAACGCATTTGATATAATGTTCGACACAATGGATGTTATAGATTTCAGCTCTTATGAGAAAGGAAAAGAGATCCTTTCAAAGGGAGAATACGGAGTAGACTTCAATGCGTAGTTTCTCAACAACAAGAATATGGGATCTTGAAGAATATGCCGACAACCCCGCTCTTCTGGATGAAAACGGCGATTCGGTCACTTACCGTGAGCTGAAAGAGCTGTCGGACTCGGCGGCGGAGGCGGTGGGGGAAAGGTGTCTTGTTTTCTCCCTGTGCAAAAACGCCATAGGCTCCGTTGTGGGTTATGTGGGATTCATCAACAACGGCGTGGTGCCGGCTTTGCTGAGCGCCCATCTTGACGATGACCTGCTCCGGAACCTGCTCAAGGTATATTCTCCGTCATATATATGGCTGCCGGAAGAACAGGCAGAGAAGTATAAGGACTTCTCTGTCACGTTTCGTTCCTGCGGCTATGTTCTGTTAAAGACAGGTTATGAGAAAAAGTATCCTCTTCATTCCGATCTGGCTCTGCTGCTCACCACCTCCGGTTCTACGGGCAGTCCGAAATTCGTGCGCCAGACCTACGGGAATATAAAAGCCAATACGGAGTCGATAATACAATATCTGAAACTGGATAGATCGGAACGCCCCATAACCACTCTGCCAATGAATTACACCTACGGTCTGTCCATAATAAACACCCATCTTGCGGTGGGCGCTGAGCTTCTGCTGACAGACAAGACACTGATGCAGAAAGAATTCTGGTCATTTTTGAAAGAAGAAAAGGCGACGTCCTTCGGCGGTGTGCCCTATACTTACGAAATGCTGGACAAGCTTCGCTTCTGGCGCATGGATCTGCCGTATCTCGGCACAATGACCCAGGCAGGGGGCAAGCTGACCCCGGAGCTTCACGAAAAGTTTGCAAAATTCGCGGAGGACACCGGCAAGAAGTTCATCGTCATGTACGGTCAGTGCGAGGCTACCGCCCGTATGGGATATTTGCCCCCGGAATATGCGGTGGAGAAAAAAGGCTCCATGGGCATAGTTATCCCGGGAGGAAAATTCTCTCTTGTTGACGTGGACGGAAACGAGATAACGGAACCCGACATAACCGGAGAGCTTGTTTATGAAGGAGCGAATGTTACCCCTGGGTACGCCGAGTGCGGAGACGACCTTGCAAAGGGCGACGAAAGGAACGGCAGACTTGTCACGGGGGATATGGCGCGGTTTGACAAAGATGGTTTCTTTTACATCGTCGGGCGGAAAAAGCGTTTTCTGAAGATATACGGCAGCAGGGTCAACCTTGATGAGATAGACCGTCTGATAAAAACGGAATTCAATATTGAGGCCGCCAGCGCGGGTGTGGATGACCATATGTATATCTTTGTGACGGATCAGAAAAACGCCGAGCCGGTTCGGGATTTTGTCATAGGGAAAACAAAACTTAATCCTGTAGCCTTTAAGGTGGTCGTTATTGATGAGATACCGAAGAACGATTCGGGCAAAACTCTTTATAAAGAATTGACAAAGTATTATGATAATTGACCGGCAGCCGGTACATTCCTAAAAAGAGGTGACGCAGATGACATTTGAAGAGATAATGAGCCTTTCACCCTATTCTTTGAACAAAGAAGAAAAGGGCAAACTGCTCACGGAAAGACTTATGGAGCTGACAAGGCATCATCTGGAAAACTGCCCCGAATACAGGAGAATGTCAGAGGCTGTCGGTTTTGATGTCGAAAAGGCAGAGGACTACAGAGACATCCCGTTTCTGCCTGTCCGTCTTTTTAAGGAAATGGATCTCAAGTCCGTTCCCGGTGAAGAGATAGTAAAAACAATGACCTCCTCCGGTACCACCGGGCAGGCAGTGAGCAAAATATATCTGGACAGAGAGACCTCGGCAAACCAGCAGAAGGCAATGGTGAAGATCGTTCAGGATTTTACCGGTTCCGCCCGTATGCCGATGATAATCATCGACTGTCCCGGCGTGGTGAAGAACAGAGCGATGTTTTCCGCAAGAGGCGCGGGGATATTGGGCTTTTCAATGTTCGGCGCAAAGAAAATATATGCCCTTGACGACGATATGCGTCTTGATGTCGAGGGACTTAAAGAATTTCTTGAAAATAATAAAGGTCAGCGGATATTGCTGTTCGGCTTCACTTTTATGATCTGGCAGCATTTCTATAAAGAACTTGTGCGGCTTAAGGATGAGGGGATAAGCTTTGACCTTTCCGATGGGATCCTGATCCACGGCGGCGGCTGGAAGAAGCTCATATCCGAAGCGGTGAGCCACGATGAATTTCACAAAAGGCTTGAGGTCGTGTGCGGGCTGAGATCCATCCATGATTATTACGGCATGGTGGAGCAGACGGGATGCATTTATATGGAGTGCGAACACGGACATCTTCATGCCAGTAATTTTTCCGACGTTATTATTCGCCGTCCCATTGATTTTTCGGAGGCGGAGATCGGCGAGACCGGGATAATCCAGGTGGTTTCCACCATTCCCGAATCCTATCCGGGTCACAGCCTGCTTACCGAGGATGAGGGAGCGGTTTTGGGCGTTGATGATTGCCCCTGCGGACGAAAGGGTAAATATTTCAAAATAAACGGCAGATTAAAGAGCGCTGAGATAAGGGGATGCAGTGACACTTATGCAGATAAATTTAAATAAAGACCTGCTCAACAGGGTCACGTTTCTTACCGGGTCGGCGGAGCTTGCCGATAACTTAAGCGCCGTCCCTCCGATGATACCCTTTGAGGAAAAGATAATTGATCTTCTCAACGCCGTATCCGCGGAGATCATAAAGGACCCGAGAAGCAGGGCGTACTCAGACGTGATAACCTTCGGCTTCTGGATACGCAAAGGTTCTGTCCTCAAGCTTAAAGAGAGATTTGAAATAAACGATAACGCATTGCATTTGGGCAAGGGCGTTGTGTTCCATATCGCGCCCTCAAACGTGCCGGTCAATTTCGCCTATTCCCTTGCGGCGGGGCTGTTGAACGGCAACGCGAACGTTGTAAGGGTGCCCAGCAAAGATTTCCCTCAGGTGGGAATTATTACGGACGCGTTCAATAAAGTTTTAGCACAGCGTGAGGAAATGAAGCCTTATGTTCTCTGTGTCCGCTATGACCGGGACAAGGAGATAAACGATCTTTTCAGCTCCGTGGCGGACGTCCGTATAGTGTGGGGAGGAGACAGGACCATTGAGGAACTGCGCAGATCGCCTCTGCCTCCCCGTTCCGGAGAGATAACCTTCGCGGACAGATATTCCATAGCTGTCATAGATTCCGAAAGTTACCTGGCGGCGGAGGACAAAAAGCGGATCGCCGAGGATTTTTATAACGACACATTTTTCTCCGATCAGAACGCCTGCACAAGCCCCCGCATCGTTATATGGACGGGGAACAGGACAGCCGAGGCAAAGGAGATATTCTGGGAGGAAGAACACCTGCTGGCGGAAAAGAAATATAATTTTCAGCCGATACAGGGCGTTAACAAACTGACCAGAAGCTTCCTTGTTTCCGCGGCTCAGCCCGGAGTAAAGGTAGTGGAACACAGGGATAATCTCATAGTCCGTGTGACCGTTCCGGAGCTGACGGAGACCCTTATGGATAATCGGGACAACTGCGGTTACTTCTACGAGTATGACTGTAAGGATATCAACGATATCAAGCCCGTCTGCAACGATAAACGCTGTCAGACAATAGCGTATTTTGGCAGCAGAGAATCTATCACCCCGCTGTTGATGTCGGGAATAAAAGGTGTTGACAGAGTGGTCCCGCTGGGCAGGACAATGGATTTTGATCTACTATGGGACGGGTATAATTTAACTCAGCATTTAACAAGAAGCATTGTTCTGGAATAGTAAAAAATCAGGGAGGCTGCTGCCTCCCTTAATTTTGACCGATAATTTCGCATTGAATTACGGACGGTTGTACCCGCCCAGGCGAGCAATTAATTGTTCACACAGCCAACGTAGGGCAAGGATACATCCTTGCCGCCTCAAGATCTTTTTCGGCACGCATGTATGCGCGCCCTACGCAGGGCTATCATTGTAGGGGAGGGCTTTCACACCATCCCTTTCTACAATCAAAAATATAAATGACACATAATTCTTTTTTCCTTATCTTGTGGAAACGCCGCCCCCGGCATTCCGTTGCCAAAAGCCCGCGCTTGTCGAAATGGAACGTAAAGGGGAGAATGATTTTTTGCAAATTTTGTAAAAACTTTAATTGTACACTACTTCACCGTTGTGAGCAGCATTGCCGCGCTGGCATGGGGTCGAAGGCTCACCGTTATTTTATCCTGTCCCGTGGAGATCTCGTTTGTCCATAGATCAAGGACATCTCTGTTGCCGTCCATTTCGAGATCGCTTAAAGGGATGTCCGCTTCAACTTTTTCTTCACCCAGATTGAAAACAGCGGCGTACTGTCCGCCCTCCGCGTTTACGGCGGTCCACAGGGCGCATTCAACGCCGTTTATCTTTTTCCTCCACACCTGATGGGCGTGTCGGGAAAGTCTGTGCATACCAAGGACGTTTTTATTTGTAAGGAGCTTCAAGGTAAACTCATCGGTTTTTGTAAGCTCTCCGCCGATGATGAGGGGAGAACGGAAAATGCACCAGAGGTTCATCATGGTGATCTGTTCGTCTTCGGTAAAATGTGTGCGGCAGTCCGGATACTCATCCTGATTCAGCGCCCCTACCGGGAGCATATCGCAGTCCGGCCAATTCCCCGCGCCGGTGTGGACAGACCATTTTTCACACCGTTCGAACATATTGTACAGCAGATCCCATCTGTCCCAGAAGTCGTCAGTTATGCGCCACATATCGGCGACCTGTTTATAAAGCTCGCTTTTTTCAAGCACCGCCGGACCGGGGGAGAGGGAGAAAATGATATCGCGTCCGCAGTTTTTCAGACAATCGCTTATGAGGATAAGCTCCGCCTCAAAATGGGGCAATTCCCGGCAGATATCGTCGATCTTTATAAAATCCACGCCCCACTCCGCGTAAAGGGCGAAAAGGCTCACATAGTATTCCCGGGCGCCGGGAGCGGCGGGCTTTACGCCGTACATATCGCTGTTCCAGAAGCAGGTGGAGTTGTAGTCGGCAATCTTGTCAGCCGTAAATTCCGCCCCGAAGATTGGTGTGTGCAAATGGGCGGCGCGGCGGGGGATACCTCTCATCATATGAATGCCGAATTTAAGCCCCAAAGAGTGTATATAGTCCGCAAGCGGCTTGAAGCCTTTACCGCCGGCGGAGGAGGGAAAGCGGTTCTCCGCGGGGATCAGGCGGGAATATGAGTCCATACACAGGTCGTCAAAGGGCGTGTATGCGTGACTTACGGCGACCCTTGATGACCATTGGATATCCACGGTAATTATGTTATATCCGTACTGCTTTAAATTCTTTGCCATGTACTCCGCGTTTCTTCTTACCGTTTCTTCTGTAACGCCGGCGCCGTAACAATCCCAGCTGTTCCACCCCATGGGCGCGGTTTTCGTTTTCATACTCTCAGCTCCTTTTCGGTTATGATAATATTAAACCAAAAATCCGGCGTTTTTTCAAGTGGAAGATGAGGAAATAAACATTAACTGTCATTTATATAATTTCAGATGAATCCCTGTAGGATAGGGTCTTCACACCCTTCCCAAAACGATCAAAAATGCGGGAAGGCGTGGAAGCCTTCCCCTACAGGCGAGTGCTTAAGTGTTCACACAGCCAACGTAGGGCAAAGATACTTCCTTGCCGCCGCAAGATATTTTTCGGCACGCATGTATGCGTGCCCTATGGTGAGTGGTGCCCGTTGTATGGGTCGACGACCTCGGCGCCCCTTTCCAAATTATCATACTATAGTTTGCTCATACTAAAAACAGCCCTGTACAAGATCATTTGCCTTGTACAGGGCTGTTTGATGTAAATTTATTTCTTAGTAGTTTATATTTATGATCTTAAGATCGTTGTGAAGCACTGCGGAGCCGCTGAAGGGACTTCCCAGGATCTTGCCGCTGGTATCGATAAGAGTATCCATGACCTGGCTGATAGCCTTAGCGCGCATTGTTTCCGGGTCATAAATCAGGGTGGCGATGCAGTTGTAATATTTGAGGGTAAATTCTACGTCCTTGACAACGATTTTTATAGCCGGGTTCCCTGTGATCTCTTTGTTGATCTCGGCAAGAGAAAGGGGACCGAACATTGAACCAACGTTGCTGGGATTGTTGGGCTTCGCGAAATAGGGCTCGGAATTCATCTCGGGCTTAAGTTCGATAACGATTTTTATCGTTCCGTCGTTCTGCTTCTTGCAGGAGGCGCTCTTTATGGCATTTGCATTTGTCAGGTAGCAGCCCTTTTCTGCTCTGGGAACGGGGAAGTATTTCATATCTCCGCCCTTTGCTTTTATCTCCGGATTCTTTGTGGCGTTCTCCTTGCTTTCCATAAACATACCGGCAAGCTTTATAAGCTGTTTGGCAACGCCGCCGTCGATATTTCTCTTTTCCTCAGGCAGATCCTGCCATTCGATCCTTGTATATCCGGGCTTTAAAGCCTTTGAGTTGTTCATGACCTCGGAATATGCCGCAAGGATCTCCTCTTTGGTCTCCGGGAGCTTGTTCGGATCTTCGGTGGTCGTTTCATCCGCCGCGGCAGTAACTTCCGCAATTGTGGTGGTTTCGCCGACAGTTGTAACGTCTGCCTGTGTGGCGCCGTCGGTTGTGACTTCATCAGCCGTTGATGCATCTTCCGTTACATCAGCCTCTGACGGATCGTCATCACCCAGCATGGCAAGGTATTCATCGGTGGTCACTGTGGATTCAGCGTTCTTTTTGCCGCACGCGGTCAGTGCAAAAACCGAAGCGAACACAAGCAAAAGAGCTATTGCCTTGGTCAATTTTTTCATATTGATTCCTCCTGAATTGTTATCTCAGCACAAATGCTGTTAATATAAACATTTTATATCATGTATTTTAAAAAGTCAACAAACAGCGATCAAAACCTTTTGGTCATACTTATCAGCCCATGATCTCATATATCTGAGCGAATTCTACCTGATCGATAGGCTCTTCGGTCACCGCCGACATAAGCGCGGAAATATCTTTATAATCGAACCTGTCGAATCTGCCTGACTTGAAAATATTTGCCGCAGCCTCGAAGGCGCTGTCATCAAATCCGTGGGATATGGCTATTGATGCGGCAGAAACGTCGTTGGGTGTCACTCTGCCGTCGCCGTCAACGTCACCGAATATTATGATCGTATATGACAAAACAAGATTTCCGTCGTCATCATAAACGTTTACCAAAGTACCCGTACCGACATACCTGCTTACCGACTGGATCTCCGCATAGCCTCCGTTGACAGTCAGTTCAGCCTCCAAAGCTTTTACCGATGTTCTCTCCGCTACGCCGCATATCTGCATTTTTTCATTGCTGACAAATATTCCGCTTTCCTCCGTGACGATAAGCTCAGTCTCCTGAGGCTCCGCGCTTACAGCCCATACGGCGTAAAGAGTTGCGCCGTTCAACGGTATGATGAACTCCGAAACAGGCTCTGCGGCATCAGCTTCAGCCGCCCAACCCTTGAAATCATAGCCGTCTCTCTTAATGTCGCCCTGAGCGGGAAGCTCGACGCTTGTTCCGAACGCCGCTGTTACCGCCGCCGGAACTGTGCCCGTGCCGCCGTTGAGGTCGAAGGTGACGGTTGCCGATCTGGGAGTCGTGGTGCCGTAGAAATCAAGGCTTTCCGTGCCCATCGTCTCCGGGACTTCCGCTGACCAGCCTGAGAAATCATATCCCTCGGCAGGCGTATAGACGGGAGCTGTAACTTCTGTGCCGTATGCCTGCGTGATCGCAAATTCCGGGATCTCCGTTCCGTCAACGTAGAATCTGTAAGTATATGACTTGTATTCCGTAGTAAATTGTGCTATGTAAACCGCTTCTCCGGTAACCGTTGATATCTCCGGTGACCATTCGGTAAAGGCGTAGGTCGCGTACTCATCCTCCGGCTTTACAGGAGTCTGTCCCTTATACTCGGGAGTGGCGTCGTAATCCCATTCGCTCTCCTGAAGAATATCGCCGTTGTAGTTTTTGAAGGTCACGTTGTATTTTCTGGTGATCGGTGTGAAGACTGCGGAATACACCGCTTCCTCTGTCACTTCGGAAATTTCCGGTGACCATCCGGCAAATTCGTAGTAATATTGGTCATTTGCCTCCAACTCAGGGGTTCCCCCTGTGTATTCCGGTGTTTCCCCGTATTTCCATGTTGAGGTCTGGATGATATCGTTTCCGTTTTTAAACGTAACGGTATACTCTTTTTCTGTACTCGAATACTGGGCGGTATAGGTCTTTGCTCCGCTTACTGTTTCGATCTCAGGTGACCAGCCTGTAAAAGTGTATGTCGCATACCCGTCCTCCGGTCTTACGGGAACAGCCTGTGTGTACTCGGGGGTCGAGCCGTAAGCCCATTCACCCTCCTGAAGGACATCATCATTGTAGTTTTTAAAAATTATATTGTATTTCCTCGCGGATGCCGTATATGTGGCGGTATAGCTCTGAGTGCCTGTTACCGGTGAAAGCGCCGGCGACCATCCCGCAAAGGTGTAGGTCTCGCTGACTGTATCCGCCTTGACGGGAGTTTGTCCCGTGTATCTCGGCGTAGAGCCGTAACCCACATCCAGTGTCTGCAGGATATCTCCGTTTTCATTCTTGAACAGGACTGTGTATGATTTAAGAGTTTCCGTAAAGTTGGCGGTAACGGTCATATGAGAAGTTACCGAGGAAAGGTCGGCGCTCCAGCCGCTGAAGGTGTAGTTGTACTGCTCCGTAGCGGGCTTTGTGGGTATGCCCGAATACGCCGCCGCCCTGCCGTGAATGACCGTCTCTGTGGTAATGATCTGTCCGTTATAATTTTTATATGTAACGGTGTGAGCAAGATTACTGTAAGCGGTATTCAAAGCGGATGTGACCGAGTTTATATCCGCCTGAGAATATGTGCTGGCGTGTTCCGCGTCCAGCTTGTCGATGATGACCTTGGCAGCATCACGGGCGTTTTTCAGGACGCTGTAGGAGCTTGGAGTATAATCAGAAGCGTTGAGACCTGAAACGGCTGCATAGGCGCTCCTTAGGGCGGATGAGTCAACCTTGGTAAGGGTCGACAAATAGTGACAGTAGATAAGGCTGCCGCCGGTGCCTGCGTTAAGCTCCGCGGCACAGTTTACATTTGAGAATGTCGTTGCAGTCTCACCATTCTCGGGCTTTAAAATACTGCTGTCAAAGTTTATCGACGTCACAGCGGGACCCGCCAGTGGATCCTTTGTATAATAAACATATATATAACCGCCGCTGGCGTTTTTGTTCAGGTCAACTATTCCGTCCGCTCCCTCGCTGACAAGGTTGAAGTTGACATTGTTGTTATTGATAACGGATGTTACCGTATTTGAATATCCGCCTTCTCCCAAGACGGAAAATCTCAGCGCCTTGATGGAATCTGCATAGTTGCTTGTAAGCTTATATCCCATGTATATATAAGCTCCGCCGGCGCCCCCGTTAAGGTCCTTATCTATAGGGGTAAAGCCGGAACTTGTCAGAACGTTTATAGCGGGATCCTTCTTGCTGGAGCCGTAGCCTATGGCGACATCACTGATGAATTGTGTGTCTGTTGGGTAGTAATATTCATCCGGCACTCCGGTTCCTGTGGCAACGGGATTCAAAACGCCCGCTGCCTCTCCGGTATAGGTGACCGTGTTGGTCTCATATCGGGAGGTGTCGTTTTCGTCGATGGTTATGGTACGGTAGCCTCTTATTATATCATCACCGTAGGACTCAAAGGTCATACCGGCGGTCTGTATAAGGTCGATACCGTTCCATGTACCAACGAAGCTGTTCTTGTGGTCATGACCTGTAACTATACCAAGCACGTCGCCGCGGTTTGCCATTGTGTTCAGCTCACCGCTGTTGTCTTTGGGCGGACAGGGCCACTCGCCGAGATAGCCGCTGGCGTAGCTGTTCAATGTCAGCTCATAGGTCTTTCCGTTGTATGTTTTGCTTCCGTTGGGATTTTCGACCAGCAGATTATATGCTTCGGGCACAATGATGTGCTGGAAGACAATGGAGTTTACCTTGTGCCCCGCCTGTCTCTCAAGGGCGGTGCTTGTATTGACGTACCAGTCGAGCTGATCCTGATGGACGTTGTCGTAGTAATCCTTGGAGCTGTCCGTATATGTGTTGGAATCGATCATCCAGAGATTGAAGGCGATATCGTTTCCGCTTGAGCTCATGACCGGCAGGTTGCAGTTGCCCAGACCGGTGAGATCGGGATCCGCGTCATAGGTGAGGCAGGTTCCGACTTTTTTGTACTCTGTGTGCATGAAGCTCTTTGAAATAAGTGCCGACTGATCGTCGTGATTGCCGTACACATAGGCGTAGGGTATGTTCCTCGACACCAGCGGAGCCATGAGCTTTTTAAGTCCGGTTTTGAACGCGGTCTGCGTGGTGGTGACAATGTTATCACCCAAAAACACGACAATATCCGGCTTTTCGTAATCCAGCGCCTTTCCTATCATGGTTATCATTTTCGGATCCGGGCTTGCATCGTCCTGACAGTCGGCAAGCACAAGGATCTTGAACTTACCGTTTTTGAATTTCAGGGTGTAATCCGGCGCGCTTTCCGCGAACACCAGGGCGGGACAGAGGGATGCTATGATCCCGACGCACAGGATGACAGAGGTAACGACGCTCAAAAATTTTTTCATTGAAAATCTCCTCCTTAACAGGTACTCTCCGGTACTGAAAAATAAAAAATAACGTATTTTTAGCTTTTATAAATACTACATTTTATTATATAATTAAGCGCCGTTTTTGTCAACGATTCGGGGTCACGTTTTTTCTAAATAATTAATGGTATTTTATGCTTCACATTTTTATATTACTATGATATACTTAATATATTAAGGCGCACTGCAAGTAAGGAGGGTTATCTGTGCAGGTCGAAAGAAAACTTATGTTTCCGGAGGGCAGAAAGCTCCGCATAATGCAGGTCAGCGATGTGCAGGATATGCATTTCATCAGACCCGCCGCTTTTAAAATGCTGGATGCCGCCTATGACCGGGTAAAGCCGGATATCATAGTCTTCACCGGCGACAATATTCTCGGCAATCACATTGACGAATTCCGTTTTGACAAGTTCAGGGTCAAGAGCAAAAAGGCCGTGGCAAAAAACATAAAAAAGGCTTTGACCTATGTACTCGAACCTGTTGAAAAACGGCAGATCCCCTTCTGCATGATATACGGCAACCATGACGATAAGAACCTCCTCTCAAAGGAAGAACAGGCTGAGTTTTATAAGGAATACTCCTGCTTCTTCGGCTTGAGCGATCCCGACGAAGGGCTGGACTGCGATACCTGCAACGTGCCAATTTACGACAGCGCCGGAGAAAAGGTCATATTCAACCTGTGGCTTCTGGACTCCGCCGGCAAGGATGACGGCAACGGCGATCCCTATCAGTACGTCACACCTCAGACCGTTGAATGGTATAAAAAAACAAGCAGTAAACTAAGGGAGGAAAACGGCGGCAAGCCTGTACCCTCCCTGATGTTCCAGCATGTTCCCGTTATTCAGACCAAGGAGTTGTTCATTGAGTGCGATCCCCGGGATCCGGATGCGGTGAAGTTTCCCAGCGGCGACGGTTTGTTTTATAA
Organism: Clostridiales bacterium; assembly: GCA_024684435.1. Classification (GTDB taxonomy): domain Bacteria; phylum Bacillota; class Clostridia; order Oscillospirales; family Acutalibacteraceae; genus JAAZFZ01. The sequence goes on from JAIKWV010000020.1 coordinate 71,580, forward strand.
ACTTGACCTTTTTAAGGCGCGGGGCTATGCCGGGGAGTACCCGGACACCTGCTCCGAGGACTTCGGTCAGCTTGAGGCGATAAGGGAGCAGGGCGATGTGTGCGCTTTTGTTTTCGGTCACGACCACTCCAACTCATTTGAGGCGGAGATAGGCGGGGTAAAGATCATACAGACCCCCGGCGCGTCCTTCCGCTGTTACGGCACAAGAGAATCCCGCGGCGTCCGCGTCTTTGAGATAGACGAGGCGGACCCCGGCAATGTATCGAATTACGAGCTGGGATATTTCGATCTTTTCGGCAGTACGGCAAAGTCCGAGTTCGATTATTTTATGAGCGCGGATGAATTCGACAAAAAACGTTTGGTTTCCATAGGCTCCGCGGCCGCCGGCGCAGGAATTCTTCTGGGCGGCAAAATAATAAAAAATCTCATTAAAGGCAGGAAAAGAAAATGAATGTAAGAAATAACGTTTACCGCGTGGGCCGTTTCCCTCAGCTCACGAGAAAAGTTTATACAAAGGCCGACGGGCTTAAGTCAGACCTTGCCACATCCCTTTGCTTTGACAAGAACAACACCCTTTATGTGGGCACGGACAAGGGCCTGGCAAGACTTGAAAACGACAAATTCGTTCCTGTCGATATAGGCATCAAAAATCCTTCGATCTCCATGATATATCCCGCGGACAACGGCGAGCTTTTTGTGGGTGCGGGCAGTACTCTGCTCACCTATAACGGGAAAAAGGTCACCTCAAGCCAAAGCTTTTCTTCAAATCTCGTGGCGGTCAAAAAAGATGAGGATAACGTGACATGGATACTCACTGAATCCGTACTTTACCGTCTGCCCGAGGGAGCGAAGGACTTTGACCTGACCATAGGCGTCCCCGGCAAAGGAAGCTGTCTTGCGGTATTCCGAAACAACAAGGTCTATGTCGGCACCGAGGGCAACGGATTTCATGCCCTGGCAGGCAAGCGCTGGCACTGGTCGGAGCTCATGCACGGCATGACCGGGTTGCTCAGCGATACCGTGACCTGTGTTGACATCGATCCCACCGGCAGTATATGGATCGGCACGGACAAAGGCATCTGCGTTTACGACGACAACAATTACTGGCTTGACCATTCAAAAATAAGCGGTCTGCCCTCCTGTCACATCACCGATATGGCGACAGCTGAAAACGGCGACAGATATTTCACCACAACAACAGGTCTTATCCATCAGCACAACGGTCAGCTTACATATTACGGATATAAGCGCTGGCTGCCGGATATGTATGCCACCGCCATAGCTCTCTCCGATAGCGGAGACTTCTGCGTGGCTACCAAGTCGGGTCTGAGCCTTTTCCACACAGAGATGATGTCCCTTGAGGAAAAGGCGATCGCTCTGCGTAAGATAACCGAAAAATACAACGTGCGCAAGGACGGATACGTTCTCGGCCGTATGCTTGACAATGAAGGCGTGGTTTCCCTTGACGAGGGCTTCATCGAGTGCTCGGACAATGACGGTCACTGGACAGGCTCTTACCTGGGCGCCCTCTGTTATGAGTATGCCTGCACAAAGGACGATGAGGTGCGCGCCGCCGCGAAGCGTTCTCTGCTGGCTTTGATAAAGCTTGTCGATTACACTGGGATAGAAGGCTTCCCCGCCCGTTCCATAAGATACTCGGACGAAAGAAGTTACGGCACCGGTAACAGAGAGGAATGGCATTTTGCAAAGGACAAGGACGGCAACGAATACGAATGGCTTGGAGAGACCTCCTCGGATGAGATCGTGGGTCACTTCTACGCTTATGCGAATTATTATGATTTAGTCGCCGACGATGAGGAAAAACAGCTTATCAGAGATACGGTCAGAAAGATACTTGACCACATCATCGAAAACGATTTCAGGCTTGTGGACACCGACGGAGCTCCCACCACATGGGCAAACTGGGATCCCGACAGCCTCAACGGGGACAACAAGTGGATCTATGAAAAGGGCACGAATTCCCTTCAGATACTTACCTTTCTCAAGGTAGGTTATCATGTGACCGACGACGAGAAATACGAAAAGCTGTTCGATTATCTTGCGGGAGAAAAGCACTTCGCAATGAATCTCATGCAGTACAAGATACCCGACGGTCATCTGCTCCACATTGACGACAACCACGATTTTCTTATGATAACCCTGCTGATGAGATACACAGAGTCTCCCCGTCTTCGCTCCATCTTTTCCATCGGCCTTACCCATCACTGGTTTGAGGAACGCATTGAGCGCAACGCCTTTTACAACTTCGTTTACGGCGCTGTGACCGGTGAACGCTTCGATGTGGAAAACGCGGTGGAAGAGCTTGTGGATCACCCCATGGATCTTATCCTGTGGACCCTTTACAACAGTTATCAGCCCGAGCTTGAGTGGAATACCGATCCCATCAGACTGGGAATGATCCCACAGCTTGAACATCCTCTCAAGTCTCACGAAAGAAGACTTACCCACAACGACGCTAACCGTTTTATCGCCGATAGCGGCATAAAAGGTCACGCTGAGGAGCTCTTCAAGGGCTCCGATGATCCTACTGCCTTCACCATGTTCCCCGGCACAGGCGACGACAAGGGCATGGAGCTGTTCCCCTGTTCAAACTTTACGCATCCCTATTGGTTCGCAAGGTATCACGGGCTTATAGAAGAAGCATAAGGAAAAGTTTAAATAAGCAAAAAACGGCAGGCTGTACATTTTGCACAGCCTGCTGTCTGTTTAATATCAAAGCTTATTGTACGCTTTCATCCACCGGGATATTTTTTCCTCGTCATATTCTTCCGGCAGAAGAGCCTTTACTTTTTTTATGGAGTTCATCTTCATAAGCATTTTCAGAAGGGGAGAAATGACCGATGGCTTTTTGATGACCACCCCGGCTTTTTGCATTATTTCACCGAATGAATATCCGCCGGCCTTACCGGACATTTCCTTTACGCCGATGATACCTGATCTCATGAAATAATCCATATTCTTTGCCTTAAGTGTTTTGAGCATATTTTTGATGACCTCAGGGTTGAGCTGTTTGTTGCCCAGCTTGTTAAAATAATCATACTCATATTTCCACAGGATCTTTTTGTCAATGGCGGCGTCCCCGGCGGATATCACAGTATCAGCCAGCATTTTGCCCGCCTTTATCGATGCACAGATACCGGAACCGCTCAATGGCTCCACCATGGCGGCTGAATCTCCAACAGCGGCGTATCCGTCGCAGACAAACATCGGAAGCGCCTTGCGCACCGGTATTCTTGCAACACTGCCGCCCCTGAGAAGTTCATCGCTCATGTAGGGATAATCCTTGCGGTAATCCGCCAGGGCTGTGTCGATATCCCCTTGAGTGAGCTTTCCAAAGTTGCCTATGAGGATATCTATGTAACCGTCTTCCGTTATTGCCCAGTCCATTCCCACGCGCCAGCAATGGCAAAATGTGAGCGTATAGGGCGGATCTGTAAATTTTTCCTCGGTCTTACGGAAATATGCTCTGTAGACGTTGAAAAGATCGTCGTCGGTAAAATCGTTCTGAATATTGCAGTCCTTGGGCAGACTGCGCCTCACAGGGGAATCCATACCTGCGGCGTCGATGACCAGATCGGCGACAAGAGTCTCTCCGTTCTTAAGCTTTACGCCCTTTACTGAACTGCCCTGAGTAAAAGCTCCGGATATCTCCGTTTCAAATATATACTCGGCTCCCGCTTTTTCCGCGGAGGTTATGAGATACTCTATCAGATATTTTCTGTCTATATTGCGTATCTTATTGTCCGTGCGGGGCTTTGAAACGAGGGTCACCGTCTTTGACGGGTTCTTGTAGCACATGGGCTGAAATTTTGTAAAGGCGGAATCCTCCGGAGTATCTATATCCGTCTGATCAAAGGCGGGCAGATATACAGCGTCACACCAATCGTGCCCCATATCCCGCCTTTTCTGTTTTTCAATAACGGTCACATCGTACCCTGCTTTCGCAAGGGTTATTGCGGCGGAAAGTCCGCCGTGACCTGCGCCGGCAACAATTATTTTCTTCATAGACCGCTCCTTAAACTCCTGATGAGATATGCTCAGCCCTCATCTTTGAACATGTATTTTTCGGTAAACTCGGTCACCTTTTCAAAGTACTCATTGTAGCCGTCCTTGCTGGAATCGGCGTGATCCGCACCCTCAAAAAGAACAAGCTCCTTCTCCGCGGCGCAGGCGTTGTAATTGATGTTGACCGCCTCAACGGGGATGAAACCATCCGCCGTGCCGTGAATGAACAGCGTGGGTGTCTTTGACTTCTTAACAGCGTCGACGGGGTTTATGTCTTTGAGGGAAAATCCGCAGTTGATCTTCATATACAGGGAAATAAGACCCACCGCCGGAGCGGCAAGGAAGCCCACCATTTGCTTTGCCTTGTGGCGGAACTGAGTTTTCGCGTAGGCAAATCCGCAGTCCTCTACCGCGCACTTGACATTTGCGGGCAGCTCTTCGCCTGTGGCGAGCATGACCGTAACCGCGCCCATGGAAATGCCGTGGATGACTATCTCAGCGTCAGGCTGTCTTTCCACGATGTAATTTATGAAACCGATAAGGTCGTCCTTATCCTTGTAACCCATGGTTATCTTAGAATGTTCGTTTTCTCCGTGACCTCTCATTGAGGGGACGATAACGTTAAAGCCCCTGTCGCGGTAATAGAGAGCGATGTGTCCCATTCCTCCGGGGGATGATGAATATCCGTGGCAGGCTATAGCCCATTTGCGGTTGTCCGGCTTGAGATCGTATATGTAACCGTGGCAGTTTTCCCCATACTTGTTCTTTATGATTATGCTGCCCCTGATCCTGTCCGAATGTGACTCAAGATCGGTCTCGATAAGTTTAAGACAGGCATAGTCCGGGTAACGGCGGTATTTTGCCCATCTGTCCGGGTTGCGTCCTCCTCCGCTTTTTTTTCTGCTTATGTTTGAGGCAACGCGCTTTACAAAATTGAGGCCGTTTCTTGTAAGAGCGCCCCAATAGATGATCCCGCCGATTATCAATATCAGACACAAGACCGCGGCAACAACGATCGCTATTGTAATGATAGTATCTTTCATATGTACATCCTCCGCATAATTATTTTTTAACACGTCAGCTTTTTTCAAACTCCGTAAGATATTTCCAGGAGATCTCGCAGGCCTTGAAGGGATCGTCGTCCGGCCAGTCGCAGTCATGCTCATACATGATATAGGGGATTTCATTTTCGCAGGCGAACCTGTAGCATTCGGAGAGGTTTACCCGACCCTGACCCAGTGTCACGAATTTTCTCTCTCCGGCGTCGTCGATAATGTAATCCTTGAAATGTATGACCTTGATCCTGCCGTTCATTCTCTGCATTACTTCGATCGGGTCCTGTTTTGCGAAATGCATCCACGCGATGTCAGGTATGAATTTTACGCAGTCTCCGTCCGTTTCGGTGAGGAGCATATCCATCATGCATTTATCCGAATTCTCAAGCTTGTCGAACTCGAAGTCGTGGTTATGGTAGTGAAATGTAAAGCCCTGCTCCTTCATTTTACGGCCGATACTGTTCACTTTGTCGATGAAGGTCTCCACGTTTTCCGTTTTATACCTGAAATTTTTTGTGGCGCAGCCTAAACCCACGGCGTCACAACCGATGACCCTGTGTTCCTCCAAGAGAGCGTCCAGATCGTTTTCCATTCTATCAAACGGTTTGTGGGTAACGCAGACCTGCATATTGTGCTTTTTCAGGATATCCGCCTGCACGGGAGCCGGGATATCCCCTATGGCGGATATCTGCACCCAGCTCACGCCCATTGCCTCAAGACGGGCAAGGGTACTGTCGAAGTCCTCCGGGGTCTTTATGTGATCCCTGAGGGTAAAAAGCTGAATGCCCAACATCGGTTTTTTCATGCCGTCAGCTTCCTTTCGGGTCAATTTAAATAATTATAACATAATATGACATATATTTCAAGAAAAATTCAGACTATTTGTCCTAATATTGACAAGCATTCTGTTTTATGATAGCATAACAAAAAATTGACGGCTCAATAAAATATACCACCTGAGGAACAGCTATATGAACAGTACCCGTATAAAAAATTTTTTTGCAATTCTGTGTAAAATCATGATCTCCGGGTTGATAGCCTTTGCCGTGCTGACCCTGATATGCTGCCTGTATTATAATCTGCCGGTGCATTCAGAAGACAAAGACGGCGCCGCTGATTACAAGTGGAAGCCCGGGATGTTTTATTCCCGTGGAACGGAGGGCTTTGCCGCCGGAAGGATCAACAACGACGGTTTCAACGATCCCTTTGATTATAAAGAGGGCATGGAAATAAGTACCCTCGTAATGGGTTCCTCCCAGATGGAGGCTTTCAACGTAGGGCAAAAGGAATCCACAGCGGCACAGCTGGGACAGCTGATGAAAGACAAAACGGTCTACAATATAGGCGTTTCAGGACACAATCTGCTGACCTGCGTCTGCAACCTCGAAAAGGCTCTGGAAAAATACAGACCCTCCGACTGCGTTGTGATCGAAACAGGCAACATACGTTATTCCGTGGAAGATCTTACAGCGGCGCTTGAAGGTACGCTGCCTGAGATAACCGCCCGCGCCGGCGGCATACTCGGGCTCTTGCAGAGAAATCAGTATCTCAGGCTGCTGTATATGCAGCTGAGCAATTATAAGGACGGCGCCGCGGATAATGCGGATACCGACACGGCTCCCGAAAAGACCGAAGCCGCTGACCCTGCGCTCAACGGGGAGCTGCTGGACAAGCTTATGAAAAAGGTCAGCGCAGCAGCCGCGCCTTACGGGATAAAGGTCATAATAGTTTACCATCCGGAAATAAGCATTGCACCCGACGGCGGGTTCACTGCGGATACGGACGCCGAGGCGTTGGAAGTTTTCAAAAAGAGCTGTGCTGAAAACGGCGTTGTGTTTTCGGATATGACGGAACCCTTCCGAAACGCATATCTGCGCGACAGCACACTGCCCTACGGATTCACCAACACCTCTGTGGGAAAGGGACACCTGAACAAATACGGGCACGCCATGGTCGCTGAAGAATTGTACAAATTGATCTCCGAGGTGAACTGATGTCATTCGCATCTATTGACTTTATCTGTTTTTTTATTATTGTGCTTTGCGTCTCCGCCTTAATGGAGAGAAAGCTTCCGCCCCGCTCAAAGGAAATATTTCTGCTGTTGGCATCATATTTCTTTTACGGATATTGGGACTGGAGGTTCTGTTTCCTTCTGTTGTTCGTAACGACAGCTTCCTATTTCACCGCAAGGTTCTCGGATAAAAAAGCCGTCTACTGTCTGGGATTGATAACACCTTTGGCAGTGCTGGGTTTCTTCAAATATTTCAACTTTTTCGTTTCCTCGGGAGCAAAGCTTTTCGGCAGCGACTTTACCGCGCTGAAAATAATCCTTCCGGTGGGCATCTCTTTTTATACATTCCAGGCTCTGAGCTATGTGATAGACGTTCACAGGGGCAAAATGCAGGTGGAAAAGAACTTCATAAAACTTGCTTTTTATATCAGCTTTTTCCCGCAGCTTGTGGCGGGCCCCATTGTCAGAGCGTCGGATTTTCTCCCCCAGCTCTACGAAAAAGACAGACAGGTGTCGGTCGAAAATGTACGCGCCGGTATTCAGATATTTGCTTTCGGTCTGTTCAAAAAGATCGTTCTGGCTGACCATCTTTCGGTTTTTGTTGACGATGTATACGGCAAACCTGCTGCTTTCAACTGGGCGACCCTGTTGCTCGCCGTGCTCGCCTATTCCATGCAGATATATTTTGATTTTTCCGGCTATTCAGATATGGCTATAGGCTGCGCCAAATGTCTTGGCTACGATTTTAAAAAGAATTTCAATTTGCCCTACATCGCCGAAAACGTAACGGATTTCTGGAGACGCTGGCACATCAGTCTGTCCACCTGGCTCAAGGAATACCTGTACATACCCTTGGGCGGCAACAGGAAGGGAACGGTCAGGATGTACCTGAATCTTTTCCTGACCATGCTCCTTGGCGGATTGTGGCACGGAGCTAACTGGACATTTGTTGTCTGGGGCGGGCTCCACGGTCTTGTCCTGTGTCTGGACAAACTCATCGGACGCAGGAAGAAAGGCGCTGCCGAAAGAATTTTCAGCGCGGCGTTCACCTTCATCTTTGTTTCATTTATGTGGATATTCTTCAGGTCAGAGACCTTTTCCAAGGCGTGGACTGTGCTGAGAGGCATCGTGACCCTTCAGAATGGTATCAGCCAGCCTTTCGTTTGGGTGTTCGTATCTGTTTTTATTTTGCTCATTGCTACTATTGCTGCCACGGTCAAAGCAAAGAAAAGCGGCGCTGATAGAACAGAGGGTTTCTATCCGACTCTTGATTTGACCACCGTTCCCGGATTGACCCTGTTCTTCATTGCCATAGGTCTGATCGTGGGTCTTGCGTACACAGGTGAAAATCCCTTCGTATATTTCCAATTTTGAATGATGCGATCAATGTATAAATGATGTATAAATACAATAAAATGCCGGTCTTACCCATTCTTTGTCAAAAAAATCTTGATTTTTCTTGATTGACGTGTTAAAATGAAGTGTATATGCGGGAGTAGTTCAGCGGTAGAGCGTCGGCTTCCCAAGCCGAAAGTCGCGGGTTCGAATCCCGTTTCCCGCTCCAACACCGGCATTTTGCTGTATTTTTCTCAGACTGCGTGGTGAGTTCGTTTGGAATCGAAAAATTCAAAGATCATTTTCTTCTCCGTTGTTTCGGTCGTATGTGTTATCGCTTTGTTTTTAGGAATAGGCGTTATCAGAAAGAATAACGCGGCTCTGGAAGATGAACACAAAGCGGTATCCGAATATTACGGTGAGCTGAATTTGCCCACAAACGCCGAGGGCGTTATGGCGAAGAGTCTTCCTGTACATATTGAAGCAATCAGCGACGGGCATATCGTTGCGACCACCCGCAGAAACAACAGCGACTTTTTCTCCAACCGTCTTGTCTGGATCAAATTCGAGGGCGAAAATCTTCAGGAAAGAGTACGTGATCTTGACGCTCTGAGCAGCAAAATAATCGGTACAGAACAAACCGTGGCTTATTTTACGGTGGATAAGGAACACGCTCCGGAGCTTATAATAGCTTATGATCTTATAAGTCTGGACGAGAATCAGGACAAAAAATGATCCCAAACAGCTCTGCGAGCAAAAATCGCGGAGCTGTTTTTCGCAAATTCACTTTAATTTTGCAAAATTATGATATATATTAAAAATAATCCTTGACTTTTACGTCCATGACTGATAAAATATTTGTCACTGCGACAAATCTTAATGTCGCTGTAGATTTTGATTTGAATCTATCCTTGCTGCGGGAAAACCGCGGCCAAAGACCGTAAGGAGGTGCTTTTAGAATGTCAACCAGCTATGAGGCAATGGTAGTTTTCTCAATTGCCAAGGGTGAAGAGGCTTACAAGGAGCTTCTCACAAAGTTCACTGCCTTAGTTGAGCAGAACGGCACTCTTGAAGGCGTCGATGAGTGGGGCAAGCGCAGACTTGCATATCCCATCAACGATGAGCCCGAAGGGATCTATGTTCTCATCAACTTCACAAGCGGACCTGATTTCCCTGCTGAGTTTGAGCGTATCGTCGGTATTACAGACGGCGTTCTCCGCTCTCTCGTCATCAAAAAGTAAGGAGAGGAAATCATGCTTAATTGTGCAATCATAATGGGAAGGCTCGTCGCCGATCCCGAACTTCGTACCACAACGACCGGACTTTCGGTCACATCCTTCACCGTGGCGGTAGACAGAGGCTATGCCAAGCAGGGTGAGGAGCGTCAGACAGACTTTATTGATGTAGTCGCCTGGCGTCAGACAGCTGATTTCGTGAGCCGCTTCTTCCGTAAAGGCTCAATGATAGCTGTCCAGGGCTCCATCAGGACCCGTTCATATGAGGATAAGAACGGCAACAAGCGCAAAGCTGTTGAACTTGTTGCGGACAATGTAAGCTTCTGCGGTTCAAAGGCAGAGTCAGGCGGAGTCCGTGTGGACGGTGCCATTGCTCCCGCCGCCGAGCCCATTGCTCCGGCTCCGTCATTTTCCACCGGTTCAAGCTCTGATTTCGAAGAGATCACCGATGATGACGATCTTCCGTTCTGATCTTCTTTCTTACATTTTAAACAAGGAGGTTATATAAAATGGCATACGAGAAGTTTGATAAAAAGCCTAACAGAAAAGGCCGTAAAAAGGTTTGCTCTTTCTGCGTTGACCGTGTAGAGAGCATTGACTATAAGGACGTTAATAAGCTTCACAAGTTTATTTCCGACCGCGCGAAGATATTACCCCGCCGTGTAACCGGAACCTGTGCAAAGCATCAGCGCGAGCTGACAACAGCTATCAAGCGCGCACGTCATATCGCACTTCTTCCCTACACAAGCGACTGATTCCCCGGATCATATTCAGACCGTAACGGTGAATTTCGTTTTGCCGTTACGGTTATTTTTTCTGTTGCTGCCTGATTTTTACGTTTTTCTGCCGGATATCATGCTGTTAACGCAAAATCCCGGAGATATTGTGCAAAACAGCAAAAAAATTCTTATTTTTTTTACAGAAATAATCATTGACAAATAGGCGATACTAATCTATTATAGTAGCATGGGACTTTTGGACAGGTCCTGTGCAGGTGAAGTTATGAAAAATACTCCCTTTCTTACAGACGAACAGCTTGTTTCCCTTGCACGCCGCGGTGATGATTCAGCTATGGCTATCCTCATAGCCCGCATCACTCCCGCAGTTCAGGCTCGCGCCGCGGTAAATTCCGTCGGCTCTTCGGTGGAATTTGACGACCTGACTCAGGAGGGTATGCTGGGTTTTCTTAAGGCTGTTTACAGCTTTGATGAGGAGGGCGGAGCATCATTCCGCACCTACGCAAACACCTGCATCAACAACCGTATCGTCTCGGTTTTGCGCAGGCAGTCCAGAGGCAAGGATATACCGTCTCCCGCCATAGTTTCTCTTGATGAGGCGGATTTTGAGCTTCCCGCGTCGTCGGATGATGACCCGCAGGAGATCATATCGGCGGAGGAATCCGTCAGACAGCTTGACGATACATTGAGCCGCAAGCTTTCCACCATGGAAAAAAAGGTGGCGGATCTGTATCTGTCCGGTCTCAGCTACGGCGATATTGCCGTCAGGCTGGGTATCAGCGACAAGGCGGTGGACAACGCTATACAGCGTATGCGCAAAAAGTTAAGATAAATATGTCCCTTGTAGCTTAATAAGGAAAGCATTGTTTTCAAGGATACCGGTGCAAATCCGGTCGGGGGCGATATCAAAAATATTTTTTAGCGAGGTAAGACACATGTACGAAGACAAAACACTCATCTGTAAGGAATGCGGTAACGAATTCGTTTTCACAGCCGGTGAACAGGAATTCTATGCAGAGAAAGGCTTTGAGAATGAGCCTCAGCGCTGCAAGGCTTGCCGTGACGCCCGCAAGAATGCCAGCCGTGGAGAGCGCGAGATGTTCGAAGCTACCTGTGCAAGCTGCGGTGGAGTAGCAAGAGTTCCCTTTAAGCCCCGTGAGGATCGCCCCGTATACTGCAGCGACTGCTTTGCAAAGCAGAAGGAAGAAGCATAATTTTAATAGCGCATTAAGGATGAGATTTTATATAAATCAACCCTAAAAGGCTTGTTACATTTATGCACAGAACCGACGCCCCCGACAGCGATGTCAGGGGCGTTTTTCTGTGAACGGCACGAATGTCTCGCCACGGCGAAACGTTAATGGTGGGTGTTGCCCACACCCATTGTATGAGGGCTGCCGAGTCGTCAGCCCCTACAAGATAAGACAATAAGCATTACCTGTCATTTTTACAATTTTTGATGAATCCGTGTAGGGGAGGATTTCAGCGCCCTCCCTGTTTTTTGCATATGAAAAGCAGCCTCCCTTATGCACGAGGGAGGCTGTTGCTTGTTGTTATCTTTATTTTACCGCTTCTTTTATGACATCCAGAGCCTTAATCAAAAGCTCATCAGGGATATTCAGCGCAGGGAGCAGACGAACCTTGTCCTTCGCCTTGATGGGCAGGACGCCGTTCTTCATGCATTCCGCTATGACTTCGCCTGCGTCCTTTTCCGTCTTTATACCTATCATCAGACCCATACCGTCCACGCTGATTATTCCGGGCTGACCTGTGAGAGCGTCAAAGATAAGCTTTGATTTCCTCTGAACGCCGTTTAAAAACTCGTCATCGAGCCTGTTGAGTATGGACAGCGCTGCGGCGGCGCACACGGGATTGCCGCCGAAGGTGGAGCCGTGACTGCCGGGGGTGAGCACGTTTTCCACTTTTTCCGAGAGCAGGGTGGCGCCCAGAGGCAGACCGCCCGCCAAGCCCTTCGCGGTGGATACCACATCCGGGGAGATGCCGTAGTTCATGTAGGCGTAAAGCTTACCGCTCCTGCCGTTGCCGCTCTGTACCTCGTCGCACATGAGAAGTACGTCGTACTTTTCGCACAGCTCAGCCAAACCCTTGACATAATCTGCGGGCAATGGCATAACGCCGCCCTCGCCCTGTATGGGTTCAATGAGCATACCGGCACATTTTGCGGTTTTGAAAACTTCTTCAGCTTCCGCAAGATCGCCCACCGTTACGGACACAAAGCCCGGGGTGAGGGGAGTGAAGTCCTTGTGAAACACGTCCTGACCCGTGGCGGCAAGGGTGGTGAGAGTTCTGCCGTGAAAGCTGTTTTTTAAGGTGACTATCGTGTAATAGTCAGCGCCTTTTTTATCTGCGGCGTATTTCCTCGCAACTTTGACGGCGCACTCGTTTGCCTCCGCTCCGGAATTTGAAAAGAAGACCTTTTTCATTCCTGTACGTTTGCAGAGCTGTTCAGCAAGAAGGGCGCATGGCTCGGAGTAATAGAGGTTGGATGTGTGTTGTAAAACTCCCGCCTGCTTCGCCACAGCCTCCGCCCAGATCTTGTCGGAATAGCCGAAGGTGTTTACCGCGATGCCTGCCGCAAGGTCGATGTACTCTTTGCCCTCGTCGTCCCAGACAAGGGAGCCTTCGCCCTTGACCAGAGCAACGGGAAAACGGCCGTAGGTGTGGGCTATATATTCGTTGTCAAGCTGTTTTATGTTCATGGCTTACTCCTTTGTAAACATGGTGCCGATGCCTTCGTTTGTGAGCATTTCAATGAGAATGGCGTGGGGTATCCTGCCGTCGATTATAAACACGCGGTTTACGCCCCAGCTTATAGCGTCGGTACAGCACTTTATTTTCGGGATCATACCGCCGGAAATGATGCCCTGGGCGATAAGCTCCTCGGTTTCGCTGCATTTTATGGCGGGAATAAGGCTGTCCGGGTCGTTGACGTCCCGCATAACGCCGCTGATGTCGGTCATACTGATAAGGCTTTCCGCCTCCAGCTTGCCGGCGATCTTTGCCGCCGCTGTGTCAGCGTTGACATTGTAGACGTTGCCGTCCTTATCACAGGCGACGGTGGATATAACGGGGATATAGCCCTTTTCCAATACGTCTGTGATGGGCTGTACGTTCACCTCGGTGATATCGCCTACAAAGCCCAGACGCTCGTCCTTGACGGTCGCTTGCAGGATGTGTCCGTCTATACCGGAAAGACCTATGGCGTTGCCGCCCTTTGTGCCGATAAGGTTCACAAGGGATTTGTTCACCTTGCCCGCAAGCACCATCTGTACCACGTCCACGGTTTCTCTGTCGGTGACGCGCAGACCGTCCACAAACTGGCTTTCCTTGCCCACCTTTTTAAGCATATCGGTGATCTCGGGGCCGCCTCCGTGTACAAGCACAACCTTGACGCCTATAAGGTTCAGCAGAACGATGTCCCGCATAACGGAGTCCTTGAGCTTTTCGTTTATCATGGCGTTGCCGCCGTATTTTATAACAACTACTTTGCCGGTATATTCCTGTATGTAGGGCAGAGCGTGTACCAGGATCTTTGCCCTTTTAGCGTTTGAAATTTCCATTGCAATATCCTCCCTTATCAGGTGCGGTAATCGCCGTTTATTTTAACGTAATCGTATGTAAGGTCACAGCCCCATGCGGTGGATGAAAAATCGCCGTCATTGAGACTGACAAGGATCTCGATCTCACTTTCCGTGAGGACTTTCTTGGCGATCTCCTCGGAGAAGGCAACGCCCTCACCGTTTCGGCAGACTTCCACGGTGCCTGCCTTTGACCTGAAGGACACGCCAATCTTGTGCACGTCCACGTCAGCTCCGCTGTAGCCTATCGCGCAGAGCACTCTTCCCCAGTTGGCGTCCGCGCCGAACATTGCGGCCTTTGTAAGGGAGGAACAGATAACGCTCTTGGCGACGGTTTTTGCTGTCTGCAGGTCGGCGGCGCCGTCCACCTTGCACTCAAGGAGCTTTGTGGCGCCCTCGCCGTCTCCTGCGATCCTTCTGCACAGGTAGACGGAAACCGTGTTGAGAGCCTTCATGAATATTTTGAAATTTTCGTCCTCGCTGTCAATGAGCTTGTTGCCTGCCATGCCGTTTGACAGGATGCAGACCATGTCGTTTGTGGAGGTGTCACCGTCAATGGAGATCATATTGAAGGTCTCCGTGATATCTCCGGAAAGAGCCTTCTGAAGCATGGCGGGGGAAATGGCGCAGTCGCTGGTGAGAAAAACAAGCATTGTCGCCATATTGGGATGAATCATGCCCGAACCCTTGGCAATGCCTCCGATGCGGCACTCCACGCCGTCTATCTCAAATGAAACGGCTATCTCTTTAAGTTTTGTGTCGGTGGTCATTATTCCCTCGGCGGCCTCCGCGGAATTTTTGCCCAGAGCCTTGTGAAGCATAGGAATACCTGTCTTGAAGGGCTCAATGTCCATGGGCAGACCGATGACTCCCGTGGACGCCACGACTATGTCGGACGCTTTGAGTGACAGCTCTTCAGCCAGGAGCTTGCAGGTCTCCTCCGCCAGCTGTTCTCCGCCGGTGTTGCAGGTGTTGGCGTTGCCGCTGTTGCATATTATAGCTTGAGCATAGCCGTCGGCAATGTGGTTCTTTGTAACGGAAAGGGGAGCGCCCTTGACAAGATTTGTGGTGTAGACTGCCGCCGACGCAGCGTTCTTTTCACTGTATATCAGGGCAAGGTCTCTCTTTGTCCTGTTCTTTCTTATCCCGCAGTGAACTCCTGCCGCAGTAAAGCCTTTTGCGGCGCAGACGCCGCCTTTGATTATTTTCATAATAGCAGTCCTCCTGTTATATCTCAAGCCCTGTCCCGGGCTCAAGTCCTAATTTTATGTTCATACATTCTATCGCGGCGCCGGATGCGCCCTTGCCTAAATTATCATATGTTGCGCACAGTATAATTCTGTCGTCGTTGCCGTAGGCGGTCACCGCCATGGAATCCTTGCCGGAGAGAGCGCAGGCGTTCAAAAAGCCTTCCCCGGAGCAGTCGGCGCAGTAGACGATAGGGGTATTGTACTGTGCCTTGTATATATTTGTGATGTCCTCGATACCGACGCCCTTGAGCATGGATCTGTGAAGAGGAACGGTGACCTGCATACCGCTGTAAAAGTCCGCTACCACCGGACAGAACACCGGGGGAACGTCAACGCCGGTCTGACACTGCATTTCTTTTAAATGCTTGTGGGTCTGACCCAGACCGTACTGCCTGGGAGCCCGGAGCAGGGGATCGCGGTCGTCGGCTTCATATTGAGCGATCATCTTTTTGCCGCCGCCGCTGTAGCCTGTCAAGGAAAAGCAGGAAAGGGAAGCGGAGCTGTCCAGGACCCCCGCCTTTATCAGAGGATAAACAAGGGCAATAAAGCCGCTGGCGTGACAGCCGGGGGAAGCGATACGGTCAGAGTTTATGATATTTTGCCTGTGTTCAGGGGATAGCTCCGGAAAGCCATACGCCCAGCCCTCCGCCGTGCGGTGGGCGGTGGATGTGTCGATTATCACTGTTTTACTGCCCTGCGCCATGGAAACGGCTTCTTTCGCGGCGTCGTCGGGCAGGCAGAGAAAGGAGATGTCCGCCTGAAACAGAGCTTCTTCTATGCTCTTTGGATCCTTGCGCAATTCATCCGGCAGGATCAGAAGCTCGATATCCTTACGCTCTTTGAGCCTTTCGTATATGCGCAGTCCGGTAGTCCCGGCGCTGCCGTCAATAAAAATTTTATTCATAAAACTTTCCACCTATTTTAAATACATGCATAATTTTTCGTAAATTATAACATCTAATGAATAAAAATTCAATATATTTGTATATTATTTTTTTTGTTTTAAAAATTTTTGTATACTTGTCGCAATGAATTACTTTATGATCCGGGTGTTTTGTACAATAGAACAAAAACATACAGCCAAACGTACATTATAAAACCGGATGTCTTCCCTTTAACAGAGTTTAAATCTTAATATTTGATTAAGATTTATTTTGAAATATGGATTTTTTGAATAATATATGATAATATATTACAGTAGAATTACGATCATGAAAAATGGGAGGTAATCTTATGAAGGGAATATTAAAGAGAACATTAAGTATGGTCCTGTGCCTCGTTATGCTGTTCACAGTGTTCCAGGGCGCGATCATCAACACATCCGCAAAGGTTGTCGGGCCGGACAAGAAAACTCAGCTGACGATCAGCACGGACAAGAAAAAGTATGCCTGGGGGGACACGATAGTTTTCAGTATTGACGTAAAAAACGTCGCGAATGAAGAGCTTAAAAATATAGAGATATCTTCTTTTGCGAAAAGTTTTTATAATATCGCCTGGCAGGGTGATGTGCCTTTCATTGAAAGCTTAAAACCGGGGGAAACAAAAACCGTTCAGATAAGCTATTTTACTTTTAAGACCGTCGGACCTTGGGCTATATTTTGGCCGTTTATAATGCTGAACCATCCCGGGACAAGATCGTCATACAAAAAGACGAGCTTTAATTACGAGAAAATGGTCAGGGTCGGATTAGGTCTTTACAGGGTCGGGTTTAAAGTCGAGTACAATAAAACAGTGGTCGAAAAGATATCGGATTACAAGCCCGGCGACTATACCGCCGCATACAAGAACTTCTTTGCGGGCAACTCATACACATTTGCGGCTGATATCGGTCCCGATGCCATTGAAGGTCTGGAGCTGAAGGATACACGCGCTATTGTGTATGTCAGCGGAATAAGTAAAACTACCCACTATACCTTCGATTTGAGGAAGGTTTTGGCTAACGCCGACAAGCACAGGATCCTGGGCTATTACAGCATCAGCAAATCACCGTTTCTGAAACATCTCTATGACGCTCAGGCGTATATCATCAAAAAGACAAATAAGTTTTACCTTAGCATACCTCAACTCTGCATATATACGAAGGCTTATGAAAACAGTGACTATGAAAAGATAAATGATCTGATCGGCGTGGTTTTTAAAGACGGAGAATTTATCGGAAGCGAAACAGTCGACGGAATGATCCGGGAGAGCTTCAAAATAGATAATGATCTTATTTATCATTACTATTATAAAGATGGGGTGTTCGTAAGTCTTGATGCCGAAAAGAACGGCAAAATCAGTAATGTGCTTGTAGTCAAATCCATTTCCGAGGGCGTTAAGAACAAATCCGTTTTCAACGGACCTTACGGCTTTGAGGTCTGATCCCAGGGCAAATTATATTTTTAAGGAGCTGCGTAATTTTGCGCGGCTCTTTTTTATTGCATAAATACAACCCGCGCTTCTGCACGGGCTGTGTAAGTGCTTTATCCGTCTGCTGTCAATATGTATTGCTGCATACCTCTTTTATCTTTTCCTGCAGTTTCAGAAAATCCTCAAAGGCCTCCGGCTTTTGCCGGGGGTTTCTCAGCAGGGCGGCGGGGTGGAATGTGCCCATCATTATTACGCCCTTCTTTTCGAAAAATTCCCCGTGTTGCTTTGTGACCTTGAAGTCTTCGTCAATAAGCTTTTGGGCGGATATCCTGCCCAGACAGACGATAATCTTCGGGTGCATAAGGCGCACCTGTTCCCGGAGCCAGCCTATGCAGGCGTCCTGTTCCTCGGGAAGGGGGTCTCTGTTTTTCGGCGGACGGCACTTGACCATGTTGGCGATGTATATGTTCTTTTTGCGGTCAAGATCCACCGCGTCCAGAAACTTGTCCAGCAGCTGACCGCCTCTGCCCACAAATGGTTCTCCCTGAAGATCCTCATTTTCACCGGGACCTTCGCCTATAAACAGTACCTCCGCCTTTTCGTTGCCTGTGCCGAAGACAAGGTTCGTCCTTGTTTCACAGAGCCCGCATTTGCGGCAGTCCATGCAGGCGGCTTTTAATTCTTCCCAGGTGTTCATATGTTTTTCAGCAGTCCTTTATACATTTTGATATATTCGTTGGCGGAACGACCCCAGCTGAAGTCGCAGAGCATGGCTCTCTCAGTGAGTATGCGCCAGCCCTCTTTGTTCTTATAGCCTTCAATGGCGCGGCGGATAGCGTGGAGCATATCGTGGGCGTTGTAGTTTTCAAATACAAAGCCGTTGCCCTCGCCTGTGCCGCTGTCGGTGACGGAGTCTTTTAAACCGCCGGTCTGACGGACGATGGGAATGGCGCCGTAGCGGAGAGCCACCATCTGAGCCAGACCGCAGGGCTCGCTCTTTGATGGCATAAGGAAAATATCCGAACCGGCGTATATCTGGCGGGCAAGATCGGGGACAAAGCCGATATATACGCCCACCTTGCCGGGATAACGCGCCGCCATATCGTTGAAGAAGCTCTCATACTGCCACTCGCCTGAGCCAAGAACGGCAAACTGAACGTCCTCCGTGTTTACTATCTCCTCAAATACAGCCTTGATAAGATCAAAG
Organism: Clostridiales bacterium; assembly: GCA_024684435.1. Lineage (GTDB taxonomy): Bacteria > Bacillota > Clostridia > Oscillospirales > Acutalibacteraceae > JAAZFZ01. Next base: position 90,384 of record JAIKWV010000020.1, read on the forward strand.
CCCTTGTGGGAGACCAGACGGGAAACTATGCCGATAACCGGCACGTCCGGTCTGACTTCAAGTCCCATTTTTTCCTGGAGCGCCTTTTTATCAACAGCCTTGTTCGCCGGCTCCTCCGCGGAGTAGTTGGCGGCAATGGCCTTGTCCGCGGCGGGGTCATAGCTCTGGGTGTCTATTCCGTTGAGGATGCCTCTTAGCTTGTAGCTGCGCTGATTGAGGATATTGTCAAGACCGTGGCTGAACCAGGGGTCAAGTATCTCTTTTGCGTATGTGGGGCTTACGGTGCTGACGATATTGGCGCACTCTATGCCGCCCTTCATGAGATTTATATCGCCGTCGTGGTCAAGCAGGGAGGCAAAGCCGGATTCAATGCCCAAAACGTCGTTGAGTACGCCGTAGCCGTACACGCCCTGATACTGTATGTTGTGGATGGTGAAGACGGTCTTTATATTCTCAAAGCCCTCCCTGTTCGCATACATGGTGTGATAGTACACGGGAACAAGGGCTGTCTGCCAGTCGTTGCAGTGGATGATGTCGGGCTTGAACTCGATGTAGGGGATGATCTCCAGCACTGCTCTTGAGAAGAAGGCGAATCTTTCCGCGTCATCATAGTGACCGTACATGCCCTCGCGTTTGAAGTAGTATTGGTTATCAATAAGATAATATATAACTCCGTCGCATTTCGCCTCAAATATACCGCAGTACTGACGGCGCCACGCCACAGGCACGGTGATATGAGTGATAAATTTCATGGAGTCCTTTAATTCCTGTTTTATGGAATCATAGAGGGGCATAACGACTCTGCATCCGATAAGTCTTTTCCTAAGAGCCTTGGGCAGAGAGCCTGCCACCTCGCCCAGTCCGCCGCTGGCGGCAAAGGGTAATGCTTCGCTTGCTGCATATAAAACCTTCATAATTTTTACCTGTCCTTCTATATTTTTAAATCAAACGGTGATATTCTTGCCAACGTAGACGGGATAATCCAAAGCGCCGCAAAGGACTTTGCCGGGCTTCAAAGTAACGCCCTTGTCAAAAATGACGTTCTCCGCCCTTGCGCCTTCTCCGATATAGCTGTCCTGCATTATGATGCTGTTCCTGACAACGGCGTTCTTTGAGACGACAACGTCCCTGAACAGGATGCAGTTTTCAACCGTTCCGTAGATCTTGCAGCCGTCCGCCACAAGGGAATTGCCCACGTTTGAACCAAGGGCATAGAAGGCGGATTCATTGTCGCGCACCTTTGTGTAAACGGGGCGTTCGGGATGGAAAAGCGCCTTGCGGTTATCCTTGTCAAGAAGCTCAAGACTGATGTTGAAATAGCTCTGGAGGCTGTCGATGACCCGTACAAAATCAGCGACTTCATAACCGTATATCTTCAGCTTTTCAAGGTTGCGTCCTATAACGTCACGGAGAAAGCTGGTACAGCCCATGCTGTTTGCCTCGTTTATAAGGCGTTCCAGCAGACTGCGCCTTAAAACATATATGTTAAGCGAATAATCCGATTCCTCGGAGCTGATGTTTGCGAGGGGGGCGCTGATGATCCTGCCGCTTCCGTCCAGCTCAAAGGTCACCGGATCGGTGGCGGGCGTCTTACCGTGATGATAAGCTATGGTAATGTCCGCGCCGCTTTCAATGTGAGCGTGGAAAAATTTGCCTAGATCTATGTTGCACAGCACGTTGCAGTCGCACATGACAACATAGTCCTCCTTGGAATTTCTGATAAAGTCAAGCGTTCCCGTAAGGGCTTCGATCCTGTTGTTGTATGCCTTGTGGGAATCCGCATTTGAAAATGGCGGCAGGATGAACATGCCGTCCTTCTTCCTTGACAGATCCCAGGATTTGCCTGTACCCAGGTGATCCATAAGGGATCTGTAATTGTTCTTGGTTATGACGCCGACCTTTGTTATGCCGCTGTTTACCATTTCAGACAGGGCAAAGTCGATGAGCCTGTAACGTCCGCCGAAGGGTACCGAACCCATGGTGCGCAGAGCGGTGAGCTCAGACAGAGCTGAATCGTAGGCGTTTGAATAGATTATACCGACTATATTATTAACTCTCATTGTCTTTCGTTCCTTTCCTGCTTATTCGACAGCCGACGGTTCAACGTCTTTGTCGGTCATGGTGTTGGCTTTGATTTTAACGCCTTTGCCGATATGGACGTTTTCACCCACAACGGCAACGCCCCATTCTCCGGGTTTTGTGTCCTCGGGACACTGACCAACCACTGCGTTTTCGTCAATAACGGTATTTTCGGCAACTATTGAATACTGTACCACCGCACCCTTTTTGATGACCGCGCCGGGCATTACGATGGAATACTGTACCAGAGCGCCTTCCTCGACTGTCACATTTGCGAACATCACCGAAAAGTCCACCGTGCCTTCAATTTCGCAGCCCTCTGTTATCATTGAGTTCTGAATGGTCGCCTCCGGTGAGATATAATGGGGAGGAAGGGACGGGTTGCGCGAATATATCCTCCAGGAATCATCGCTGAGATCAAGACCGATCTTGGGATTTAGCAGGTCAAGATTGGCGTCCCAAAGGCTGCCTATCGTACCCACGTCTTTCCAGTATCCGTCGAACTGATAGGCGAACATACGCTGACCGTCGCCGTGCATGGCGGGGATAACGTCCTTGCCGAAGTCGTTGCTGGAGCCTTCCTTGTTCTCGTCGTCAATAAGATACTGACGGAGCTTTTTCCAGGTGAACACATAAACGCCCATGGAAGCCTTGTTGCTTCTGGGATTCTTGGGTTTCTCCTCAAACTCTGAAATGGAGCCGTCCTCGTTGAGTATCATAAGGCCGAAGCGTGATGCTTCCTCCCAGGGTACCTCGAGCATCGCAATGGTGCAGTCCGCCTGTTTTTCCTTGTGAAAGGTGATCATTTTGGAGTAGTCCATTTTATATATATGATCTCCGGAGAGTACCAGTACATACTCCGGGTCATATCTGTCGATGAAGTTTATATTCTGATATATAGCGTTTGCCGTGCCCTTGTACCACTCGCTGCCCTTTATCTGCTGATAGGGAGAGAGAATGTGCACGCCGCCGTTGGTCCTGTCCAGATCCCAGGGCTGACCATTGCCGATATAGTCATTGAGCACAAGGGGCTGATACTGGGTAAGCACACCCACGGTGTATATACCGGAGTTTACGCAATTGGAAAGGGGAAAGTCGATTATCCGGTATTTGCCGCCGTAGGGTACTGCAGGTTTTGCGATGTTTTTTGTAAGTATGCCCAGTCGGCTGCCCTGACCGCCGGCAAGAAGCATAGCAACACACTCTGTTTTTTTAGCCATAAAATATGATCCTCCCTTATATGTGATTGAGTTTTAATCTTCAGCTTTATTTTTTAGTTTTCTGCCTCTGCGGGCAGGGGGCGCGGTAAACTTCAGGTAAACAGCGCTCAGACCCGGAAGGTCAAGGGAAAGACTGTTGTCGAATCCGTGGGTGCTGTTTTTAAAAGACTTTATCTTGCCCTTGCTGCCTGTACCCGTGCCGCCGAATTCCTCACTGTCCGAGGAAAAGACAACCTCGTAGGTGCCCGGCCGGGGCGCGCCGATAACGTAGTTTTTCCGCATATTGACCGTGAAATTGAATACCGCGACGATCTCGCCGCCCTGTTTGTCCATCCTGCGGAAGGCTATTACCGAATTGTCGGAATCATCGTTTGTGATCCACTGGAAGCCCGCCCAGTCATAATCTATCTCCCAAAGTGGAGAATTGTCACGGTAGAATTTGTTGAGCGCCTTTGTATATTCCCTGAGCTGACGGTGCTTTTCGTAATCGAGAAGCATCCAGTCAAGCCCTTGCTTGTAGTTCCACTCTATGAACTGTCCGAATTCCTGACCCATGAACAGCAGTTTCTTGCCGGGATGAGCCATCATGTAGCCGAGGCAGGAGCGGACTCCGGCAAATTTTTCTTCATAGTTACCGGGCATTTTGCTTATGAGCGAGCATTTGCCGTGGACGACCTCGTCATGGGATATCGGCAATATAAAATTCTCCGAAAACGCATAGAAGAAAGAGAAGGTAAGACAACTGTGGTTGAATTTCCTGTATATCCCGTCAAGGGAGAAGTACCGCAGGCAGTCGTTCATCCAGCCCATGTTCCATTTGTAGTTGAAGCCCAGTCCGCCGGAATCCACGGGCTTTGTCACCATGGGCCAGGCGGTGCTTTCCTCGGCGATCATCATAACGTCTTCATGTTCTCTGAAAACAAGGGTGTTGAGCTTGTTGAAGAAACTTATCGCCTCTAAATTTTCACGACCGCCGTAAATGTTGGGCAGCCACTCACCGTCCTGCCTGCCGTAATCCAGATAAAGCATGGAGGCCACGGCGTCTATGCGCAGACCGTCGGCGTGGTATTTATCTATCCAGAACATGGCGCTGGAGGTAAGAAAGCTGACAACTTCGTTCCTGCCGTAGTCAAAGACCCTTGTGCCCCATTGCAGGTGTTCTCCTCGGGCAAAGTCGCTGTACTCGTAGCAGGGTTCGCCGTCAAATTCATAAAGCCCGAAGGCGTCTTTTGGAAAATGAGCCGGGACCCAGTCAAGGATAACTCCCAGACCGGCGTTGTGACAGCGGTCGATGAAGTACATGAAATCCGCGGGCTCGCCGTACCTTGAGGTGGGGGCAAAATAACCTGTCGCCTGATATCCCCAGGAGCCGTCAAAGGGATGCTCGTTGACTGGCATCAGCTCAATGTGGGTATAGCCCATATCCAGAACATAGTCTATAAGCTCATCCGCAAGCTCACGGTAGGAGAGAAAATTGCCGTCCTCGTGAAGCTTCCATGATCCGGCGTGGACTTCATAGATGTTGACCGGGGAGTCGTAGGTCTTTGCCTGACTTCTCTTTTCCATCCATTCGCCGTCTGTCCATTGATAATTGCCTATGTCGTAAAATTTGGACGCCGTGCCGGGACGGGTCTCGGCATGGAAGGCATAGGGATCGGCCTTGTATATCTGTCTGCCGTCCGCGGCGGTTATGCAGAATTTATACAGGTCAAACTGTTTGATCGAGGGCAGGATCGCTTCCCACAGTCCCTGATCGTTTATTTTGTTCATGGGGCAGGCGTAGGGATCCCAGTTGTTGAAATCCCCGACAACGCTTACGGTTTTGGCGTGGGGAGCCCATGTGCGGAAGACTGTTTCATCCCCGCCGGGTATCCGATGCGCGCCCATATATTCGTATGCCTTTATGTTGTTGCCCTGATGGAACAGGTAAATAGGCACATCGTAATGCTCCATGCTTTTATTCATCCCTTCTTTTGACATGAATACCATAATATCGCTATTTTACAAATAACAACATATCTATTATAACAACCTTTAAAATAATTATCAAGAGTTTTTGACTATTTTATTCAAATATTTTTTATTTGAAATATCCGTTTTTGGCTATTTTGTTAGAAGATTTATAGGGGACATTTGTTCCGTAATTTTTATCGGAATTTATTTGCAAAATCAGCAGATATAACCAAAAAAGCCGTATCGCGGGGCTTAAAAGCCCCGGATACGGCGGCTTCACGGTTGCCGGGTCCTCAATGGAAAGGCAAAAAACAGGCTCCATTGTTTGAATGGAACCTGTTATCCGTACTGTTATGCAAAATTTTTATTTTTTACATAAGTCACATATTTAAACTTTGTGCCATTGTGTTCGTTGATCTCCGATTCCTCGGCTATCTCCCATTTGGGATCTTCGTCAAGATTCGGGAAGAATTTGTCCGGAGCCTCACCGGCGCTTTGTATTTTTGTGATATAAGCTTCGCTGCAATAGTCCAACAGAAGCCGGTACACCATTGCGCCGCCTATAACAAAGACCTTGTCACTGTCATAATTTTTCAGCTCCTCCAACAGAGCCTCAAGGGAACCGCACATGACAGCTCCTTCAACGTTTACCGAGGGGTCGTCGCACAAAACTATATTCGTTCTGTTGGGGAGGGGTCTGCTGCCGGGAAATGACAGCAGGGTATTGTAGCCCATGACCACGGTGTTCCCTGTGGTAAAGGCTTTGAATCTCTTCATATCTTCCGGGATGCGGAACAGCAGCTCGTTGCCGCTGCCGATTGCCCAGTTGTTGTCTACGGCGACTATCAGCTTCATTTCAAACTCTCCTTATACTGCAACGGGGATCTTTGTGTTGAACTCGTGATATTGGTAGTTTTCAAGGCTTACGCTGTCCTTGGTGAACTTATAAAAATCGGTTATGCCCGTGTCGATCTTAAACGTGGGAGCGGGGAAGGGTTCACGGGTTATAAGCTCCTTTACAAGCGGGATGTGACGGTCGTAGATATGAGCGTCCGCTACAACGTGAACAAGCTCGCCCACTTTAAGACCGCTTACCTGAGCAAACATATGGAGCAGTACGGCGTACTGGCATACGTTCCAGTTGTTTGCCACCAGCATATCCTGAGAACGCTGGTTGAGGATGCCGTTGAGCTTGCCTTCGGTCACATTGAAGGTCATGCTGTAGGCGCAGGGGTAGAGGTGCATTTCATGGAGATCCTGATGCACATAGATGTTTGTCATGATCCTGCGGCTGATGGGGTTGTTCTTAAGGTCATAGAGCACCCTGTCCACCTGATCGAATTCTCCCTCGGGATACTGGTGCTTGACCCCCAGCTGATAGCCGTAAGCCTTGCCTATTGAGCCGGTCTCGTCCGCCCATGAATCCCAGATCCTGCTGCCCAGCTCGTTTATGTTGTTGGACTTTTTCTGCCATATCCAGAGTATCTCGTCAACAGCGGATTTGAAAGCTGTTCTGCGCAGGGTCATTGCCGGAAATTCCTTTGAGAGATCATATCTTGTGACCATGGCGAATTTTTTGACGGTATGGGCGGGAGTGCCGTCCTCCCATTTGGGACGCACGTTATAATCCTTGTCGCTGAATCCGTTTTCGAGAATATCCCTGCAATTCTCAATAAAGCATTTGTCCGCATAGCTCATGATGCAACACCTCTTTCTGCTTTTGATAAGTTATTGTTCTGAAAATACAACGTTTATTGTACCTGTTTCGGTCTCTGTTTTAAGGGTACCCTTTGCCCTTCTTGTGCCCTCGGGAACATTGATAGTGCCCTTGTTGGGGGTGGTTTTCATAAAGTAGTCGTCGCTTTTGCCCAAAACGTATGCGTCCATGGTACCGCTTACGGTCTTGAGATCAAAATATTCCGCCGTAAGGTTTAAGGCTTTTACATTGCCGTCCACGGATTCCATCTGAAGCTTGTCGGCGACCTCAAATTTATCCAGCTGAGTTGTGCCGTTTTCGCTCTTTATATATGCGTTGCCGCACATGATGTCGGTGCAGTTGATGTCGCCTACAGAGGAAATAGCGCCGAATTTTGACACGGTGATTATATCGTCTGCGGTTATGCTGCCGTTGACGGAGGTCATGGAGAGCAGGGTGATTAGCTTTAAACCGCTTGCGGTAACGTTTCCGTCCGTGGTGGAAACGTTTATCGCTCCCTTGTAGTCCGAAGGTATGCTGAGGTAAAGGGTGGTATCACGGTCGACCTTGAGAAAATCCATCTTTGACTGGGTGCTTTTTTCAAGGGTATAATTCAGCTGCAATACGCCGTCTTCAATGTCATCGAACAGCTCATATTTACCGAAATTATCCTCATAATATCGCAGATGTATTTGATTGTCCGGGGACACCTTGACCTGTATGTCGTTGAGGGAGACCTTTATGAAAATGAGCTGGAGCTTGTCGCCCTCCGGCAGATCGTAGTCCTTCTCCGTATAAACCGTTTTAAAGGTCTTGTGCGCCGGGTCAAAATTCATTTTTAAAAACAGTATGCCGAATATAAGCGACAGAATTCCGATAACGACGAGAACGATTATCAGCGTTTTCTTGAATTTACTCATATTAAAAACACCGTCCAAAACAGATTTTATTTTAATATCATTCGGGAAGTCTCAGTTTGATGCAGTTTATTCCCGAGGGATTTATGTCTATAACTCCGTATCTGCCGTCCCTTATACTGCCGGGATTAAACAGATGAAGACCGTTGACGTATTCGTAGTCCTGTATATGGGTATGACCGTAAAGGGCTATATCGGCTCCGGCCTTGAGGGCGTCAAACATAAGCCGCTCGGTACCGTACTTTACCATCTGTCTGTGCCCGTGGGTACAGAAGATCTTTACGCCCTCGCAGGGAATGAGCCGCGTTTCCGGGTTGAGGCGTGAAAAATCGCAGTTTCCGCCGACACAGACGATGGGCTTATGCGGAAAAAGCCTGCACATCTGATCAATATCGTTTTCTCCGTCCCCGAGAAAAACTATTATATCTGCCGAGGGCTGCGCCTCTATGGCGGACTGCAAAGAAAAGACATCCCGGTGGGAATCAGAAAGAGCAAGTATACGCAAGCATATCTCTCCCTTATAATTCATATGTATATATTAACAGATTGGGAGCGTGATTTCAATGCAAAATAATAATTTATCCCCGCAGCAGCTTATAAATTTTGTGAAAGCGCTTAATGCCGGCAAAAAAAGCGGAGAAGAACAGAAAAACGCGCTTAAGGAATTCGCTGACAGCAACCTTAATGAGGAACAGATCACGGCTCTGGGGCGTATAATGAATAATCCGGAGGAGATGAAGAAAATGCTTGAGTCTCAGGCGGCAAAGAAGCTTATTGAAAGGCTGAAAAATCAAGAAGGAAAAGGTTGAATTTTATGGACATGGACAGCATAAATGATATTATCGGAGGCTTATCCCCTGATGATATTGACGCACTTAGAACGGCGGCACAGTCGATACTGGGCAGCAGCGGCGGAGAAAATAACGGCAGCGGCAAAAACACTGACAGCGCGGCGGGAACGTCACCTTCTCTGTCCCCGGAAATGCTGGCTAAGATCACTAAGATAATGTCGGCGATGAACAAAAGGGACAGCCGCACAGATCTCATAGCCGCCCTTAAGCCACTGCTCAGTGAGGATAAGCGGAAAAGGGCGGACGACGCCATGCAGATAATAAAGCTTATTGATCTGCTGCCGCTGATAAACGAGGAGCTTTGAAGGACGGATAGACTGTCTGAGAAAAGGGAGGGAGAAGATGAATTTTTCACAAAACGAATTGAATTATATGCGTGAACAGGCGGTAAAAAAGGCGTTTGAGATGCAGAAAAGGTCAAAGAAAGGGTTGGATGAGCCAACGGGGGAAATCATTTTCGAAAAAACAGCGGAACCCCGCCCTGCGAAAAACGACTATGTAAACGCGGTGCTTAAAAACAACAGCCGGTCGGAGCTTATAAAGGCAAAGGTACCGTTTTCAAATCAGAGAAACGGAGAGGAGAACAACAGGGAAGGCATACAGACGGACGCCGGATACGACGACAGGCTGCTGATACTCGCTCTTGTAATTATTCTCACGGAAAATAACGCAGACAGGCTGTTGATACTTGCATTATTGTATATAATGATGTAAAATATATAAAATAGGTTAAACTTTGCCAAATTTTGTTTAAGGAGAGTGAATTGGACAGGCAGTTCTCTGAGGTCTGTCCGGATATCATGGTATATAATTACAAAACGAAGGGTACCTGTTCAAGGAGCATTGCCGTTGAGTTGGACGGAGATACTATAAAAAGCGTAAGCTTTGACGGAGGCTGCGCGGGCAATCTTGCCGGTATTTCCGAAATAGTCAAGGGCATGAAGGTGGAGGACGTTATCAAAAAGTTCAGCGGCATTCGCTGCGGCTTTAAGTCCACATCCTGCCCGGATCAGCTTGCAAAGGCTCTTGCCGAGGCGGCGGAAGCCGAAAAAAACTCCTGAAATAAAGAAAATTTTAAAAAATTTTAAAAAACATACAACATTTTTGCCTGTTCAAGCGTATTGTATGTGAGAGGAGGTTAATAAATGCCTGATTCTCTGTCACGTACGGACAAAGAGTTTTCAGAGATTTATAACCGTCACGTCGATACAGTGTACCGTGTCTGCTTCATGTTCCTCAAGAATGAGCACGATACGGAGGATGCTGTACAAGACACTTTCATAAAGCTGATGAACTATAAGGGTGAGTTCGAGAGCGAGGAGCACGAAAAAGCCTGGCTCATAAGAACAGCCTCCAATCATTGCCGGGATATATTGAAGCATTTCTGGAGGAAAACAGTCAGCCTTGAGGTCGTAGGAGAGTCCGAGGACGAAGAGGACAAGTCCTTTGAGGTGGACGAAACACTCGAAAAAGTTTTAGCTTTACCCGATAAATATAAGACAGTGATATACCTGTATTACTACGAAGGCTACAAAACCTACGAGATCGCCGAGATGATCGGCAGACCGGACGCAACTGTCAGGGGTTATCTTCGTAAGGGCAGGGAGTTGCTGAAAATCAATTTAGGAGGTGATAACAATGAAAAGAAGTGACATAGTCAGAGCTTTTGACAAGGTCAAGCCTACAGAAGAGCAGACCGACAGAATGCTTGAAAACATACTTAATTCACAGAAAAAGTCCCACTTCAGGTGGCATTCTTTTGTCCCCGCCATAGCCGCCGCTTTAGTTGTTATCACTGCTATCGCCGGCTTCAAGGCGCTGGATACGGCAGGCAAGCTGCCTGTATCTCTTGAGGGCTTTGTGGATACCGCAAAGAGCTTCTTTACAGGAGAAGATAAAAACAGCTCCGCTTTGACGACGACCGCGGACTCCGCCGGGAAGCAGAAAGCCGTAAAGAGCGAACCTGAGGCTGAGACTGAAAGCACCAATCCCGCGCAGGTAGTTGATACCGAGATCGAAAAGGTGGAAAAGACCTTTACGCTGAATTCCGTAACATATAAGGAAGTAACAGAGGAACTCGCGAAGGATCTGCCTGTTGACATTACCGTAAAGACGGAAGATGTGGGCAAACTGATCGCGATCGTGGAGGAGGAAAACGAATTTTTCGGCGGTGAAGAGATAAGAAAGTATTTGCCGATAAAGGGAAGCTTCTTCCTTGTGCTTGAAGATAGGGACGGCAACTGCAGGCTGTTCATGTTCGATAATACGACGGAAAACGACATCAAGACGTATTTTGATATATTCGGAATCACATCGGCAGAGGATATTGCAGAGGTCACGATCTCCGAAGGCGAAAAGACCGCTGTGATCGAAGATATTCAGAAAGTATTCGAGGAGCTTTCAAAAGCGGAAGGCGATAAAGACGAGTACGAAAAGGCTGTAAAGGCTTTGATCAAACCCGTGCCTGCCGCAGAGCCCGACGTCACAGAGGCTCCTAAGGAAGAAGAGACCACAGCCGAGTCGGCAACGGTCACAGAGGAGACGGAGACCTCAGCTCCCGAGACCCCCGCGGTTGATGTTGAAGAAACGGTATTCAGAACCGTTACGATCAAGATCAAAACCGTTTCCGGTCTGGTTTATGAAACAGCGTTTTATCCTCAGATAGATTACGTTTCCACATGTAAAATAAGCAATGACTTTTCAGAATTCTTGAAAACAGTTTTATAAAAATAAAAATGTATTCTTTGCAAAGGAATTCTGGAAATTCATATAGAAATCCCCGTGATATGATTGGCGTTTCATATCGGGGGATTTTCTCTTTGTGTTAAAAAGTTAATAAAAGTTACAGCAGGTTACAGTAATTTGAATTTTATTGACAAAGATATGGGGTTCTTGTATCATTAAACTTGATATTCTGTTTCTATGGATATTATTTCTACGGGAAAATAATTCCAAAGGGGAGATTTTGATGATCAATACAGACGATCTGTGCATGAGCTGTATGAGAGATATAGGCGCTCAAAAGCAGTGTCCCCATTGCGGGTTTGACGCAGATACCCTGCAGATCGCTCCGTATCTGCCCATACGCACGGTTATAGGCAACCGTTACCTTGTGGGTAAGCTGTTGGACTACAACGGCGAGGGAGCCACTTATATAGGCTGGGATCTCACGCGCAAGGTCCCGGTGAATATCCGCGAGCTGTTCCCCGACACCCTTGTTACCCGCGCACCCAACGGAAAAGCAATAAATGTCCTTCCCGGTAAGGAAGAGGCGTTTTCTTCGATCATGCAGAGCTTTCTTGAGCTGTGGCGAAAGCTGGTCAGGCTCAGGGGACTGTCGGCTCTTATATGCGCTGTGGATATTCTTGAAGAAAACAATACGGCGTACACCTTTTATGAGTATGAGGAGAGCATGACCCTCCGTGAATATCTTTTGAGCAGCGACACCGGTTACCTTTCATGGGAGCGGGTCCGCCAGCTTTTCATGCCGGTACTGTCCACCCTCGGTACCCTTCATTCTTCGGGGATAATCCACAGGGGCTTATCACCCACAACTCTTTTTGTGGGCAAGGACGGGAAGATGAAAATTTCCGGTTTCTGCATCGGACAGGCAAGAACAAGCAAGAGCGAGCTCAACCCCCAGCTCTTCCAGGGCTATGCCGCCATTGAGCAGTACGGATATTCCGGTCAGCAGGGTCCGTGGACAGATATATATGCCTTTGGCGCGGTCATGTATCGGGCGCTGATAGGCACGGACCCCATAGACGCTTCAATAAGGATCACAAACGACAGACTTATGGTCCCTGGCAAATTTGCGGAGCAGATGCCTGCATATTTTATAAACGGACTCGTGAACTCCATGCAGATCCTGCCGGAGGACAGGACGAGAAACGTCGAACAGCTTCGCGCGGAGCTTTCCGCCGCGCCCGCTGCTGTGGCGGCAAGCGATTATGATATTTCTCAGCACAATAACGATAACGCACCGCCTGCCAGACCTGCAAAGAAAAAGATGTCCAACGCTTCTGTGGGAATAATCACGGCAGTTTCAATAATCGCGGTGGGCATTGTTGTAGTGTCGATCCTGGCGATGACTGTTTTTAAGGACAGGCTTTTTAAAAACAACACCGAAGTCACCGTGCCGGATGAGACCTCCGTTGTAGATGAGATCGTGGTGGTGCCCAATTTCGTGGGACGCAGATATACACAGATATCCACACAGGGCGCGTATAATTCAAAGTTTAAGATCGTCAAGGAAGAAATGTATGACGATAAGATAGCGGAGGGATATGTTATATCCCAGAGCATAGAAGCAAATACCTCGGTCAAAAAAGGCACCGAGATAAGAATATTTGTAAGTCTCGGCAAGGAAAAAATAGTCCTGCCTAAGATAATGCACACGGGTATGAAGTATGACGACGTATACACTCTTCTTACAGGTCTGGGCTTCGTCTGTGAAAAGAAGGAAAACCAGAACGACGGTTCACATCCTGAGGGTGAGATCATAAGCGTTCTTCCGCAGGAGGAGTTGGAATACGACAAGGGCACAAAAGTGTATATCACCGTATGGGGAGCGCCGCCTACACAGCCGAGCCAGGAGGAAACGACTTCAGAGCCCTACAGCGACGAAGAACCTGCTTGATATTTTGAGAATGAGGTGTAATTTTTGAAATACGAAAACACATGGGAATCTCTTAATACCCGCAAGGTGCCCGCATGGTTTGAGGACGCCAAGTTCGGGATTTTCATACATTGGGGTCTCTACTCCGTGCCCGCCTACACAAGGAAGGGCGACTACGCCGAATGGTACGGGCATCAGCTGAAAAATGACTTTGAGGCTGTGGTTGATTTTCATAAAAAAACCTACGGTGAAAACTTCAAGTATGAGGATTTCGCAGGTCAGTTCAAAGCCGAACTGTTTGACGCTGACGAATGGGCGGAACTGTTTCAAAAGGCGGGAGCCAGGTATATAAATCTTGTTTCCAAACACCATGACGGCTTCTGTATGTATAAGAGCGACTACGCATGGAATTGGAACAGCTTTGACGTGGGACCCCACAGGGATTTCTGCGAGGAGCTCAAGGCGGCGCTTGATAAAACTGACGTGAAATTCGGCGTATACCATTCCGTTTATGAATGGTATAATCCCCTGTATCTTAAAGACCCGGAGGAGTACGCGCTCAAACACCTTATCCCCATGCTTAAGGAATTGGTGGAAAAATACAAGCCCTATACGCTGTTTACCGACGGAGAGTGGGATCATCCCAGCAGCGTATGGCACAGCACGGATTTCTTACAGTGGCTCTATAACGAGTCCTCCGTCAAAGACGTGATCGTTCCCAATGACCGTTGGGGCAAGGAAACAAGAGGTCATTTGGGAGGAAATTTCACCACGGAATACGGCTTTATCGAAGGAAACAAAAAGATCGAGGACGTGGTACTTGACAGACCCTTTGAGGAGTGCCGAGGTATAGGCAGGTCATTCGGATTCAACAGAATAGAAGATCCCGAGGATTATCTTTCACCCAAGGCGCTCATAGAGATGTTCGTGGAGCTTATAAGCAAGGGCGGCAACCTGCTGCTCAACATAGGTCCCGCCGCGGACGGCACCATTCCCGCTATTCAGCAGGAAAGGCTTTTGCAGATGGGAGAGTGGCTCAACGTGAACGGGGAGGCTGTTTACGGCAGCCGCAGATACAAAAACAGCAACCAGCCCCGGGTAAAATACACCGCAAACAACGGCAATGTTTACGCGTTTCTTTACGATTTCCCCTTTGGCAGCGTTACGCTGAACGATGTGGAATATTCCGCCGGTCTTAAGGCTGAGATACTGGGCTGTGACGCTCCGGTGGAGGTCACAGAGGATAAGGGCAGGGTAAAGCTCGTCTTTCCCGGGATCAATCCGGACGATATGAAGTCCGAATACGTTTACTGCGTAAAACTTTATAAATAATAAATCACCGCTTCAAAGCTCTTTGCTCTGAAGCGGTGATCCTAAAAAAAGGAAAGATGGAAGAATTCATTTATATTTTTCTATAACATTATTCAGTACGGAAATAAGGATCACGCCCACAACTGCCGAGATAATTATTTCGGGCAGCATGTAGCTTAAATTATATATGGCGGAATATATCGCGGAAAGCTTCCAGCCGGAAAAGTTAGCCAGGATCGTGCCGCCGAATTTCGGGAACCCGTCCTGTGTGAAATACCATTCCGCCCACTGACCGAAGAGTATCACTCCAGATACAAAATGCGCCGCAAGTCTTGCAAGCCCTGCCACCACTATACCGGAGGCAAACGACAGTCTGGGATTTTTGATCTTTTTAGAAAACAGTCCGCCTAACCCCAGAACGGAGAAGGCGACTATGTAGTCAAGTAATAAAATCAATAATACGCCCCACCATTTCTGACCCGCAAACGCCTGGGTGGCTGTGCCCATTATTGCCTGAATGACACCGTCAACAAGTCCGCATAACATTCCAAAGCGTATGCCGTACATATATCCGATGAGCATAACGGGGAGCATACTGCACAGGGTTATTGAGCCGCCGTAGGGCAGTTCGTACACTTTTATCATCGACAAAATTATTGCTGCCGCGACCATGACGCCGCCCACGGCGAGTCTGAGGTTTTTCGGCTGCATTTTTTTCTTTTCCATTTTATATATCTTCCTTTCAAGAAGGTGACCCCCAAAATAAGATCCGGTACGACCTATTCGGACGTACCGGACGAATTTTCAGAACGGAATAAAAATTCTGTTGTGTCAACTTCCTACGTCGGCATTATCCGAATCAGGTATACGGCGATCGCGTTTGCGGCGCCACCGAGGGTATGATCTCAGCCGACGTTAAGTCAGCACCCCTGTTGTTATTTTATATTTTAACACTTTTTACATAAAAAATCAATACTTATTTCGGGTCGTGCATAAAGTGATAATAATCGGCGGCGGTGGGAAGGGGAGAGCTGAATCCCACGGCGATGCCGCCCTTATAATATACACGAGGCACCCGGGGACTGACTCCGCACACCACCTCATAATTGAAGGAGCAGGACATATCGCCTATCTCCTCCGCGGAGATGAAGCTGCCCTTGTCTTCACCCATTAGGGTGACCTCATCCTCGGAATGGACGGGACCGATATCCGTAACGTCCACCATCATCTGATCCATGCATATCCTGCCCACGATGGGAGCGTATTCCCCGTTTATCAGGACTCTGCCCTTCGATGAAAGAGCCCGGGGATAGCCGTCCGCGTAACCTACAGGCAGGGTGACCAGCCTTGTGGGACGCTTTGCCGTAAAGGTCTGACCGTAGCCTACGCCCACGCCGGGTTGTATGGTCTTGATAAAGATTATGTGGGTCTTTATGGACATTACGGGTTTAAAACTGAGTATATTTTTGTTTACGTCCTCCGAAGGATACATTCCGTAAAGGGAAATACCCAAACGGACCATGTCGAAATAATCGTCAAACTCGATTATGGCGGCGCTGTTGCACATATGCTTTATGGGTATATGTATTCCACGGCTTTCAAGCCTTGCCACAAAGTCCTTGAACCTGTCTTTTTGGACTGCCGCAAAGGATTTATCCGCGCAGTCCGCAGTGGCGTAGTGACTGAAAATGCCCTCAATTAATATATTCGGCAGCCGGGAGATGCGTTCCACTATTTCAACGCTTTTTTCGCTGAGATCAAAGCCTATGCGGGACATACCCGTATCTATGGCAATATGTATCTTTGCCGTTTTGTTGAGCTTTACGGCTTCCTCGGAGAGCTTTACAGCGTCCTCCTCGGTAAAAATAGTCTGAGTGACGTCGGCGTCTATGAGTATGGGATACTGGGTAGGGGAGGTGTAGTCCAGGATCAGTATGGGCAGGGTCACGCCGTTTTTTCTAAGCTCAAGCGCCTCCTCCAGTATGGCGACGCTGAAATAATCCACCTTATCCCGCAGAAATTCCGCAACGCCAACCGCGCCGTGACCGTAGGCGTCAGCCTTTATCACAGCCATGAGCTTGGTGGCGGATGGGATTTTTTCGCGTACTATTTCAACATTGTGCTCCAGAGCATCCAGATCTATTTTGGCATATACTCTGTGATAATGATTCATCTCGTTCAACAAAAATCATGCCTTTCGGTCGTTTTTCGTTAAGTCTATGATATACGCATTTCCGGATAAAGTCAACATGAACGCGGGTATTATTACACATCGCTGAAAATACCCAGCAGAATTATGCCAGCTGTAACGGTGATGATGGCAATATACTGCTTGAAGGTAAGCTTTTCTTTAAGGAAAAGTCTTGAAAGTATCACCGAGAAAACGCAGTAGGCGGAAACCATTGCGGCGGCAACGGAGGACTCGTCAGCCATTGCGAACACATAAAAATACTGACCCAGGGTCTCAAAGCCGGCGGCAAAGAATTTGTCGTGTTCCTTTATGACGTTGAAGCGCTCTTTCTTTATGAATCTCAGGTAGATAAAGCAGATCGCCGCGATGAGCAAAAAGGTGAACTCGTAGGCGAGCAGAGCCTCGTCCTCCGACATGATAGGCTTGTCTTCGTTCAGATATATCGCGTCCGCAAAGGTGCCAAGGCCGTCGATTATGCAGTAGAGTATGGGGAAAATGATTGCAAGGGCGCCCGTTACATACTTTTTGTCCACCGCCTCGCCGGAGGCTGTTCTCAGTTTGTCCTCCTCTTTCTTCTCAAAGAGTGAAAGCAGGAATATACCCACACTTATAAGCGCAATGCCCAATATCACTATGGGCAGCGGTTTGATTTTAAGGAAGATGAAGCAAAGTATGGAAGCTACTGCTCCGGAAGAATTCTGAATGGGGGAACAAACCGAAAGCTCTATGTAGCGCAGACCCACATAGCCTATCGCCATAGAACCGGCGTACATAAGGGAAACGGGCAGATATTTTAACATAAGCATGGGGGAAAAGTCGATTTGATTTATGAGCATATAAATAATCGCGTGTATGCCCATTACAAAGCCCACGGCTATGACTATCTTGATCGCGCTGTATCTGTCTTTTCTGTCAGATCCTTTTTTATAAAACAAATCGGCGCTGCCCCAGGCGGCGATAACTATTAGCGAGTTAATGAACCAGCCCATGCCGGTACCTCCGTTTTTACGTTTTTTAAAATATTATATCATAATTGTCAAATGAGTAAAAGGAAAAATATAAATTCAGCGAATCAACCGTAAATTTGCACAAAGGTTCAATAGAAATGTTGTCATTATATACTATTAAAATGCGCTTGCTTTTATTATATAAATGTGTTACCATAAAATAAATATATGTATAAATGGGTTTCATTCTGTAACAGACGGAGGTAATGGTATGGCATCATATTGTCCCAAATGCGGATACAAGCTCAAGCTCAAGGATATCAAACCGGACTGTCCTAAGTGCGGAGTAAATGTCCTTTATTATAAAATGGATGAAAGACTTCTTGCCGACGCTGACAAAGTGGAGGAGGAGCACGTTCATTTTCAGGCTAAGGTAGACAGGATAAAAGCCTCCCTTTTCGGTTCAAAGTTGGCTATAATGAGGTTCGTCTTCTGCTTCCTTGCGATAGGAGCGCTGTTCCTGCCTCTTGTTAAGGTCTCATTTTCCGGTCCTTACATAGATAGATCCAGTACGGTAAACCTTTTGTTCCTTTATGATTTTGTTTCAAAACTGGATTTTGACGCTCTGTTCGCATATATGAGATCCCCGGTGCTGGGCACAGCATTCAAGGAATATTTTATAGCAATAGTTACGGTCCTGCTTTCGGTTCTGCTGTCGATAGTAAATCTTATTTTTGTCTTTTTCTCATCCGGCAAGAAAAGCAAGGTGAGGAACATTACAGTAGATTCATTGGCAGTGATCAGCGCGGCTGTAAGCTTAGTGATGTTTACGAAATTCAGCAAGAGCATAATCAACCTGTTCCCCGGCGCTTACTCCGGAAAGGTTGCCTTCGGAGCCTTTGTATTCCTCGGGGTCGCCGCGGCGCTGGTGGTCATCAATGTAATCATCGCCAAAAAGGGCATACCTGTGAAGTACAAGCAGTGCTACATCAGCGGATTCCCGGCTGAGGAAGTTTTTGCGGCAAGGGAAAAGGGCATAACCCTCAATGAAATGAGAGCGGAGAGGGACGCCAAAGAAGCGGCGGAGGCTGCCGAAAAGGCGGAGGAGGAAAAAAAACCTGTCGCCGCAGAATAAATCAAAACAAAAGATCATCACCGCGGGCGGATATTCACTGCCTGCGGTGATTTTTGTGTCTGAATATGTCTGTTCAGTTTTTCGGAGAAATAATGATCTCATCCCCCGCCTCTGTTTCAAGGGTCACCGTCCTGCCTTCGATCTCACGGATGGTGCCTTTCGTTTTTGTCACGGCTCCGTCATATGGGAGTACAACGGACAGGGAGCCGCCCTTTTCGGCAAAGACCCGTGTTTCGCCAAAGCGGCCGCCCTGAACACGGGATGAGACCAGAAAAGCTCCGTCAGCCCGGAGAGAATCAAATGAACAGTCCGTTCCGGCATCCCAGCAGGGGAAGACGCGCACCGTGCCCTGATGGCTTTGAAGCACCATTTCGTTCAGCGCCGCAGCGGCTATTGAGCAGTATTCAAGCCCGCCGCCTTTCAATGTGAACAGAAGGTTGGGCAGCCTGAATTTTATCAGAAATTCCCGCAGATTTTTTATTATCCACCGGGGGTCTTCACCCAGGCGTGCCGCCATGGGATAGTACGAGGATACGGCGTTATCGTCAGTCAGACAGCGCCGTTTCATGCGGAATGTGTTCCGCGCTGTTCGCAGCTCTTTTTCGGGGGAAGAGAGTCCGATACAGCCGCAGGGGTAAACATGCTGCAGCCCCACGTCTCCGTTGCCGTTCCAACGCTGACCCGATTCTGTATATCGGAACACCCGTCTGCCCCGACGTATGCAGGTGGGGAATGGGGACAGGTTTTTGAGCATTTTTTGCCATAGCTCGACCTTTCCTGGGTCTGTGTCGAGGACAGTTGCCATGTCAATGGCGGCGCCCAGCCCCATGCGCAGAAGCCCCAGTGTGAGAACATTGTTCTTGTCATGAAGGACTTTCTTATATTTTTTCGGAGTGAAATCCTTTCGGTAGATCGGAACCTCGTGAACGGAATCGTCGCAGACTGAAAAGCGTCCGTTCGCCTCCCATGTGCCGTACTGCTCAAAAAATGCAAGACAGGCTTTAAGATAGGGGTAGGCTTGTTCGCGGGCATATTCCGTATCCCGGGTCGCTCTCCAGCGGAAAATTGCAATATCCGCCGGGTGGAGCTGATTGTTTTTCTGCCCCAGAAACAGCCGTTCAAAGCTGTAGGGGTGTTCTTTCTCAAGCTCGGTGCAAAGCCCTTTCGGTGCTATTCCCACAGGGTAAAGTATTCCGTCACATCCCAAACGCCGGGCAAATTCGTTCCCCTTCGGCATAAATTCCTCAAGGGGAGCAATGTAGCCGTCAGTCAGCTCCGGATGATTTGATGAGCAGGCGGAGTAGAAGGGCGCCTGATAATTATAATTCAGATGATAGTCCCCGTGCCACGATGGTTTTTCTACGGTGATGAAGTTGCCGTAAAGCCCCGGGGGAAATTTCGGATTGCCCGCGCAGATCGCAAGAAAATACTGTGAAGCGACCCATGCCGTTTCCAGCAAGGGATCTGAACAGCGAAATGATGATTTTGCCCAAAACTCCTGCCAAGCCCCGGCATGAACCTCCGAAAGGGCGTCAAGCTTGTCCGGGTCAATGCCGTTTATCTTTTGTATGACCGTCTCCAAAGGCTCGTCGGTGTCGTGATTCGTTGCGGCGAAGAAATATGATCTGTTTTCATCAACCTGCCTGCCGCCTGCGTATGCGTGGGTCTCATACTGACAGCAATCTCCGCAGAAATGTCTGCCAATGCCGCGGACGCCATCCTGTTCCCATGTGTCGGCAGTTCCATCGGCGGCGTTTTCATATACCTTCAGGACAGGTCCTATGGGAACATTTCCGATGTTTTCTATGCAAATTGAATTTTCCGTTTTATGTACGGTGACGGTGAAGGCGCAGTATTTTTCACCCTGCACGAACCGGCATTGTATCAAGCCTTTGTCCATATCCTGAACAACGTCATAATGAGCGTAAAGCTCCGGGGGGACGAGGATGTCTATCATACCAAGCGGCTTTATCCCGCCGCTTTCCGCCTGTTCCACGCCCTCCCAGACATCGCATTTTGAGAGATACAGTCGGGCACCGTCGGGACAGTTGCCCAGTATGACCGCCAGATCCCCGTTGCCGCACACCGCGCCGTCCGGCACGGACTCTTTACCCGACAACTGCGGAGCCTGAGTTATGTGGACGATATGAGAATCAGCCAAGAAAACACCTCCCTGAATAGTATCTACATTATAATAATAAACCGTAAGTTCATTTTGTCAACAAAAAACAGCTCCCGGATATTTCACCGGGAGCCGGAAAGTGTTGATTTACTTG
The DNA here is from genome assembly GCA_024684435.1 of Clostridiales bacterium. Taxonomy (GTDB): domain Bacteria; phylum Bacillota; class Clostridia; order Oscillospirales; family Acutalibacteraceae; genus JAAZFZ01. The sequence continues at coordinate 111,578 of JAIKWV010000020.1, forward strand.
TTACTTAATAGCTTCTTCAACTGCCACAGCGCAGGCGACGGTTGCGCCTACCATGGGGTTGTTGCCCATGCCGATGAGACCCATCATCTCAACGTGAGCGGGAACCGATGAGGAGCCGGCGAACTGAGCGTCGCCGTGCATACGGCCCATGGAGTCCGTCAAACCGTAGGATGCGGGACCTGCCGCCACGTTGTCCGGATGAAGGGTACGACCTGTGCCGCCGCCGGATGCCACTGAGAAGTACTGTACGCCGTTTTCAAGCGCCCACTTCTTGTATGTGCCGGCAACAAGGTGCTGGAAGCGGGTGGGGTTGGTGGAGTTGCCTGTGATGGAAACGTCAACGCCCTCATGCTTCATTATGGCAACGCCCTCAAGCACGTCGTTGGCGCCGTAGCATCTTACCTTAGCGCGCTCACCGTCGGAGTAAGGAGTGGTGTTGACCACCTTAAGCTCGCCGGTGAAGAAGTCGTACTCGGTCTGTACATATGTGAAGCCGTTGATGCGGGAGATTATCATAGCAGCGTCCTTGCCAAGGCCGTTA
>JAIKWV010000011.1 GCA_024684435.1 Clostridiales bacterium
CACCTCAGACGCAGAGAACCTCAGCGGGATCCGATCGTCAATCCAGACCATATGACGGAGGAACACAGGAAATATCTGAACTACAACGCCGACCGTTTCACTGAATGGGGCAACAGCGCCGGGAAGCATATTGCCGCAACGGTCCGTCATTTCCTGTGGAGCGGCAAAGCGCCGGAACAGGGCTACAAATTCTGCGTAGGTCTGATGAAGCTTGCAGACAAGTACGGAGCCGACAGGTTGGACGGCGTCTGTGAAAGCATTCTGCGGTATACATCCGAGCCGACGCTGCGGATCATTACGTCCACGCTGAAAAACGGATACGGTAACCAAAACGCAGATTCCGACAATGCAGCAACAGATATGTCGAATGCCTACGGGATCACGCGGGGCGAGGCATATTTCAGAAGGGACGGTGGAAAGAAATGAACACCTCCGAAACGATCTTCCTCCTGAAAGAAATGCGGATGACGCCAATGGCGAACGAGTTCCGAAAGCAACTTGACAACCCGGAAGATTACCGGCAGATACCGTTTGAAGACAGATTCGGCATGATCGTTGACGCCGAATGGGCAAACCGTCAGGCCAACAAACTGAAGCGCTGCATCAACGGCGCACACTTCTCCTGTCCCGGCGCTGCGGTGGAAGACGTCGAATATTTTGAAGACCGCAAGCTGAACAAGGCGCAGATCCTACAGCTTGCAACGTGTCAGTACATTGCAGAAGGGCGGGACATTATTCTCAGGGGTGCGTCCGGCAACGGAAAAACGTATCTGGCCTGTGCATTGGGGAACGCTGCCTGCCGAAATTTCCGTACGGTGCGTTACGTGCGGATGCCGGAACTGCTGGATGAGATCGGGATCGCGAGGGCCTGCGGTGAAATGCGGAAGGTCATCCGGACCTACCAGCGATTTGATTTGCTGATTCTGGACGAATGGCTGATCCGGACGCTGACGCCGCAGGAGTCCTATGATCTTCTGGAAATCGTGGAAGCAAGAACGCAGCGCGGCTCAATGATCTTCTGCACGCAGTTCGATGTGCCGGGATGGTACAAACGAATCAATCCAGACCCCAATAACGACAGCCCAATCTCCGAAGCGATCATGGACAGAATCGTCCACAACGCCTACAACATCCTCATTGACGGCGCTGTTTCCATGCGGGAGCGTCATGGGTTGAACAGTGAGGTGTCGGTATGACGCTAAACGCCGAACACCTTGAAAACGAGTTCCGAGAATGGCTCCGACAGATACCGACAGCGGAAGCAAGAAAAGCGGCCGAGGAAGAAATTCTGTCGCTTTTCTCCGCCGAACCGGATGAACAACATCAATGGACAAAACAGGATATTTGCGAACAGGTGAGGAAAATCCTTCGGCGTTACCGTTAATTGACACTTGCGGGGCTCTGCCCCGCGCCCCGAGGTTTAACGCTTTGTGATTTTCCGCAGAGAGTGGTGTTTTGCGAACAAAAAAAGAGCGACGCGTGCGGCATCACTCTCTGCTTTAAAATCCCCACAGACAGCGCTCAGGTCGCTCCTCAGCGTTGCCCTATCCTCCGCTGTGGTCAAAAGCATTTATATGATACCGTAGTATTTTGTTTTTGTCAAGGATTTGAGTGTGGCTATTTACCGGCACGGTGTGGCTATTTCTCCGTTGAAGTGTGGCTAAAACTCCGTGCACATGTGGCTCTCACACCGTTATTTACACCCGCGCAAGATCCGCTTGTGTCCATCGAAGTTCGCCCAGCTTCTTGGACAGTAGGATTCTAATCATCGCCATAGTGCTCCTTTCCGTTATACTTTATCTCATTTTTTACCATGAATCAGCAGAATGAGAAAATATAACGGATTGCGTTAGACAAAAGAAAAGCCACTGTCGGTTGACAGTGGTTCAGACTGCTGACAAACCCTGTGTTTCAAACGAAGCGCAGGGTTGTTTTATGTTCAGAAAAAGAGAAAAAGCTATGTACCTTAAGCATAGCACATAGCGATTTTCTTCATATTCTGGGCG
>JAIKWV010000018.1 GCA_024684435.1 Clostridiales bacterium
GGTGGGAAGTGCTGACGAGCTGTAATTGCCGTCATACGCCACGTTCTCAAGATCGGTGACATCCGAAGGATCACTGGAGCCGGAGCCCTTGTTTTCATCAAAGTGGATGGTGTAGGTCTTCGCCGTCCAGTGTGCGAACAGGGTGTATGCCGTGGTGTTGCTGGAAGCAAGAGGCGTTGACGTTGTGATGTTCTCGTCCCTGTCGCCCACGGTGTGATCTTTAACCACCAATGTGCCATCAGCGGGGTCTGTGTACCAGCCGTCGAATGTGTAACCCTTCCTGCTGACATCCTGATCGGTAGGCAGGGTGGGGTACTTGCCCTTGTATGTCACTGTGATGGTGGTGGTGGGTACGCCTGTCGCCGCGCCGGAGTTTGAACCGCTGGGCACGTTGGCGTCAAACGCCACCTTGTACTCGTTGGCTGTCCACTGGGCGGTCAGGTTATATGTACCCTCGTGAGTGGAGGTAAGGTTCATCATTGAGGAGCTGTCGGTAAACTTGCTCTGGTATGCCTTTACGTTCTTGACGTATGCGGTGTTGCTTGTGCCCTTTGCCGCGCGGAAGATCATGAATTTGTTGGCGGTGGCGGTACCAGTGGACGCCATTGTATACGTAATGGTATAGGTCGTATAAGTGCCGGTCAAAGCTAAGTCGATCTGACCCATGGTGCTGCTGGTCTGCGTGGTGCCGTTGGAGCAGACAGCTTTTGCGCAGCCCACATTCATAGGCTCCTCATACAGGAAGATCTGCATGGTGCCGGAGCCCTTGGCTTCAAACACAACTGTGTATTCCTCGTTGGGCTTGAAGGTGTCGTTGAGTTTCCAGTTGACCCCGTTCCAGTCAATGTTTGAGAAGGAGCTGGAAGTACCTGTGGCTGTTCCTTCCTGAGCACGGTCTAAAATATAGCCCTGGGTAGAGCCGGAAGCAGGCGCGCCTGTCCAGCCTGTGAAAGTATAACCCAGATATGTAAAGGAGTTGGCGCGAATAGTGCCTGCCGTATCGTATGTAAATGACGAGTCCGCCATGGTCTCGGTGCCGTCGGCGCCGTTCTTGTTATATGTTACGGTATAGGTATTCGCCTCCCACTTTGCGTACAGGTTTACTGTGTCGCCTGCTGTGGAAGAAAGGCTTGTTACGCTCTGACCGTCTGTGTAGACAACGTTGCCTGCCGCGGTGGTCGCCCAACCTAAGAAGTGCCAGCCGGTCTTGGAGAAGCCGAGGCTTGACAGGTTCTTTGCCACGCCGTAGGTATGGCTGGAATTTGACATGGTGCCGGTAGCGGCAGAGTCATTTTTATTATATTTTACACTATATGTATTACGTTTGTAGTAGAGCTTGAGGACAAGACTGCCGTCCGCCGCGATGGTGCCGCTGGACACTGTGCCGTTTATGCTTGTGTCGCAGGTAAAGCCCGTGTAGCTCTTGGCTGAGGCGGTAGCGGTTGTGGCGGTGGTGCCGGTCTTGTTCTCTGTAGCAGTCGCGGCGGTGGGATAGGTGCCGTCCGTTTTCTGCTGATAATGGTAAACAGTATACGCCGTGTCGGTGTTGGGCGCCCACTTGGCGTACAGGTCTACCGTGGCGCCGTTGGTGGATGTGAGATTGCTGTAAGAGGTGCTTGCAGCGTAGTTATCGCCCGTACCGTCAGTCGCGGTATTCCAGCCGTCAAAATGGTAACCAGTCTTTGTGTATGGGTTCGCCGGGGTGGTAAAGTTCACATCATAGGTAGCCGAGGTGTTTGAGGGCGCTGTACCGGTACCGCCGTTTGCGCCGTAGGTCACGGTGTAGGTGTGGGGCGTCCACTTAGCGTAGACGGTATGGTTGCTGTCAATGCCGACCTTGGTGGCGCTTGTTATGGGCGCGGCTACGGTGCTTGTATTGCTGATCATCACGTTCTTGATCTTGCCGTTAAAGCCGTAGGTATCAAGCGAACTTGCCGAGGTGGCGCTGTTACCGGCCTCGCAGCCAAGGAATATGGCGTTGGAGGAGTTGTATGTGATGGTGGAGCCCCCTGTTGCCGTGCGGCCAACTTCCGCGCCGTCAACGTATAATTTGAGGAGCTGATTCGCGCCGTCAAAGACGAAATCAAAGGCGTGCCAACCGGAGGATAAAGCCCTGAAATTGTAGATGACTTCTTTATATCCGACTCCGGTAACATATACTTCCACGCCGCCAGCGTCACCGGTGCAGGCAGGCGGACCCATGCCCCAGCCGCCGGTCTCGGTACAGGAGATCAGGTGCTGGTTGCCCACGGTGCTCCAATCGTCACGGTAAGCCTCAAGGTGTACGGCGATCTTGTCGGTGTACATATAGGTTCTGGGGATGATGGCAAAATTGCTCCCGACTTTACCGCCGGAGAAAGTCTTTTCACTGTTGTAGGCGTAGGCGAAACCTACGTTGGAGGGATTTTGTGTGTACCATTCGTTAAAGGTATAGCCCGTCCTTGAAGGGGTCGCCAAAGTGCCGTAGGCGGAGTCAAAGGTGATACTCTTTGTTGTCGGAGATACTGTGCCGCCGTTGGCGTTGTAGGTCAGGGTGTAGCCCTGAGCCACCCACTTGGCGTAGAGGTTCACGGTGCCGCCGTTGGTGGACGTGAGGTTTTTGTAAGAAGTGCTGGCGGAGTAGTTTGTGCCCGTACCGCTGGTGTTTTTGTTCCATCCGCCGAAGTCATAGCCGACTTTGGTAAAGGGATTTGCCGGGGTGGTGAAGTTTACGTCATATGTAGCTGAAGTGTTTGATGGCGCCGTACCCGTACCGCCGTTGGCGTTGTAGGTCACGGTGTAGGTATTAGCTATCCACTTGGCGTACAGGTTCACTGTGGCGCCGTTGGTGGATGTGAGGTTTTTGTACGAAGTGCTTGCAGAGTAGTTGGTACCCGTACCGTCGGTTTTGGTATTCCATCCGCCAAAGTGGTAACCCGTCTTTGTGTATGGGTTCGCCGGGGTGGTGAAGTTCACATTGTAGATACATGATGAATTTGATGGCGCTGTGCCCGAGCCGCCGTTTGCGCCGTAGGTCACGGTATAGGTATTCGCCGTCCATTTGGCGTAGATGGTAGTGTTTGCGGTAAATGTTGTGTTGGTGGCAGTAATGGTACCGGAAGAATTGATCCTGGATGTACCGGTTCCGTCTGAATTGGTGCCGTAGCCGCCGAAGGTATAACCCGTCTTTGAGGGCTTGGTAATGGAGGTTATGGATGATGTCGCGCCGGAGTTTGAATAAAAGCCAGTGTTATACTTTTCATATATAGTAGTTGTACCGGCGGAGGTGGCAGAATTGTTATTAAGGGTGATAGTATAGGTCTTATATACAAGGGTGGCGTTGGCGATGGCCGTGGCGGCGTTGTTGATCGCCGTCTGGTTGGATGTGGTGTATCCGTCCTGAAGATCGGCTAAGATGGACGCCGCTGTATCAAGAGCACTTTTTAATGCCGCTATGGACTCGCTTGTGTGGTGCGTAGTGTTGCGGTTATTGTATCTCGTAACGCCTGCGGTGTAATTTGAACGCAGGGTATCTGAGGTGACCGTGGAACGAGTACACCTCTTGTAACCCACATAACGAGCGGATCCTTTATTGTGAGTGATACGGTGCCATGTGGAACCGGAGCACTGGTTGTTCAAGCAGTAAGCGCATTCATAACTGCTGCTTGTGCTACCCAAAGATTTTACCTCTATAATAGGAGCACCCGCGGAACTTTCCTTGGTAGCGCAGAGGTATATGTAGCCGTAGCCGGAGCCCATACCTAAAAGCATATCCACAATACCGTCTTGGGAATAAGCCTCAAGGGGTGAACCGCCCACACGGTAATATTTGTTATAATTACTGTCCTTGATCCAAGAGCGGCTAGATGACGTATCGTAGCCGTAGGGGCTTTTTGTGATCTTATTCCAGTCCAACTGACCGCCGTAAACCGAGGTTGCGGTGTGACCGTCGTCTGAGTCAAAGATCTTAAGACCGGTGAGAGCCTCTTGGGGGTTGGTTGTGGTTTTGTAACCCATGCCGATCTTCTTCGTACCACTCCATCCCTCCATTAGATCAAGCCAACCAGAATCGGTGGTCCAGCCGGCGTTTTGCATCTGGGTCTTGATGGTGTTCATACTGCTGCCGTCGTAGCCGATACAAACACCTTTAATGAAAGTAGTGCTGGCAGAGTAGTACTCCGTGGAGTAGACCTTGGAAGAATAGTCTTCATACCCCTTGGGGAACAATGTCCCGACGTCCGTGAAGAAGAACGTGGTGGTCACCATGACGGCGACGATTATCACGCTCAGCGTCCTTTTAAACAGCTTCATAATATCGCTCTCCTTTTCGCCCTTGTATATATAACGTGATCGTATTTCCAACATGCCCATAAGGAAAAATTTGCCTATGAGTACAGATTCCGATTCTATTATATAATATAACTAAAGATTCCGGATTTCAACCCCTCCGGTAAATTTTGTGAGGTTTGTATAACATTTTTGTGGAAAATTTTACAGATGTTCATCGCCGCTTCGCCGTAGGGGCTGACGACCTCGGCAGCCCTCAAAAATCACAACACCTAACCTGTCGGGGTCGACCCTCATACAATGGGCAAGGGCGGAGCCCTTCCACACCTCTTACTTCTTCACTCTTACTTCTTACCTAAAAAACATTCCGCCCTGCCCCGGATATTGCTCCGGAACAGGGCGGTTGATGTTAGCTGTTAAGTTTTGCTATGGGATTATTCTTGTACGGGGTTTATCATACAAGACCTGAGTAGTATGCCAATGTATCCGCGATCTCTGACTGGCTGAGGCCTTCGTTGAACATTCTGGTAAGTTCAGCGACGTCATCCTTATTGAATCTGTCGTTTCTGGGGCTGATGAACACATTTGCAGCCACTCTGTAGCAGTCAAGCTCAAAGCCGTTTACAAGACCGTCGTTTGCAGCGGTGATATCGTTAGCGGTAAATCTGCCGTCGCCGTCAACATCGCCGAAGACTACCAGGTAGTAGCTCTTGAGTTCGTTGCCTGCCGCATCGCAAAGGGTGATGATAGTACCTGTACCCATTCTTCTGCCGGAAGCCGCGATCTCGATGGTGCCGTTGCCTGTAACTTCAATGAATCTGTCACGGAGATCAGCCTCTGAGAGGTTCATCTCAACGCCGAAGATGATGCCGTTTGTATCATCAACATAGGTGCCGGAGCCGTCTTTCGCGACGAGCTCGATCTGAGCCTCTGACCAGATCGCGTAGAGCGTTGCGCCGCTGGCGGGGATCGCGAAGCTTGTCAGGACATCATCAGCTGTGCCGTCCTGCTTGGTGGACCAGCCGAGGAACTCTCTGCTACCGTAGGTGATGTCGCCCTGTGCGGGAAGAACTACGTCTGTGCCGACATAATCAAGTATTGATGAGGGCAATGTACCTGTTCCGCCGTTAAGGCTGAAGGTCACAAGAGCCTTGTTCCTCTCGAAGCTGCCGTTAATAACGATGTTATCCGCGGGCATCTTTGCGGGCAGGTCTACCCAGCCTGAGAACGTGCTGTTCTCTTTCTGAGGATCTGCGGGAGGCGTGATGAGTGCGTCGTAGTCGTAGGTCTGAACGGTGTACTCTTCACCGTCTACCACGTAGGTGATGGTGTACTGATTGATGGTGAAGGTACCTGTTACCTCAACATCGTTTGCGGGCATGGTCTCCGGTACGCCTACCCAACCGTCGAAGGTGTAACCTGTTCTCTGCTGGTCTGCCAGAGGAGATACGGTGGAACCGTAAGCGTGGTATGTTGTACCGACCTTTACGCCGTCAATGTAGTAGTTGATCTCGTATGTCTTGGCAACGTAGTTACCGTAGACGGATACGTTGTTTGCGGGCATGGTCTCGGGGATCTCTGTCCAGCCGGTGAAGTCGTAACCTGTTCTGGTTCCGGGGATGGGCTTGGGAGTAACTGCCTGCTGATACTCGTAAGTATCTTCAGCATACTGCTCGCCGTCAACGTAGTAAGTGATCTTGTATGTGCCCTTCTTGAAGGAGCCTGTTACTGTCAGGTTCTTGATGGGCATTACTGTGGGCAGACCTGCCCAGCCGCCGAAGACGTAACCGGTGGGAGCGGTGGGAGCGGCGGGAGGAACAATGGTCTCTCCCGAAGCGTAGGTCTGTTCCGCGTAAACCTCGCCATCCATCATGTATGTTACTGTGAAGCTGTCGAGTATGTACTCGCCGAAGACTTCAACATTGTATGAAGGCATGGTCTCGGGGATCTCTGACCAACCGGAGAACACGTATCCGGTCTTGTTGGGAAGTGCCGGGCGAGGAGTTACCGTCGCTGTGTACAGGTACTCATCCTCAGCATACTTCGCGCCGTCTACGTAGTAGATGATCTTGAATGTTGCAAGTGAGTAGGAACCTGTTGTCTCCACATCGTGGGCGGGCATCGCTGAGGGAAGTCCTTCCCAACCGTCGAACTGATAGCCTTCTCTTGGGGGAGCAGCTATAGGCTCAATGTGGTGAGTGTAAGTGCAGGGAACGGTCATGTAGACCTCACCGTCAAGCTTATAGATGATGTTGTACTCCTTGGGAACGAATGTGCCGTTGATCTCGATGTTCTCATTGGGCATCATATCGGGGATCTCAGACCAGCCGCCAAAGGTGCAGCCTTCTTTTTCAGGTATTTCCGTAGGAGCAACGATCTGGTCGCCGTAGTAGTAGGACTGTACTGTGAAGTATACGCTGTCTACATAGTATGTCACTGTGTAGAGGGTGTGCGTATAGGAGCCGACTACCTGCAGATCGTATGCGGGCATGGTCTCGGGGATCTCTGACCAACCGGTGAAGGTGTAGCCCGTGATCTCTTCAGGCTCTTCTCTGAGAGTGATGGGCGCCTGATACTCGTACTCATCGGGTTCGCCGTACTGTACGCCGTCGATGAAGTAGGTCACGTTGTAGGTATTGATCACGAAGTAAGCTGTGAGGGTTATATCCTCAGCCGGCATCTTTTCGGGAATACCGAGCCAGTTCATGAACCTGTAGCCTGTCTTGGTGGGCTCTTCTATTGTGGGTTCTACGTATGTGCCGTATACGAACATCTCTTCGCCGTAATACTCGCCCTCGGAGATGTAGGTTACCTTGTAGCTCAAGGGTGAGAATGTACCGTGGACATCCACATCCTCAGCGGGCATGACATCGGGAACATCCTGCCAGCCGTTGAACTCGTGACCTTCCTTGGTGGGAACGTAATCGATAACAACATCTGCGCCGTAGTTTACGGGAGTACTGCTGTCGTATTCTCCGTCAATGTAGAAGTTGATGTTGTAAGCGTTGACGTTGTATACGCCGTAGACATTCACGTTATCAGCGGGCATTGTCTCGGGAACATCCTGCCAGCCGCCGAAGGTGTAACCTGTCTTTGCGGGCGGTGCGTCGATAGCTGTTACAGCATCGCCGTACTTGTAGCTGGAGGCGCCGTAGGGTTCGCCGTCAAGGAAGTAGAAGATCTGGTAGGTGTTCGCAAGGAACGAACCGGAAACGTCAACATCCTCTGCGGGCATTGTTGCGGGAAGGTTCGACCAACCGGAGAAGGTGTAGCCCTCTCTCGCTTCGGGATCGGGAAGCTGTGTAAGCGTAGCTCCGAAGATCCTTGTGTAGGTGTCGTAGATCTCCCCGTCAAGGTAATATGTTACGCGGTAGATGTTGGGTGAGAATGTACCAACGATGTTAAGATCGCTTGCGGGCATCGTCTCGGGAAGGTTGTTCCAACCGGAGAAGGTGTAGCCCTCTCTCGCTTCGGGATAAACGGCGGGAGTGATCTCAGCGCTGTAGTTGTAGTACTGGGTCTCATACAGCTCGCTATCCACGAAGTAGTAGATCCTGTAAGAGTTTACGATGTAGTCCGCTGTTACGGTTATATCGTTTGCGGGCATTGTCTCGGGAAGTCCGAGCCAACCTCTGAATGTGTAGCCGATCCTTGAGGGATTCTCCTGAGGAACGGTGGGTTCTGCGCCGAAAGCAGAATCTATTTCAGCGTACACATCGTCGCCGTCCATGAATGTTACTTTGTACATTCTGGCTGTGAACTCGCCTGTTACCGTTATGTTCTCAGCGGGCATTGTCTCGGGAACATTCTGCCATCCGGAGAAGGTGTAGCCTACCCTTGCAGAGGGCTCCGCGATGGGAACGACAGTCGTGCCGTAATTGCAGGTCTGGGTATCGTAGTCCTCGCCGTCAACCTTGTAGGTGATGGTGTATGCCTTGACTGCGAAGTCAGCCTCAAGGACGATGTCCTCAGCGGGCATTGTTGCGGGAAGATTCTTCCAGCCCTTGAATTCATAACCTGTCTTGGATGGATCGATGGGCAGGGTGATCTCGCTGCCGAATGAGACAAGTTTTTCGTCGTACTTCACGCCGTCAACATTGAATGTCACCTTGAACTGCTTGGCTATAAATTCGCCTATTACGGTCACATCGTGGTCAGGCATCAATTCGGGGATGGATGACCAGCCTGAGAATACGTAACCCTCACGCTCAGCGGGAACTGCCATCGGTCTGATCGTTGTGTTGTATTCGTATGTCTGATCGCCGTATGCTGCGCCGTCAACAACATAGAATACCTTGTAGGATCTGATGGTGAACACGCCGGTCGCGATCACGTCCTCAGCAGGCATCTTTTCGGGAAGATTCTGCCATCCGGAGAACTGATAGCCTACCTTTGTGGGAACGGCAAGCGCCTCGATGGTATCGTCGTAATGCCAGGTCTGCTCGTCGTAATATACGCCGTCAACATAATATGTGACAGTATAATCAATAGCTGTGAAGGAGCCTGTGACCGTTACGTCGTTGGCAGGCATTGTCTCGGGAACGCCCTGCCAGCCGGAGAATGTGTAACCGGTCCTTGAAAGCTCAGCTATCGGTGTGACAACAGCGCCGTATACGACCTGCTGCGGCTCGCCGTAAGGTTCGCCGTCAACAACGTAGTTGATGTTGTAGGTGTTGATGGAGAATGCCGCTGTAACGGTTACATCGTTTGAAGGCATGGTCTCGGGAAGATCGTTCCATCTTACGAAGGTGTAACCTGTCTTTGAAGGTGTCTCCGCGGGAGCTGTGACCGTATCACCGTAAGAATAGGTCTGGGTGGTGACGACCTCGCCTTCCGCCTTATAAGTTAATGTGTATACGCGAGGAGTGAATACTGCCGTTACGGTAATGTCGTAATAAGGCATGTATCTGGGAAGTCCGTTCCAACTGCTGAAATCGTTGCCCGGCTTGGAAGGTGTGATCTCAAGAACGGGGATCTCAATTTCGGGAGCGTAATTCCTGGTTGCGAATACCTCGCCGTCTACCAGGTAGGTAACTTTGTAGGTTATTGTTTCAAATGTGCCGTAGATCTCAAGGTTCTCAGCGGGCATTGTTGCGGGAACATTCTGCCAGCCGCTGAATACGTAGCCAAATGGCGGATCGGGATCCTCGGCGGGAGTGACCTCGGCGCCGAACTCATATGAATACTGTTCTTCGTAACCTATTTCATCAACGATGAACGTGATGCTGTAATAGTTTCTATAATAGTATACACGAAGCACCAGGCTGCCGTCTCCGGCTATGCTGCCGTTAAGTACGCTTGAGTAAGTATCGCACTCGAAGCCGTCATATGCTTTGACAGTTGCACTTACGGGCTGTCCGGGCTCGCCGCTGAGCTCAAGAGTCTCGTGGAGCGTATAAGTTGATGCGCCCACATCCTGCCAGTAATACTCAACTGCATACGGAGTGTTGGGATCGAGAGTCCAATCAGCGTAAAGCGTGATGTCGCTTGCGGGCATAGTGGTAAAGGCGTATGCAACGCCATTCTCATCCAGCCAACCGTTGAAGATGCTGCCTCTCTTGGTCGGGTTCGAAGGAGCGGAAACAACTGCGCCGTATTTAGCCGTGATGGGAGCTACGGAGTTGCCGCCGTTGGTGTTGAATGTAATGGTGACTTGGCTTCTGACATATCTCATAACAAGTGTGAGACTGCCGTCCGGAAGAACTATGCCGGAGGTGGTGCTTGAAGTCTCATCAAGCACAAAGCCTGTATAAGTTCTTGCCTCAGCGTTTACCAAAGTGTTTGTCTTGCCGCTGAATGTGGCGGTTTCAACCTTTGTGAAGGTACCGTCAAGGTTCTCCTGATAATACTCAACATTGTAAGGTGTATTTTCGGCTGTTGCCCAGACTGCTGTAAGCTCGATGTTCTCGGCGGGCATTGTGGTGAAGGTGTAGTCCTCACCGATAGCGTTCTGCCACTTAACGAAGGTGTAGCCGGGATACTGGGGATTCTCAGGAGCCGCAACGACTGTGCCGTAAAGCTGAGTTATGCTGTCTACACTGCTGCCGCCGTTTGAGTTGAAGCTGATCGTGTAAGAATTTCTTGAATAGTAGAGTGTGAGTACGAGGCTGCCGTCCGCTGCGACCACGCCGCTTCTTGTGCCCTTGGTCTCATCCAGGGTGAAGCCGGCTATCGGTCCCATGTTCGCGGTCACCGGTGCATCTGTGGTGCCTGCAAGGATGTCAGATGAATACTCGGTGTAGCCTACAAGGTCTGTATCCTGAGTGTAACGCTTTACGGTGTAAGGAGTATTGGTTGCCGGTGTCCATGTAGCATCAAGAGTGATGTTCTCCGCAGGCATGGTGGAGAAGATGAACACACTGCCGTTAAGCTTCCAGCCGCCGAATACATAACCGGTCTTTGTCGGGTTACTGGGAGCAGAAATGACCTTGCCGTACTTGTTAAACTGCTGCGGTATTTCTGAGCCGCCGTTTGTGTTGAATGTGATCGTGTATGTCGTTCTGATGTAGTACAGGTTAAGGACTGTGTCGCCTGTGCCGGCGATAGCGGTACTCAGCGTGCTTGTTGTCTCATCAAGCTCAAAGCCTGTGAGAGTGATGGGAGTCGCTGTTACCGTTGTGCCGGTGGTACCGGTGTAATCCTCCTGACTGTGGACAGCGAAGTCTCCGCTTACAGTCTCAACATTGTGAACGATCGAGTAAGGTGTATCGTTCCTGGGAATCCACTTTGCGTATACCGCGATGTTGGAATTGCCCATTACGCCGAATACGTGAGGATCGCCTGTGCACTCTGCATTGTCATACCAGCCGTCGAAGGTGTAGCCCGCCCTTACGGGAGCCTGTGTGGGAGCTGCTGTGTCGAAGCCCTCGTTGAATTCAACGCTTCTGTAAACGGTCTGAGTACCGTCGTTGAGCATGAAGTCGATAGTGAACACGCTCTCTTCCCACTTAGCATAGAGGGTCGCACCGTTGAGCGGCATGGTTGAGAACACAAATTCATTTTCAAGGTCCGCGTCTGTGTACCAGCCTTCGAATGTGGCGCCAAGCTTGTTGGGAGCTGTGGGAGCCGCAATAGCCGCACCGTAACGCGCGGTCATGGGAGCTACCGCGTCGCCGCCGTTGCTCTCGAAGGTGATCGTATAGTTGTTTCTGTCATAGTACAGGTTGAGGACAAGCGGGTTGACCGATGAAACTGTGCCGGAAACGGTACTGTCATCCACATTGAGGTGGAAGCCCGGAATGGTCTTCTCTGTGGCGGTCACGATAGCGCCGTCGCTGCTCTGTATTATTGCTGCCTCGTTGATGGTGTACTCGTTATCGTTTGCGTTCTGTACATAGTGGTTGACTGTGTAGCTGGCTGAGAGGAGAGTGAGGCTGTCAATAGCATCTCTGACATTGTACTCGTAGCTTCCTGCTTCACCGCTGACGCGGGTCTGATCCGCTATGGACAGACTCCAGTCTATGTCTTCCACGGCAAGGCGCAGTCTTTCGACCGAAGCCGCTGTGTAGATGCTTCTCAGGTATACCTCGTTAAAGGTCTGCCAACCGTTATAATTGGCAAGATCCGCCTCTGTGTATCCGGGCGGGATACGCATGAACTGAAGGAATACCGGCGTGTAGTTTGCACCCTTGGCCTCAAGGTGGTCAATGTATTCACCAAGCTGTCTGACATAATCGTCAACGATATACTGATAGGGCTTGGTAAGAACGTTCTTCTCCTGGATCTTTTCCGCATAGTAGTCATCCATTGCCGCCACTGATTCGTCAGTGTACAGGTAAAGGGTGCTTCTGTTTACAGATGCGTAGAGTTCTTCAAACTCAGTAAAGTCTGCCTTAAGAAGAACAAGTCTGTGGTACTGTTCTGCTACGTTATTTATTATATCTACAAACTCATTGTAGTGAGGATACTTCGTTCCGAGATCTCCGAAATCTCTCGTCGCTCTGTTCACAGTGGACCTGAGACGGCTGGTGGAGGTGCTGTCGTAGTAACCGGAATTGATAGCATCCTGTGCGCTTGCCACAAGTTCATTGAAGCTGTGGTAACCGTAGCAGTTGGGATATTCATGGCCCTCGGGAGTGCTGGGGCATACTATGTCCATATCCCTTGAAAGCTCTTTGAGCTCGATGTTGTTATATGCCGTGTTGATAGAGTCTACAAGAGCATTGACGTTCTCCTGATTTGCCTGCGGGAAGTACAGATTGTATGATACCGTTGCTGCTTCCACTGCCTCTGCAAGAGCGTCGAGGGAATAATTGGTGTAGTACTCTCTGGGATACCATCCGTAGGGGTTGCCGAGCTCCGCATAGTCACCGAACTCACTGTAATCCAGATCCTTGATCACACTTGCGGGAAGGATACTGTTCTGGGTCTTGGCTATAGTGACGTTCATCTGGTAGTAGTTTGCGCTCCATACCGGGTAGAGTGTCACTGAGCTTGCCGGGAATGCGGTGTTTTCGCCTATGAGCGTACCTGTTGTACTGTTCTCATTGGGGCTCCAACCGATGAGCCTGCGGTACTCTTCGCTTGTCGCGTTGTCATAAAGTAGGTCTGCATTGGGCATCTCGAAGAATCCGCCGTACTGACCGGTTATGGGTGCTGGAACAGTACCGGAGGTCGCGTTGGAGGCGTTGAAGGTAACGGTTACGGAATCCGGTGTCCAGTCAGCCACAAGTTCAAGGTTCTGTCTGGGCATGGTGGTGAATTCATAATCGTCGCCGTTGAGCGTCCATGCTCTGAATATAAAGCCTGCCTTTACGGGATTGGGCTGAGGCGCGCTGATGGTGGCGCCGTATGCCGCGACAAGATCGCTGACGGGGCTGCCGCCGTTGGAGTCAAAGGTTATTCTGTAGAGACCAGTCTGCCATATCGCGAACAGGCGCTGAGTACCGTAACCGACCTGATAGGTCGCGCCGTCACGGAATTCAACTTCTGTGCTGCCGAGATGTGTAGTCCAGCCTGCGAACTGATAGCCGGGAAGCGAATAGCCGAGGCTTGTCGATGTGGGCAGTCTCTTGTATTCGCCGAATATTCCCTTGAAGGTGACCTCGTCGCCTACGCCGCCGTTGGGATCAAGGATAATGTCATATTCCTGTCTTACATAGTACAGCTTAAGGATAAGGCTGCCGTCAACGGCGATAACGCCGGAGGCTACGGTACCTACGACCGTCTCATCCCACACGAAGCCGTCGATCTCCATGGGCTGAGCGGTGATAGTCGAAAGGCTTGTGCCGGTAAGCTCCTGGACGATCTTTGTGCTCTCCTTGAATTCGCCGCTCAGCTCCTGTACATAGTGGTAAACCGTGTACGGGCTGGAGGTCTGAACCCACTGAGCGTACAGATCGGTGTCGCTGGAGAACAGTACATCCTGCTGAGAGCCTGAATAGGTCGTACCGCCGTTATCACGTCTTGAGGTCCAATGATCGAACTCAAAGCCGGATCTTCTGAAGCTGGTGGGCGTGAGAGCCTGAGGAACACCGTAGAAGAAATACTGGATGTAGGTGTCTTCATTTTCGGGATGATCCGGATCAGTGCTGTCGTTTGAGTGATAAGTTACGGTATATGTGTTTCTGTTGTAGTAAACGTAGAGAATGGTGTCTCCGTCGCCGCCTACTTTTACATAATAGTCGTTGTTGTTCCAGGTGTAGCCTGAGAACGCTCTGTTGCTGTATGCGCTGGCATACTCAACAGAGTCTGTCTGTTTTCTGAGCAGCTGAGTAGCAAGCTCTACGGTGTAGTCGGTACGTTCCTCGTTCTGACCCATGAACTTGACCGTAAAGTCGACCGCCTGGCACTCCCACATAGCATAGAGGGTGACCTCCGCGCCGTTTGAGTAGGAGAGGTTCTTATACTTGACGATGCCGTTTCCATAGTAGTCGGCGCCGCTGCCGTCAGGCATGGTGTTCCACTTTGTGAAGGTGTAGCCGGGTCTTACGAAACCGCAGGTCGCCAGTGTTCTCGCCACGTCACAGACGTGCTCGGTGGGCAGCGTCTCGCCGGTGGCGTCGTCTGAGTTCTTATTGTATATAACTGTATATTCCGCCGCGATCCAGTGAGCGAAGAAGGTTCTTTCGTCCGCGAAATCAACCACCATGTCGCCCATGACCTGATCGTCGTTTTCATCGTACCAGTTATCGAACACGAAGCCCTGCTTTGAAGGAACTGAGCTGGGGAATACGATGTTCTGACCGAAGGTGGGCAGAGTCGTTACATACTGCTGACCGTTGATCGAACCGCCCATGCAGTCCCATGTAACAGCTATCTTACAGGGAGTCCAGATAGCGTACAGGGTGAAGTTGCCGCCGTTTACGTTGGTGAGGTTTCTCAGAACATAAGGCTGCGGGTTGTTTGCCACATATTTAGCCGTCACGCCCGGTACGTCTGACCAGCCCGCGAAGTCATAACCCTCTCTTGAGGGGAATGCCACGGTCTGGCTCGCGCCCGCGGTGAGAACGAATGTGAAATCAACGTCGTAATACAGGGTCAGAGGAGCCGGTACGTTCCAGGCATCGTCAGCGTTACCGTCGAATACCAGGTTGTAGGAGTTCCTCTCCCAGATCGCGTACAGGTCCTTATCGGACTCGCTGTTCAATGTGAAGGAAGCTTCATCGTCGTAATTCTTGTAGGAGGAGTTTTCGGTCTCCGACCAACCGATGAAGTAGTAACCTTCTTTTATGAACGCGTTCTTGAACAGGGTCTCTGTTGAACCGTACGCCATAAGCTGACCGCCCATCGCGCCGCCGGTGTTTCCGCTGCCGTGGAAGATGATCCTGTACATGTTCGCGCCCCATACAGCGTAAAGGAAGATACCCTTTGTCTGCATGATGAAGACACCCTGATCAACGTACTGATACACGCCTCTGTTGGCGTCTTCCTGGGTGGTTGCCCAGCCCATGAACATAAAGCCTGCTTTAACGAACTGATTTTCATTAAGATTTACAATGTCCGCGAAATGCACCTGCTGAGCCGCCATGCTGCCGGAGGTGTTTCCGTTACCGTTAAATATGATGTTGTAGAGACGGGGGCTCCACTGAGCGAAGAGGGTTATGATCTCGCCGTCGCGGGAAGCCATATCCATGTAGGGATGTCCTGCCTCATACTGTACCTCGCTGGTGGATGTGAGAGACCAGCCTGTGAAGGAGTAACCCTCACGCTCGTACTCGCAGTCAGCCATGAGGTAATTCTCTGCGAAGTTGACCGTTACGTCGGGCATATCGCCGCTGGGATCTTCGCCGACATAAACAGCGTCCACCGCGTTCTTGTCGAATCTGAGTACATATGACTGCTGCTGCCAGTGAGCATAGAACACCGTCTCGCCGGTGACCTTTACAAGGTCGCTGCTCTTTATCTGAGTGCCGCCTGTCTGCTCGGTGAACCAGCCCGCGAATGCCCAACCGTTCTTGGTAGGCTCATTCTGAGGCATGAACTGGGAGTAGGGCTGATCATATATAACATCTATAAATATCTCTGTTTCGGCTGTTGCCGTCCATACACCGCCGTTAGCTCTCCAAACCGTTCTGAAGGGCAGAGCCTCCCAGACAGCGTAGAAGATAAGCGTTGGCGGCTGGCCGAAGTAGTTGCCCTCTGAAAGGTTGGAGGTGATCTCCTGACCCGCTTCGTACTGAACGGAGGCGCCTACTTCACGGTCGTCCCAACCGAGGAAGGTGTAGCCCGTTCTTGTGGGGGTCTGGGTGGGTATTGTAAATGTTACGCCGTAGGTGACATCCAAAGTGTCCGGCGCGTTTTCGCCGCCCTTTGCGTCAAAGGCGATGAGGTAATGGTTGGCAAGCCATTTTGCATAATAGGTCACAGCGTCCGTTACCGTCTCGGTCTCGCCAATGTCATGACCTACTCCGCGGAAGTCGGGGTTATCGAACCATCCGTAGAAGGTGTGACCTACCCATGAAGTGTTGGGGAATGTGAAGGTGGTGCCGTGGATCTGCTGTGAAAGCTTGTTGTACTCCAGATTGGGGGCACCGTTTGCCACAAAGTTGATATCGAATGCATTGTGGCTCCAGATCGCGAACAGTTTGAACACGCTGCCGTCAACTGTTGTAAGATTGGAAACGGAATCGCCGGGAGCATAGCTTGTACCGGATATGCCGGAATCCTTTGTTGACCATGTCACGAAAGTCCAGCCGACCCTCTTGGGAACGGTTGTGGGAATGGTGTAAGTATTATTGTATATAGCCGCGATATCTTCGGGGAAGTCGGATATAGCTCCGCCCTCAGCCGCATTCTGCTCAAACTTGATGGTGTACTCGCTGGGCTTGAAGCGGCCCTTGATTATTACGTTGTGCTCACCCATGGTGAATACGGCGCCGTCTGCGCTGTAGGGGTTGGTGAGACGGCCGGAGTCGCCTTCGATCTTCCATTCAACGAAGTTGTAGCCGGTAGCGGGCTCCGCCGTAAGGTTAAGGGTCTCGCCCTGCTCAAGGCTGGCGCTGGTGGGAGATACCGTGCCGCCCACGGGAGTGGTGACGCCCATGGTGTTTTCGCCGATTATCTGTATAGACTTGGTGAAGCAGATGTAATATCTTGCGTTTGTGAGATTTGAAGCGGGAATAAATACGTATGTGCCGTTCGACGTGTTGGGAGTGCTGGGAAGAAGGTTGCCCTCTCCGTCACGGAATTCTACTCCCCAACCTGTGCTGGGTGTGGCGATGAACTGGATCGCGCCCAGATTGTTGGTGGAAACAGAAGCGGTACCGTTTACTATAAAATCATTTGATTTTATATACATTATATTACTGCCGCTGTCAAAGGTGGTGTCAGCCGGAAGCTTGCGAACCATGACCCAGTTGTTGGAAAGGACCAGGTTGTTTGCGTTTTTGGCACCGTAGAGACGGATGTTGTTATTGCTGACTACCGTACAGTTTACTATACTTGCGTCAGAGCCCTGTCCGGAGGACGCCGCGTAGCCGGTGATACCGCCTACGTTGCCGCCGTTGAGCGTACCGTTCAATACAACATGAACGTTGTTGACGGTGGAATCTCTGAGCTCACCTATAAAGCCCACGTTTCCGTTGGAGTTTACAAGTATAGTATCATTAAGATTTACATAAAGGTTCTTGACCACAGCGCCGCTGTTGAGCTTGCCGAAGAAGCCGCCGTAGGTGCCGCCGTGGATCTCACCGTTTACATTTATAGTATGGTTTTGACCGTCGTATGAACCGTGGAATTCATCAATGAGCGTAAAGGTCTCATTGTAGTCAATGTCGGCCGTCTGCCTGAAATACATTCCCTCGGCGTACAGCGGTACATAGAACGTATCGTCTATCGCGCCGAGATGGTCGGCATTGGCTATCTTGAAGGGATCGTATTCCGAACCGTGACCGCCGCCGAAGCCGCACTTCCACTTAGCGTAAAGTGTGTGCTCTCCGTTTACGGAAACAACGGAGCTTGAGGTCACCTTATCGGTGTACTGACCTGTGGCGGAGTCATAATGAAGATACCAGCCCTGGAAGTCCCAGCCTGTCATGGTAGGCGACGCAAGGGTGCCATATGCCTTACCGAAGGTGGCTGAAAAACTGTTGGGGTTATTGGTGCTTGTAAGGTAGGGTCTGTGGCCCAGTCCCTCCGGGTCATAATCGTACTGGATAGTGTAAGTCGCCGTGGTGTATGTAAAGACATGTGTAATGTCCTTCTGGCGGTTCGTCACTATGCGCTCATTATCCGGGTACGGGGGAGGATTGTAACCCGTATACTCGTTGGGTCTGAAGATGAGCGTTGCGCCGGAGAAGAATTTGCCGGTCTCAATAACCGTCGCGTAGCCGTTCTCTACCGTGTAATTTTTGCCGTCTACAGTTATAACACTGCCGTTCGCGCCGGGGAGCTTGTGCTGCACCGTATATGTGCACTGCTTACGTCCGGCGGAAGTAAGGTTGTTGCCCGCCGTCTTAAGAGCATTGTTTGCCGCCGTGATCTCGTTCTGTGAGGCTCTGGGATTACCCAGTGTCCTTATAGCTGTGAGCAACGCGCCTTCGTAAGCCGCTTTCTGAGTGGCGGAATAGTCGTTCAGCTGGAGGCCCTTGTTCACCCAGGTGTTTACGGTCTCACGGAGAGCCTGCTTGTCGACAAAGTTTACCTTAAGAATGGTATCAAGGTTGAGGGTTGACGTTCCGTCGTTTTCGCCTCTGTAGCCTTGGTTGGCACGGATGGTGTATTGCTTGCTGTTGCCAGCCGCGACATCAGGAATGGCGCCGCTGAGCTCATACAGACCGTAGCCGTAAGCGTCGCTCTTTGTGGCGTCGCCCCACACCTCACCTGACGCGGTTATCGCACCGTCGGTGGAAGCGATGCTTCTCATTCCCAGAGAAAGCAGCTGTTTATAGTAGAACTGCATAAGACCCGCAGTAAAATAAGGGATCTGATTGTAATTGTCGTGACGGCTCTTATCAATGGTAATTATACCTGTACCGCCGGTAACCGTATAACTGTCACCGGGGCTCTCCTTGTAGCCGGTAACAACACCGCCGTTGGCCTTGTTGGCAAAGTAGTTCTGGTTGGAACCGATACCGCCGGAAAGCGCGCCGTAATCAGCAGCGCCGCCCTGATTGGCATCGCCGCCGTTGGGGATATAGTCGGACCTGCCGTTCCATGTTTCATTCAGGGTATATTGGATATACAGCGGGGAGCTGGTGCGCAGGGAACCGGTCTTTTTCCGGGACGGCTCAACAAATTTGGACTCTTTGTTACCGCCGGTGACCGAGTGTATACCGTTGAGGAAAGCAAAGGAAGTAACACCGTAATCCGGGTATGTATACCAAGTCCAGATGATTTTGATCTCATCGCCCTTACGCTTAACGCCCTGCTGAACGCCTGCCTGAGCAAGTGAGGGAGCATAGACGTAGGTGTAGGCTTTGGCAACATAGTCGACCCCGTCAACGGTGTAAGTGAAGGTCCACTCGATTTCGGAATCCTCTGTGCTGGAAGCCGCTGTACCGCCCATGATCTTCAGGGCATAGTAGCTTCCGGTCTTTGTGCCGTTGCGCACCAGATTAACGTCAGCGCCTTCATAGGTGACATCGATCTCTGTGCCGTCATCAACTGTCACATTGTTTTTCAACTGGAAGGTGATGTAGCCCTCGGTTGTGGCGTTTTTGCCGGGCACGACACCGCCGCCCATGTACTTACCGAAGGTGGCAGTACCGGGCAGAAGGTAGATGACCTCCGGCACCACTATGCCGATCTCCGGCACTTCGCGCTGTGTCGACTCGTTGTTTAACAACTGCGTCTGAGCGGAAGCGCTGAACAGGCCGGCTCCGAGGTTTGTCATTATGCTGGTGACCATAGTCAGGCACAACAACAAGCTTAAGAGTCTTTTTGTCATTTTCATACGACTTTGTACCTCCATCTGTTAAAATTTTGCTCCTTTAAACGACCGCTCTCCGGGCTGATGATCCACGTTTTCGGTCCGTTTACCGGTCATTTTGAGAGAGCAATGTGCTAATTATACAGATACATTGTTATAGTACCACCTAAATCGCCGTTTGTCAATATTTTATAATCATTTTTATAATAATTTTTATTTTTGTATAATGTGTATATTTCGTTTGTGTATTTTGTACATTTTACAGGAATTAAACGAAATGTTAACACTTTATTCATTCTTATGTGTTAAAATTCATATTTGCGTAAGTTTATCATGTTTTTTTGTTTTCATTGATTTTTCGGGGCAAAAAGCCCCGTAGGGGTCAACGACCTCGGCGACCCTCATACAATGAGCGTGGACAATACCCGCCCATCTTGGTTTCTCCTTGAGGAGAAGCCAAGAAAAATTCTCCCTCGGAGAGGAAGGCAAGAAATTGTAAACCCATAATTTTTGCTCTCACAACTCTGTTTCCATGGAGGTAATATAATGATCAACAGAATATCCTCGTTTATCGCAAAGCATCCCAAAACGATACTGCTCATAGCAAGCCTTTTGCTCATACCCGCGGCAATAGGCTATATAAGCACATTTGTAAATTACGACATCATGTCCTATATGCCGGCGAGCGTTGAATCCGTTCAGGGCGAACAGCTTCTTGATAAGGATTTCGACCTTGCCGCCAACGCCTTTCTGGTGATAACCGACATGAAGTCGAAGGACGTTGTGAAAATAAAGAACAGCATAGCGGAAATAGAAGGAGTCAACAACGTTATATGGGTCGACGATGTGATGGACATAAACATCCCTCAATCCATGCTGCCCGATTCCGTAACTGAAATTTTCTATTCCACCGACAAGAGTTCCACCCTTGTGATGGTCCAGTTCGATCAGGGCTCCGCCTCCACCCTCACGATGAACGCCATTAAAGAAATAAAATCCCTGCTCAACAAGCAGTGCTTCCTCAGCGGCATGAGCGCGATAATCGAGGACACCAAAGAGCTGACGGATTCCGAGGCGCCCTTCTACATCGCCGTGGCGATAATCTTAGCCCTTATCGCCCTGTCCTTTACAATGGATTCCTGGCTGCTGCCCTTTGTGCTTATTACGGCGCTGGGGTACGCGGTGGTCTACAACATGGGCACAAATTTTTTCATGCCCAAGGGAATTTCATACATAACACAGAGCATCGCCGCCATACTTCAATTAGGCGTTACAATGGACTACTCCGTCTTTCTCATGGACAGATTCAATGAGGAGCTTGAAACAGGAGACGACCGTACCGCCGCAATGTCCCGGGCTATCACGTCCACATTCCAGTCCCTTATAGGCAGCTCCCTCACAACGGTGTTCGGCTTCATTGCCCTGTGTTTTATGAGTTTCACTCTGGGCTTTGATATCGGCATAGTCATGGCGAAGGGCGTGTTGCTTGGCGTGCTCACGGTTGTCATAGTTCTGCCCACCTTCCTGCTGATTTTTTACAAGCCCATCAACAAGCTCAAACACAAACGGATCATACCGAATTTTTCAAAGCTCAACGGTTTTCTCATTAAACACAGAAAAGTTTTCGCAATAATTTTCTTCGTCCTAATCATCCCCTCATTTATTGCCAAGAGCATCGTGCCGTTGGACTACTGCATCGCAAACGCTCTGCCGGAACAGCTGGATTCAGTTCAGGCGCTGGCAAAGCTCAAGGGCGATTTCAACATGGCGACAACTCATTTTGTCATAATAGATGAGGACGTCCCCTCCGGCAAGGTTTCGGAGATGATATCTGAATTTGAAAAGGTGGACGGCATATCCACGGTGATCTCCCTTAACTCCTTCGTGGGACCCACGATATCCGAAAGTATGCTGCCGGATGAGATAAAGGAGATCTGCATAAAGGGCGGACATCAACTGATGATGATGAACTCGGTGTATGAGGCGTCCTCGGACGAACAGAACGCTCAGATCGAGACCCTGACGGAAATATTAAAGAGGTACGATCCCACAGGATATCTCACCGGAGAAGGGGTGCTTTCCAAGGATCTTATCGCCATCACGAACGTGGACTTCAAGGTCACCAACGCCATATCTATAGCGGCGATTTTCGTGCTGATAATGATCATCTTCAAATCAATTTCCATCCCGGTGCTTTTGGTGCTGTCCATTGAGCTGGCGATATTCATAAACGGCGCTTTCCCGCTGGTCACCGGGGCGGACGTCTCATTCATCGCCCCCACGGTGATAAGCTGCGTCCAGCTGGGCGCCACGGTGGACTACGCCATACTTCTGACCACCAGATTCCGCGAGGAGCTTCGCAAGGGCACGGACAAAAAGACCGCCATGCACATCGCGGCAAACGCCAGCGACAAATCGATTTTCCAGAGCGCGCTGGTCTTCTTCTGCGCCACCTTCGGCGTCTATCTTGTGTGCAACGTGGAGATAGTCAGTTCCCTGTGCGCAATGCTGGCAAGGGGCGCGATAATAAGCGCGCTGGTCATAGTTTTGTTCCTTACTCCCCTGCTCACATCCTTTGACGGATTCATAGATAAAACAACAATGGAATGGAAAAAGATCAAAGATAAAACAGCTAAAACAAAAGGAGGAAAAAAGGCCGTGAAAGCTTCATCAGTTTTGAAAAAAGCAACAGCGATCTCAATGGTGCTGGCAATGCTTCTCTGCATGGTCTCCTGCTCAAAAAAGACTGAACAAAAACCGGAGGAAACCACAGCCGGTTCAACGGCGCCGAAGGTTCAGCAGGTCTATTCTCAGGCGCCCTCCGCGGTCACCAAAGCGGAGACCGTATTCGTCAACCTGAAAAGGGACGGCAGTAAGGACAGCGTGAGCGTCACCGATTGGATACACACCGACAAGGGCGAGGTGCGTGTAAACGACCTGAGCGACCTCAATGATATCTACAATATCAAGAGCGATATCGAGCCGATAATCAACGGCGAAAATATCATCTGGGATATGCCGGAAACCGACATCTATTACGGCGGTACAACGGACAAACAGCCCATAGTGGATTTTGAAATAAAATACTACCTTGACGGCAAGGAAATTTCCGGCGATGAGCTTGCGGGCAAGAGCGGAAAAGTCAAGATAGAAATAAACATGAAAAACAACGTGGAAAAAACCGTAAAAATGAACGGCAAAGATCAGAAAATATTTTTGCCCGTTATGGTGGTGGGCGGAATGATAATGCCCGAGGCGGATTTTTCCGGCATCACTGTTGAAAACGGCCGCGCCATCGGCGACGGAACGAAAGAGATCGTGGTATTTTTCGGCATGCCCGGCATGAGCGAAAGCCTTGGTCTGGACGACATCGGCGTCAAGGATATGGGCGGACTTGTGATGGGCAACACCGCCTCCGTCACCGCGGAGACCGGCAGCTTCAATCTTGGCAATATGTACTTTGCCGCCCTGCCTATCGGTTCAATGGACCTTGATCTGCAAATGGGCGACTCCATGGACGATGTGAAATCCATCATATCAGTACTGAAAAATTTTCAGGACACCATCGGTACGATGGACACGAAAAAACTGATGTCGATTTTCACCTCCGACGTGAACGGTCTGAAGAATCTTACAGGCGTTCTTAGCAGCGTTGTTTCACTGTATAACGACAACAAAGCGCTCATAAAAGTTGTCTCGAAATATTCCGACCCGGAGAGTGTGGAGCAGCTCAAAAAGCTGCTGACATTCCTTGGCGATGAGAAGAATCAGAGAGCGATCTCCACCCTGTTGAACTCGGATATTTTAAGCGTGCTCACAGGTCTTTCGGAGCTGCGGGACACAGCTCCCCTGCTTGCCTCCCTCGCCGCGGAACTCCAGACTCCTGAGGTAAAGGCGGCCATCGACAGGTTGCCGGAAACACTTAAGCAACTTTCGGAGATCCAGGCTGTTCTCGACAAAAACAGCTCCACGATAAACACCCTGCTTGACTTTATATCCGGCAAGGGCGGCGACAGTTTGTCGACCCTGCTGTCCCTGCTCCAGAAGACGGATATTTCATCCATAGCGGAAAAATATTCCGCCCTGACAGGCAACGCCGACGTGCTGCTTGAAAGGTGCGAAAAATGGATGGAGGCAGGCAGAACTTTCAAAATATTCACCAAGGCCACGGATGAGATGAGCACCTCAGTAACGTTCATATATCAGACCCCGTCCATCAAGGTCAAGGTCGAAACGGAGCCCAACACCGCGGAGCAAAGCGGAGAATCCCCGCTGGACAGCTTCATAAAAAAATTCAGATAAAATCCGCACAATGAAATACATCGGCGTTCTCAGGGAAAAAGCGTTTGCTTCTCCCGGGGCGCCGTTTTTTATGTGGAATGATGAATGCGGAATTGCTCCTCTCCGTCGTAGGCTCGCATACATGCGTGCCGAAAACAGACTCCCTCTTTGAGGGAGCAGTCATGCGCCAGCATGACTGGGGGAGTTTTACTCCTTCAGTCACCGCTTTGCGGTGCCTTTCTCTGGGAGGAAGGCATTGAAAAGCGGCGGCAAGGATGTATCCTTGCCCTACATTTTAGGGTCGCCGAGGGCGAACCGCCGAAGCGCGTCCGGTGGACGATGAAGCGAGGCTGTGAGGTGAAAAAACATGGAGAATCATGAAGCGCTCCAAGCGAGTGAGGCGACCATGTTTTTGAGGGACCGTCGACCCCTACAATGATCAACCTCCCTCATCGTTGGGCACGCATATATGCGTGCCGAAATCTGTTTTTTATACATAATTTTTTTAAAGTTTTTATCTAAAGTTTCGGATTGAGCTATTGACGGCGGGGCAAAACAATTATATAATGTATGGGTATTATTATAATGCGTTAATATGTGCTGTGAAGGGGAAAATAACGTTATGGAATTTAAAGAATACGATTTTTTGCCTGTGATCCTCGGCGGAGATATAACCGCTTACAGTCTTATCCGCTCCTTCTATGAGGAGTATCAGATCAAATCCCTTGCCGTGAATATGTCGCAGGGCGGCCCGGTGGTAATGAGCGGTCTTTGCGAAAGTATTTACTATGAAAATTTAGAGTCAAAAGAGGTGCTTCTGCCCGCTCTCATGGAGGTCGGCGAAAAGTACTCCAAGGACAAAAAGCTCCTTGTTCTCGGCTGCGGCGACTGGTACGTGCGTATGCTCATCGAGAACCGGGGAATGCTCTCAAAATATTACGTCATACCCTACATCGATGAGGACACCATGAACCGCATCGTTTTGAAGGACAAGTTCTATGAGATCATGGAGGAGCTGAACATCCCCTACCCCAAGACCTTTGTCTACGACTGCAAAGAGAAAACTCCCCTGACCTACGATTTTGAATATCCGGTCATCGCCAAGACCGCCAACAGCGCCCTTTATCATTATGCAAAATTTGAGGGCAAAAAAAAGGTCTTCTGTCTAAACAGCAAGGAGGAAGTAGAAAAAATGCTTTCAAACCTTGCCAAGAGCAGTTACGATTACAAATTTCTCATTCAGGACAGGATCCCCGGGGACGATACGGGTATGCGGGTACTCACCTGCTACTGCGACCGCAACTCCGACGTGCGCTTTGTGTCCTTCGGTCACACCCTTCTTGAGGAGCACACTCCCTCCGCTCTGGGCAACCCCTGCGCCATAATCAACGAGGTGAACGCCGAGGTGGCGGAGCAGGCGGCACGTTTTCTCAAGCACGTTGGTTATGTGGGTTACGCTAATTTTGATCTTAAGTACGATCCCCGTGACGGCAAGTATAAATTCTTTGAGATAAACATCCGCCTTGGCAGAAGCAATTACTATGTGACCGGCAGCGGCTTCAACACCGTAAAATACCTTGTGGACGACTTCATTTACGGCAAGGATTTTGAGGGCATGACCGTGGCGGACAAAGAACATCTTTTCACCTTTGTTCCCAAGTGCGTTATCAAAAAATTTGTTCGCGACAAAGAGCTTCGTGACAGGGCGCTGAAGCTGTTCAGAAACGGCGAGTGGAGCAACCCCATAATCTTCAAGCCCGACATGACTTTGAAACGTTGGCTCTATGTTGCGGCATACGAAATAAATCAGATCAAAAAGTTCAACAAATATTACAAATAACTTCAGACCGGGGAAGTGTCTTAACATGATAAATAACGCTGTTGGGATAATCGGCGGGCTGGGCCCTATGGCGACGGTTTATTTTTATGAGCTTGTGCTGTCCATGACCGACGCCGAATGCGATCAGGATCATGTCAACATGGTCATACTCAACCACGCCAGTATCCCGGACCGCACCGCCTACATCTGCGGCAGGAGCGCCGATTCGCCTCTGCCCTACATGATAGAGGACGCGAAAAGGCTTCAGACCGCCGGGGCAAAATTTATCGTTATACCCTGCAACACCGCCCACTATTTTTTCGATGAGATCGAAAACAGCGTGTCGGTGCCTGTGCTCAACATAGTGACCGAAACAGTAAAGGCGGCAAAGAAAAGATATAATAATATCCGCCGTGTGGGAGTCCTCGCCACCGACGGCACACTGCTCACCCGCACCTATGAATTGGCCTGTGAAAAGGCGGGGCTTGAGTGCG
Organism: Clostridiales bacterium; assembly: GCA_024684435.1. GTDB lineage: Bacteria > Bacillota > Clostridia > Oscillospirales > Acutalibacteraceae > JAAZFZ01. The sequence goes on from JAIKWV010000018.1 coordinate 26,171, forward strand.
TAACGCCGGATGAGGACGTTCAGGCGGAGCTTATGGATTTTATTTACGGCGACATCAAGGCGGGCAGACCCGTTGATAAAAATAAACTTGAGGGATTCTTTGAGCATATGCGCTCAAAGGGCTGCGGCTGTATCATACTGGGCTGTACAGAGCTTTCCGTGGCAAAGCGGGATTGCTCCGCAACGGATGAGGACGTGCTTGATTCCCTTGAGGTGCTTGCATTGCGCACAATAGAGCAATGCGGTAAACATATACGAAGAGAATTTTTACAGAGAGGTGATGTGGAATGTGCGGTTTTGTAGGATATATTGACGCGCAGACTCCCGTTGAGGATTCCGTTATCAGAGAGATGGCGGAGCGTATAAAGCACAGAGGTCCGGATCAGGACGATTATTACGTCGAGGACGGAGCCGCTCTCGGGTTCAGACGGCTGAGCATTATCGACCTTGACAACGGCAGTCAGCCCATAGTGAACGAGGACGACACAAAGGTCCTTGTTTATAACGGCGAAATATACAACTATCAGTCCCTGCGTGAAGAGCTGAGGAAAAAAGGTCATATCTTTAAGACGGAAACGGACTCCGAGGTGCTCATCCACGGTTACGAAGAATACGGTGCAGAGCTGCCGAAAATGCTCCGGGGAATGTTCGCCTTCGTCATCTGGGACAAGACGGAGAAAAAGCTCTTCGGCGCAAGGGATATTTTCGGGATAAAGCCGTTTTATTATTATCTTGAAGACGGCAAGTTTCTATTCGGCTCAGAAATAAAGAGTTTTCTGCCTTATCCCGGATTCAAAAAAGAGCTGAACATCGACCGCATACCCGAGTATCTTTCCTTTGAATATATCCCCAACAACGAGACCCTTTTCAAAAACGTCTACAAGCTTTTAGGCGGAGAATATTTTACCTACGCCGACGGCAAAATGGAAATAAACAGATACTTCGATTTTAAGTACGAAATAGACGAAAGCAAAACTCTGGATCAGTGGGCCGATATCATCACGGAGACCTTCGCAGGCTCCACCGCGGCTCACAAGATCTCCGACGTGGAGGTGGGCTGTTTCCTCTCCAGCGGCGTGGACAGTTCATACACCGTCCATGAGCTTGCCAAGCTTCAGAAATTAAAGACATTTTCCGTAGGTTATGAGGAAGAAAAATACTCCGAGCTTTCATACGCTCAGGAGTTTGCAAGAGTGGACGGAGTGGAAAACTTCTCAATTAAAATTTCCGCCGACGATTTCTTCGGCATTGCTCCCACCGTTCAGTATTTCATGGACGAGCCTCTGCCAAACCCCTCCGCCCTGCCCCTTTACTTCCTCGCGAAGAAAGCTTCGGAGTACGTTAAGGTCGTCCTTTCCGGAGAGGGCGCGGACGAGCTTTTCGGCGGCTACAATTACTACAAGGAACCCCTTGACTACGCGAAATATATGAAGGTGCCCCAGCCTGTGCGTACAGCGCTTGCCGCCGTTGCGTCGGTGGCTCCGAAATTCCACGGCAAGCGTTTTCTTGTCAGGGGCAAATACCCCATCGAAAAGCGTTACATCAGGAACAATTACGTTTTCGATTTCACCGAGCGGGACAAGTATCTGGCGAAAAAGATCCCCTCGAAAAATCCCGCGGAGTACACCAAATGCCACTTTGAAAAAGTCAAAGATCTTGACGATGTTACAAAGATGCAGTTCGCTGATATAAACACCTGGCTCCTTTACGATATCCTTCAGAAAGCGGACAAAATGAGCATGGCGAACAGCCTTGAGCTCCGCGTTCCCTTCCTTGACAGAGAGATGCTCAAGGTCGCTTTGAGCATCCCCGCAGAATACCGTGTAAGGCAGGACAAGACCAAGGTGGCGCTCCGTGAGGCGGCGCTGCGTCAGCTCCCGCCCAAGACGGCGAATATGCGCAAGCTGGGCTTCCCCGTTCCTCTCAACGACTGGCTCAAGCAGGAAAAATATTACAACATGGTCAGCGAAAAATTCAACAGCGACATCGCGAAGGAATTTTTCAATGTTTCCGCAATAATGAAACTGCTCAACGACCACAGGGACGGCAAGGCCAGCAACATGAAAAAAGTCTGGTCAATATACACCTTCATAATCTGGTACGAGGAATACTTTATCAAACACTGAGAACGGATCTTACAAATGGAAGAAAATTATATCATAAATATTCTTGACACCCATGAAAACAACGGCGAAAAAAGTCAGGCGGAGCTCAATACCGTGGGCAGATTTTCCGTTACGGATTACGGCTTTTCCATGTCCTACAGAGAGCAGGACGATACACTGAAAAGCTGTGTGACCACTCTTGATATTTTCGGGCCGGACAAGGTCATCATGTCCCGCACAGGGGACTATACCACCGAGATGGTGCTGGAAAACAAAAAGAGGAACAGCTGTTATTACAGCACCCCTATGGGCGACCTTTTCATGGGCGTTTACACGAAAAAAATAGATCACGATCTTACAGCTGACGGAGGTACCCTTGAGCTCAATTACACAATTGACTTTAACGCAGGGATCCTCTATGAAAACAGCCTGAGCATATCGGTCAAAAGAGCTCAGTAGATCAAGCTTCAATAATTACGGATGGTGAATAAATATGTCAAAATTAGTTTCAGCCGTGCAGAACAGTCTCCGGGAGATAATTCTCGCAGCCGCGGTCAAAGCGGCGGCGGCAGGCAGCCTGCCCGCTGTGGCAGAGGGGAGCTTTAATGTGGAAACTCCCGCGGACAGAGCCAACGGCGATCTGTCCGCCAATGCGGCGATGGCATGGGCAAGGGAGCTCCGTATGCCTCCCCGGAAAATAGCCGACGCAATAGCGGCAAATCTTGATCTTGATGGCACATACTTTGAACGCTGTGAGGTCGCGGGCCCGGGATTTATGAATTTCTTTCTGAGCCCGGCGTATTACGGGGACATCGTTAAAGATATACTCGATAAGGGGGACGATTACGGCCGCTCCGACTACGGAAAAGGTCAGCGGATAAACGTGGAGTTTGTTTCCGCAAATCCCACCGGTCCCATGCACATGGGCAATGCAAGAGGCGGCGCTTTAGGCGACTGTCTTGCCGCCCTGCTGGATTTTGCGGGTTACGACGTCTGCCGCGAATTTTATATAAACGACGCGGGAAATCAGATCGAAAAATTCGGTCTGTCCCTGGATATCAGATACCGTCAGATCTTTGAAGGGGAGGATTCCGTGGAGCTTCCTGAAGACAGCTACCACGGTGAGGATATCAAGGAGAGGGCCCAGGAGTTTGCCGACTTATACGGGGACAAATATATGTCCGTTTCCGAGGAGGAACGCAGAAAGGCTCTTGTGGACTACGCTCTGCCCAAAAACATTGCCGCCATGGAGGCAAACCTTACAAAATACCGCATAAAATATGACGTATGGTTCAAGGAGAGCGTACTGCACAACGACGGCGAGCTTGCCGAGACCCTGAACATAATGAAAGAAAAGGGACTGACCTACGAAAAGGACGGCGCCCTGTGGTACCGTGCCACTGAGCACGGCGGCGAAAAGGACGAGGTGCTTGTCCGCGCCAACGGCAACCCTACCTATTTTGCCGCGGATATCGCTTATCACCGCAACAAGTTCGCTGTCAGAGGCTTTGACAGAGCCATCGACATCTGGGGCGCAGATCATCACGGTCACGTTGCCAGAATGAAGGGCGCTCTTGACGCCATCGGTCTGGACGGCTCAAAGCTGGACGTTATCCTGATGCAGCTTGTCCGTCTCACCCGGGACGGCGAGGTGGTAAGGATGTCCAAGAGAAGCGGCAAAGCCATCACTTTGGTCGATCTCCTTGAGGAGATACCCATTGACGCGGTGCGTTTCCTTTTCAACATGAGGGAACCCGCATCTCAGATGGAATTCAACTTAAGCCTTGCCGTTGAGCAGAGCGCTCAGAATCCTGTCTATTACTGTCAGTATGCCCACGCGAGGATATGCAGCATCTTTAAGAAATTAGCGTCGGAGGGCATTGAACCCAGAGCCTGTACCGACAGTGAATTGCAGCGGCTCACCGCTCCAGAAGAACAGGAGCTTATCCGTCACCTCTCCATGCTTACAGACGAGATAATCAGCGCCGCAAAAAATTACGACCCTGCAAGGATAACAAGGTACACCGTTGACCTTGCCACCCTATTCCACAAGTTCTACAACGCCTGCCGCGTCAAGTGCGACGACGAGGCTCTCATGCAGGCAAGGATATCCCTTTGTCAGTGCGTGCGCAACACTATAAAAAATGTTTTGTCCATGTACAAGATCACCGTTCCCGAGGTCATGTGACCGGAACAAAAATATCAGAGAAAGGTATGCTGTCACCTGACAGCGTAAAGAAGAATATGAAAGACTACAACGTTATAGTTATAGGCGCGGGTCCCGCCGGAATTTTTACCGTGCTCGAAATGTACAGGCACGTTTCTCCGGATACAAAAATACTCATAGTGGACGAAGGGCGTTCCATTGACAGCAGGAACTGCCCCGCCCGTTCCAACGGCGTGTGCGTACGCTGCAAGCCCTGCAACATAATGAGCGGCTGGTCAGGCGCGGGAGCTTTTTCCGACGGCAAACTCTCTTTATCGGAGGAAGTCGGCGGCAACCTTACGGATTACCTTCCCGTGGAAAAAGTCCGGGAGCTTATCAGATACGCGGACAGCATGTATCTTGAATTCGGCGCTCCGGAACTTATCCACGGTCTCAATGACCGCAAGGTGGACGAGATCGCCTATGAATGCTCAAAGCACAACATCCATCTTGTCCGCTGTCCCGTCCGCCACATGGGCACGGAATATTCCTTTGACGTGCTTCGGGCAATGTACAATTATCTGTGTACCATAGAGGGCTTTTCCTTTATGGAAAATACCCATGCCGACCCCATCATAGAGAACGGCGCGGTCACCGGCGCGGAGCTGACATTTAAAAACGGAGAGAAGAAAACAGTCACCGCCGACTATGTTGTCGCCGCTCCCGGCAGAGGCGGCGCTCAGTGGCTCACTGAGATCGCGCAGAAGAACGGTCTTGGCACAAAGAACAACGAGGTGGACATCGGCGTGCGCGTTGAGGTCCCCAACTCGGTCATGGATCCGGTCACAAAGCACCTTTATGAAGCAAAAATGATATATTACTCGGACACATTCGAGAGCAAGGTCCGCACCTTCTGTATGAACCCCGGCGGAATAGTCAGCGAGGAGCACTATAACGCTGGCTTCAACAACACCTTCAAGGACAGTATAGCCGTCGTGAACGGTCACAGCTACGCGGATGAGACCATGCATACGGAGAACACCAACTTCGCAATGCTTGTTTCCACAAAATTTACCGAACCCTTCAATCAGCCCATCGAATACGGCAGATACATAGCGCAGCTGGGCAATATGCTCACCGGCGGCGGTGTCATCGTTCAGCGTTTAGGCGACCTTATGCTGGGCAGACGCACGGATAATACGAGACTCAAAAAATCCACCACGCGTCCCACCCTTACCACGGCGGTACCCGGAGACCTTTCCTTCGTACTGCCCCACAGACATTTGACAAGCATAATCGAGGCTCTGCGTGCCTTTGACAAGATCGTCCCCGGACTATACTCAAAGAACACCCTGCTCTACGGCGTGGAGGTAAAATTCTATTCCTCAAAGATCGACGTGAACGATCACTTTGAAACCAACGTCAAAGGTCTGTACGCCATAGGCGACGGCGCGGGCATAACAAGAGGACTCATGCAGGCGTCGGTAACCGGCGTGGTAGTGGCAAGAGATATCTGCGGCAAATAAATGATCTCCCCTTCGTGGTTTATTTATCAAGCAGATCATAATAAGCGGGGATCATCGCAGATATAAAAGCTTTATAATTCGGGAGGTTCGTAATGAGACTGATATTTATCGGAACATCACACGGTGTGCCGGAACCGGATCGGCGTTGTTCTTCCTGTATCCTGGAGGTCAACGGATACTGCTACATTGTTGATATGGGAACACAGGCCGTGGAGGATCTGCGTAAACGCGGGATCTCAATGGATAACGTGCGTCTCGTGATCTGTTCCCACGCTCACGGTGATCATACCGACGGATTGATCTCTTTTGTCGATCTGGTAAACTGGTATTTCAAAACCGCAGACCCGTTGATACTGCTCCCGGACAGCAGACTGATCCCGCCCTTACGCGCATGGATCACGGCAACAGAGGGAAAGCCTCCCCGGGAAGGACTGCGCATTGAAACGTTTTGTGAGGGCGCCGTGTATGAAGACGAAAACCTGCGGATAACAGCCGTCCGGACACAGCACTGCGAATATTCCTACGCTTTTTTGATACAAACGGAGGACAAAAATATTTTGTTTACAAATGATCTTTGCCGCCCGTCGGTGGATTTTCCGCAAATTGCTTTTGACACGGAGCTTGATCTGCTGGTATGCGAGGCGACACATTTTTCACCTGAGGACTGTATTCCTTATTTTGACAAAACGAAGGCAAAACGTATCCTGTACACCCACGTTAATGAAAAACGCTGGGCTGATACACTGTCACGGCTGATGGCCGAAGAACACCCCTATGAATGCGGAGTTGCGTTTGACGGGATGGAAATGTCCGTTTAAACAGATCCGGATCGGAATAAATAAGCATAAAATATTTTATTTATAAAAACAGTCGGAGGCGATTTTACAATGAAAAGATTACTCAGCTTCTTTGCGGCGATCCTTACATTTTTCACTTCTCTGTCACAGTTGATCTTCACCCCCAATGTTATCCGAATCGATTTTGACAATATCGTTGATGACATCAGACCTGTTCACAACATCGGCAGGATGCCGGAATATGAGGTTGACAGCGAGATCAACAAATATTTCACCGAGGCGAATATGACCTCCTGCAGGACCCACGATATCACCTGTACGGATATACATAACATTTTCCCCGATTTTTCCAAAGACGTAAACGACGAGAGTTCCTACAGCTTTGCGGAATGCGACAAGGTGATAGCATCCATAGTTGACACCGGCATGGAGCCGTTTTTCCGTTTTGGGATCAGCTACAGCTACCCTGAACGGGACCGCGAGTTCCTGCTGCCGCCTGCCGACTATGATAAATGGGCGCAGATCTGCGAGCATATCATCCTTCACTACAACGAGGGCTGGGCAGACGGATTCAACTATGGCATTGAATACTGGGAGATCTGGAATGAGCCGGAAAACAGCGACGACATCGCGGACAACCACTTCTGGATCGGCTCCGATGAAGAATTTTTCCGCCTTTACGACGTTTCGGCAAAATATCTGAAGAAAAAATTCCCAGACCTTAAAATCGGCGGTTACGGTTCGTGCGGGTTCTACGCGTTGACAAAGACGAACGCGATAAACACAGGGTCGACCCCGAGGAATCAGTATTTTATTACCTACTATAAAAATTTCCTCAGTTACATCAAAGAGCATAACTCACCTATGGATTTCTTCACATGGCACAGCTACACCACAACGGAAAAGAACGCCCGATACATTAAATATGTAAAAGAGACCCTGTCAAAGGCAGGTTACGGCGACACGGAAATAATAGTCGACGAGTGGAACTACAATCCCACGGAGAACAACAAGATCGGCCGCCGCTACGGCGCGAATCAGACGTCCATGCTGATTATGTTCCAGAACGAAGGACTCACCATGGCGCATTACTATAACGGAGACGACGACGCTACGCTGTGGTCAGGTCTGTTTGTCAACAGTCAGCCTTCCGCTGCATACTACGGATTCCGGGCGTTCGGGCAGTTATACAAGCTCGGTCATCAGGCTGAGATCAAAAATCTTCGGCTTGCCAAGGATCTGTACGCGGCGGCAGCCACCGGTGAGGACGGTCAGGCTCTGCTTATTTCCAATGTTTCAGAGAAAAAAGACAGACCACTCAAGCTTGATGCGGGAGATTATACCGTTGACAAATGTATGACCGTCAACGAAAACTGCGAATGGGTGGAAATACCTCTCCCGGAAGTTATCGAAAGCGGTTCCATGCTTTACATTACCTTCAAAAAATAATTCTAAGGAGAAAAACGGATATGGAAAACAAACTGAATTACAGTCAGGAAGAGCTTGAAGAAATACTGGAAAGATCCAGGCGGGAGCTTCAGGAAAAGCTTGATAAAATGACGCCTGAAGAGCGTAAACAAGCAGAGATCAATGCGCAGAAAGCAATAGAAGAGGACAGTCTCAATATGCAGAAGCTCCTTGACGACGTTGCCAATATTACCGCAGGCGTTTCTCCGAAAGAAACAAAGGCGCCGAATTTCTGCGCTAACTGCGGCGCTCCGGTAAACGGCGGGAATTTTTGCGCATACTGCGGCAAGCCTTTAAAATAAGACCCCGTATGACCGTGATCTGCGAAAACGCAAGCAGCATTTGAAAGAAGTGACAAATGATGTTTTTTAATAAGATAACAGACAAATTCACCGAGATCGTATCGTTTGAGATCGTAACACTTCACACAAGCGGAATGCGCTATGTATGCGAATATGAGATCGTGATGAAGGACAGCAAAGCCGAAGTCTCGCAATACGGGATCCGGTTCGCGCAGAATGAAAAAAAACGTATTCTTGAGAAGCGCGCCGTATGCGATGAAAATAAAGTGCTGAAACTGCTTAACGACTGCCGACTTCTGTCATGGGACGGTTTTTACGGATCTCATCCGAAGGGCATTCTGGACGGCACGATGTTCTCCCTGAAAGCGACAGTGAATGGAGACAGAAAAATATCCGCCTCCGGATCGGAAAATTTTCCGAAACATTACGACGAGCTTTATGACGGTATATACGATATTTTAAACGGCAAAACAAATTCTACGGATCTGGGCTGACAGCAAATGAAAGACTTTGAAGTTTATCGCGATGACCGCTACGTTCTCGGCTGTGAAGACGAGATTCCTTACCTGAAAATAAATGGCGAAAAGTACAGGCTGACCTGTCACCCCTACGAGCCGTGTCTGTACATAACTGACAGGAACGGGCGCCTGACGGTCGTACATAACGCCTTCGACCCGTCGGACGTTCTGCGGTCATTTTCAAAAGGACTGCCAATAACCTCCGTCACCGGCGCTGAATATAACGCGCCTGATTTTTGTAAAATGGTCGAATATTCTGCCGGAATGGGCAGCATTACCATCAGCGACGCGGAAAAAGTTTTTGGCGAAAGAGCAAAAGCAAACGATCAGAACAAGCGCGATGACGGGGATAAAAAACCGTCGGCGAGCGCCGGAAGATTTTTTGCTCCGGACAGCGTTTCGATAATCGAAAACGATCCGTTTTATGCTGTCTCCGCAAACTACCCTGACAATGTTATCGACTGCTGTCTTGTGAAAAATGAAGCTCCTTACCGCGGCGTCGATTCTCATTGGGCGGCGCTGATGAAAGCCGCATTGAGGATCATTGCAGACGATTGGGAATTGAGGCTTGACGCAGGCAAAATAACCGCAAGCAGAATAACGCCTGCTGAACTGTTCGCTCCGATCGACGAAAGCAGTAACGAACTGAATTACAGAAAGGCGTTCATGTTTCCTCCCTGTCCCCACGGTTACACCGGCGCTGATTTTAAACGGTTGAATGACGTTTTATTCCCAAACGGAAAAGATTTTCTTGAAATATTCAAATGGTCTACCGACTGGTCGGAATACTTTGATGACGGCAGCGAATGGTGGGGCACGCTGTGCCTTACCGTCTACGACAAAAGCCTTGACCGTTTCGCCGTAATAATGGCGTCAGCTACGGATTGATAAATCGGGATTTGCGGAGGTGAAAAATGGTAGGAATAATTGATGTTGGCGGCGGTACGCGCGGAATTTACGGCTGCGCTGTTTTGGACAGATGCATTGATGACGGAATAACAGTTGACTATGCTGTCGGAGTGTCCGCGGGCAGTGCAAACTGTATTTCTTTTCTTGCAAACCAAAAAGGCAGGAATTATACATTTTATACTGAGTATGCAAGGCGAAAGGAATACATGAGCTTGCTCAATTATATAAAAACCGGATCATTTCTGGGGCTTGAATATATCTACGGAACTTTAACAAATTCCAATGGGGAAAATCCGCTTGATTATGAGACTTTTCAATCGTCTTCAACGGGTTTTGAGGTTGTGGCAACAGAAGCTGAAAGCGGAACACCCGTTTATTTTAAAAAGGAGTCCATGGAAAAAGACCGTTACGGTTTTCTGATGGCTTCCTGCTGTGTTCCGTTGGTATGCAAGCCTCATGAGTTCAACGGCAGACTTTATTATGACGGAGGAGTGAGCGATCCTATACCATACAAGCGCGCGATAGAAGCAGGATGTAACAGGATAATTGTTATTCTGACAAAACCAATTGATAAAAAAGCCGGTTCTTCAAGAAATTCTGCTGCCGCTTCGTTGTTGCGGCATCGGTATCCAAACACGGCAAAAGCCTTAGCCGAATGCAGTAGCTTATATTCCCGACAGCTTGCGGAAGTGATAAAACTTCAGCAGGAAGGCAAAGCGCTGATTATCGCACCGGATAATATAGGCAATCTGAAAACTCTTTCGTCCGATATTTCTTCTTTGAGGGAACTGTATAAGAAAGGATATGACGACGGGGCGAAAATAGTTGCTTTTTTATGAGTTTTATGCCTCTTGCGTTAATTCCCGGAGCGGAACACCTTCAAAAAAGAAATCGGCAAATTCCGGCTTTGTGAAAACAAGTAAAAAATATACGGGGACCGAGGCAAAAGATACGCCCGGCTCCCGTTTTTGTTTTGTATGAATTTTTCAGTTTCCCAGCTGCCAGAACGCCACTGCCGCGGCGGCGGCGACGTTCAGGGAATCCACCCCGTGGGACATGGGTATTTTGACCGTATAATCACATTCGGCGACGGTGTTCCTGGCAAGTCCGTCTCCCTCGGTACCCAGCAGTACCGCCAGCTTTTCCTCGGCGCAAAGTTTTTCATTTCTTATGCTCACGGAGTCATCATCCAGAGCAAGGGCGGCTGTTTTGAAATCCATTTTGTGCATAAGCTCCACTATTTCTTTTGAGCCGCTGTCCGCCAGTGTCCAGGGTATCTGAAACACTGTGCCCATACTAACTCTGATCGACCTGCGGTACAGAGGATCACTGCAGCCTGAGGTCAGAATGACCCCGTCAAAGTTCAGCGCCGCCGCACTGCGGAAAATCGCGCCCACGTTGGTGGGGTTGACCACGTCCTCCAGCACCGCGATACGTCTTGCCCCGGCGCAGACATCTTTCACCGACGGCATGGGTCTGCGCCGCATAAGACAGAGCAGACCTCTTGTGAGCTTAAAGCCTGTCAGCTGAGCGAGCACCTCAAACTCCGCGGTAAAAACCGGGATATTTCCGCAGCGTTCAATAATACCTTTCCCTTCCCCTTCGATATGTTTTCTTTCCATAAGGAGAGAGACAGGCTCGTACCCCGCGTCAAGGGCGCGCTCAGCCACCTTCGGGCTCTCCGCTATAAACATCCCTTTTTCCGGACAGCGCAGATTCAAAAGCTGCGCCTCGGTAAGCCGCGCGTAAGCGTCCAGCTCGGGACAAAGGAAATCCGTTATTTCAATAATATTTCTCATAATCTTAAAAATCACAAACAGCGAAATAATTCGCCTTTGGCCTGAAATTGCTGAAGAGCATGGGTTCATCGTTTGCATTGGAGAGACGGTTCTCGCTGTGCTCATCGTCGATCGCCCAGAATGTCACGCTGCTTATAACATTCCTGTGATCCCGAAGGACTTTGAAGATCTCCCGATATTTTACGGTCTGGATATCCCTGAGCCATTGAGGTATCTCATCGTATTTTTCTTTTAACGCTGACGTGTAAAGGGAAATATCAAGCTCCGTTATCTGAATATCCTTTATTCCGATATTTTCAAAAGCCGTCAGCACACGGTCAAGCTCTTTTGACACCTCTTTTGGGGAAAGGGTCTTCCAGTGTCCCTGTATCCCCACAGCGTCGATGGGTACTCCCGCCGCTTTCCATTTCTTCAAATATTTGAGCATATAATTAAACTTATGCGTGCTTTTAATAACCGAGGTCTCGTTCAGAACAAGGGTCGCATCCGGGGCGATCTCCCGGGCGAATTCAAAGGCCTTTGTGATAAACTCCTCGCCGCAGTATTTGTAGATCTCGCTTTCTTTGAACGCGCCGGATGCGTTGTAGTTGAAGGGCTCGTTGACCACATCCCAGACTTTTATAACGTCCCCGTACCGCTCCATGACCGTCTTCATGTAATCATAAAGACGTCTGTAAAAAACATCCCTGCCCACAAAACTGCCGTTGCCGTCGTAGAGCATCCAGCTCTCGCCCCAGACCAGAGTGTGACCTCGGAGCTTCATGTTGTTTTCCTTGCAGAATTCGCAAAGTCTGTCCACAGCCTCAAAGTTCCAAACGTCTTCCTTCGGATGGATATAGTCAAGCTTCAGCTCAACAACAGGTGTGAGGGAGGAAAAATTTTTCTTCAGGAAATCGCATATTTCCGGGCTGTAGGTATACCATGAGGCTACAGCGGCGCCTATGTCGAAATAGTCGGCATAGACCTCCTTTAAACCCGTATAATCCTCCTCGGCAAGCTTTCCGGAATAATCCCCCGCTCCGCCGTTGAGCAGAATTATCACGGGGATGATAACGGACATTATTTTTGTAAAAATTTTCGACAGCACAAGATCAGCTCCCCAAAAATATTATACCTGCGTAAAATACGCGGTGAAGCTCTCCCCGTCCCTGTTCACACAACCCGTAAGGTTCAACCCCACGTTCATCAGAAAAGCTCCTGAATATATCTCTCCGTCCGCTTCATTTTTGTAGCGGGCGTTTTCGTCAAGCCCCTTGAATTTGACAAATGTCATTACGTTGTCCTTTTTGAGCATGCATACCATGGTGAACAGGAAAGAGCTTTTGTCTCCGGCGACTATCTGCCACGCCGCAAGCCGGGAATTTTCAAAGGGACTTATGAGCCTGTACAGGTCTCCCCCGCGGATAAGGTCATAATATTTATGGTAAGACGCCACGTGATTTTTGACGATCTCCCTGTCCTCCGGGGTAAGCTTCCTCGGGTCAAGCTCGTACCCGAAGGTGCCCCACATCGCCACGTCACCTTTTGTCTTATAACCTGTCCTGTCGCAGGCGGAAACGTGGGCGCCCTGAGCCGAGGCGGGATAGCACATCGAGGTACCGAACTGTATGTAAAGCCGCTCGATAGGGTCGGTGTTGTCGCTGGTCCATATCTGGGGCGAAAATGCAAGCATTGCCGGGTCGAATCTTCCGCCGCCGCCGGAACAGCCCTCAAGTAAAATATCCGGGAAAGCGGTGGTCAGCCTGTTCAAAAGGTCGTATGTGCCCAGAATAAAGCGGTGGAAAAACTCCTTGCTCCTCTCCGGCGGGAGCAGCGCCGAGCCTGCGTCGGAAATGTTTCTGTTGAAATCCCATTTGACGTAATCTATCTTGTTTTCGGAAAGAACTTTATATATCTGACCCCAGATATTTTCCCTGACGTCCTCTCTGGAAACGTCCAGCACATACTGATTCCTTCCGATCATAGGCTCTCTGTCTCTCACGTGGACTTGCCAGTCCGGCTGCGCCCGGAACAGGTCTGAATCCGGGGAGATCATCTCCGGCTCGTACCATATGCCGAACTTCAATCCCTGCTGATTTATCCTCTCGATAAGGGGTTTTAAGCCGCCGGGGAGCTTTTCCTCATTGACGAACCAGTCGCCAAGGGAGCTGTTATCGCAGTTTCTTTTGCCAAACCAACCGTCGTCCATGACCAGCATTTCTATGCCCAGCTCCTTAGCGGATTCCGCAAAGGCGACCAGCTTTTCCGTATCGAAATCGAAATACGCCGCTTCCCAGCTGTTGATAAGCAGCGGGCGCTTTTGGGTCTTATATTTTCCTCTGATAAGATTGCTGTTGTAGAATCTGTGGAATATCCTGCTCATTTCACCAATGCCCTTGTCAGTGTAAACCGACACCGCCTCCGGGGAATAAAAGGTCTCGCCGCTGTCAAGGAACCATTCAAAGCCCTCCGGGTTTATACCCATAATGAAACGGGTGGTACCGTTATGGTCGCACTCCGCAAGGGCGGAAAAGTTGCCGGAATATACCAGGTTGAAGCCGTACGCCTCCCCGTGATCTTCGTCCGCGCCCCGGGAAACGATGGCGGCGAATGGGTTCTGGGAATGTCCCGAAACGCCTCTCTTGCTCTCAACTCCCTGAACTCCGTGGGCAAGGGGACGGCGCTGTATGTTACGCTCACAGCAATGCCTGCCGTAGAGGGTTATCATGTCGTAATACATTGAGGGCAGGTCAAGGCAAAGACTGAAAACACGCTCCACATGCATGGGCTTGTCCGTAGGATTCGTAAGACGGATGCTTCGGGTCATAACAGGGCAATTCTCAAAAACGGTGTAGACCAAAACGGCCTGAAGTCCGGTGACTTTGTCCTCCGTTGTTATTTCAAGGATCTGCGCCTCATCATCGGTGTTGGCATAAGTCGAGGGAAGCGACGGTATGGGCTTTTTGCCTGCGTAGATCTTATGCGAAACGTAGCGTATATCCGTCACGTTGTCCCCGTTGGCGTTTCTCACCGACAGGGCGGATATCCTGAAATCCCCCGCACCGTTACAGCCGTACTCAATGGGAGCTGAATCCGGAGAAAAACCGTGCTCGCCTATCACCGGGTTTGATGGTGAAAAGGACGCCGAGGGCAGTCTTTTCTCAAAGCCCTTAAAATTGACGTCGGGGATCTTTTTACCGTAGTAGAGATTGAGAAGATAATTTTCATCGTAGATTTTTATTACATAGCTGGTATCGGAAGTATCCAGCTTGAATATTTTTTCTTTTTCGTAAAATATAATTGACATAGATCTGCCCTCCGTGACTTTTAAAATGTGATTTATTTTATTATAGCATTGACCTTAACCGTTGTAAACCGTTATAAAAATTCCACCGGACTTTCCCCGCTGCTTTTATATATTCCATTAAATTACAATTTTTCTATTTTTTCTATTGATACTGCGTCGCAAGTGTGCTATAATACAAGTTACCTTAAAAGAGACCCGAAACCGCATTCGCTTTTCGGCAGTCTTTTTAATTTTAAACGGAGTTGATATTATGGAGCGAACCATTGTTTTTCTTACCGCAGCAGCCTCTGTTCTTGCTCTGCTCTTTGCGCTTTTCACCGCGAAGAAGATCAAGAAGTTTGACGAGGGCACCGATCTGATGAAAAAGATCTCTCAGTCGGTCCGCAAGGGAGCAAACGCGTACTTAAGCAGACAGTACAAGATAGTCATCGTCTTCTTTGCCGTGGTTTTCGTTGTACTTGGCGCAATGGCGTTTTTCAAGCTGCTTACCCCCTATGTACCCTTCGCGTTCCTGACCGGCGGCTTCTTCTCAGGTCTTTCCGGATTTATCGGCATGAAGATAGCTACCGCATCCAATGCCCGCACCGCCAACGCCTGCCGCAAAGATCTCAACGGCGGACTGAGAGTGGCTTTCTCAGCCGGTTCCGTTATGGGATTCACCGTTGTTGGTCTGGGTCTTCTTGACATCACCATTTGGTTCTTCCTTCTTAAATTTGTATTCAAGCTCCCCGATGACGAAGTGACCAGCGCTATGCTCACCTTCGGTATGGGCGCTTCCTCAATGGCTCTGTTTGCCCGTGTTGGCGGCGGTATCTTTACCAAGGCCGCAGACGTGGGCGCTGACCTTGTCGGCAAGGTTGAAGCCGGCATCCCCGAAGACGACCCCAGGAACCCCGCTGTTATAGCTGATAACGTGGGCGACAACGTGGGCGATGTAGCCGGAATGGGCGCCGATCTTTACGAGAGCTATGTTGGTTCTATAATTTCTTCCTGCGCTCTGGGCGTTGCCGCATACAGCAGCTTCAAGGCAATGGCTCTTCCCCTCTGCATTGCCGCTGTGGGTGTGCTCTGCTCGATAATCGGCACCTTCCTTGTACGCACAAAAGAGGGCGCCACACAGAAGCAGCTCCTTTCGGCGCTGTCTAAGGGCACCAATTTTTCAGCCATTCTTATTGCCATAGTGACTTTCCCCCTTGTATGGTTTGTCCTCGGCAAAGAAAACTGGCACATTTATTTTGCTATTCTCGCCGGACTTATCTCCGGTGTCCTCATCGGTCAATCCACCGAGTATTTCACATCAGACAGCTACAAGCCCACAAGAAAGCTTGCAAAGTCAAGTGAGACCGGCACCGCGACCCTTATGATAAGCGGTCTTTCCGTGGGAATGATTTCCACATTGCTTCCCATACTCATCGTTTCAGCCTGCGTACTTGTCTCCTACTTTGTTTCAGGCGGCAGTCGATCCGCTTCAATGGGACTTTACGGCATAGCTTTAGCGGCCGTAGGTATGCTTTCCACCCTGGGTATCACCCTTGCAACCGACGCATACGGTCCCGTTGCGGACAACGCCGGCGGCATCGCCGAAATGGCAGGTCTTGACAAAAAGGTCAGAGAGCGCACAGACGCCCTTGATTCCCTTGGCAACACCACAGCGGCAACAGGTAAGGGCTTTGCCATCGGTTCCGCGGCTCTTACTGCTCTTGCTCTCATGGCTTCTTACATAAACAAAATCAACAGCATCGACGGCGGTGCGGAAAAAATCAAAAATCTTGCCGTAAACAATCCTACGGTTCTTGTTGGTCTGTTCATCGGCGCATGTCTTCCCTTCGTGTTCGCGGCGCTGACCATGAATTCCGTGGGCAGAGCGGCTCAGAGCGTTGTTATCGAAGTACGCAGACAGTTTAAAGAGATCAAAGGCATAATGACAGGCGAGGCTGATCCTGATTACGCTAAGTGCGTTGACCTGTGCACAAAGTCCAGCCTGCATGAAATGATCCTGCCCACCATCGTGGCGGTCATCGTTCCCATAGCCGTGGGGCTCATCCTCGGCTGCACCGGCGTTGTGGGTATGCTTGCCGGCGCTACCATATCCGGTTTCCTCATGGCTGTGTTCATGTCCAACTCAGGCGGCGCCTGGGACAACGCCAAGAAACACATTGAGGGCGGCAATTTCGGCGGCAAAGGCTCCGACAATCACAAAGCCGCTGTTGTTGGCGACACTGTAGGCGATCCCTTCAAGGATACATCAGGTCCCTCCATCAACATTCTTATCAAGCTCTTATCCATGGTCTCCATCGTTTTTGCGGCTCTGGTCGTGAAGATCTCACTGTTCTGATAAAGTAATAACATAAATTCAAGGAAGCTCCTTTATGGGGCTTCTTTTTTGTTTTCACCAAATTTTTCAAAAAATATTTTCCCCGTGAATAGATGAGAAAAAATCGGTGAAACTAACAAAAACGAAAGAAGGGACTTAAAGCAATGAAAAAAATAACAGCGTTCATGATCGCCGCGGTCTTTATTCTCGGCAGCATAATCGCTCTTGCGGGCTGCGGCAAAGTTATGGATGAAAAAGAGATCACGGTCACCACCGCGAATCAGGGGGAAAACGTACACGTTTTCTACTACACATACGATGATAATTATATTTCATCACTGAAAACCGAGCTGGATAAAGCGTTCAAGGACGCCGGCATAAACTGCCGAAGCTACGACGGAGGCGCCGATCAGGCAACTCAGACGAACCAAATAAAAGCCGCTGTGGAAAACGGGGCTAAGGCGATTGTGGTGGACATCGTTGACACCGCTTCCGACAAGGCGGCAAACGATATTGTTACCATGGCGAAAAACGCGGGGATACCTGTTATATTCTTTAACCGCGAGGTCTCCGATAATGTGGTGCGGAGTTATAACAAGTGCGCATTCGTGGGCACCGACTCCGAGGGTGCCGGTCACATTCAGGGGCAGATGATCGGTGAATATCTTCTCGGGAATTACGACGCCTACGACCTTAACAAGGACGGAAAGATATCGTATATAATGCTCAAGGGCGAAGACGGAAACATGGAGGCGGTCTACAGAACAAAATATTCCGTTGAAGACGCGGACGGTATATTGGCAGCCGCCGGTAAAGCCGCGCTTTCATTCTTTGATCCCAACAACAAGGACAAATATCTTGTGGACAAGGAGGGTAAATGGTCCTCGGGATCGGCAAAGGAATATGTGACCGCCGCCCTCAAAACAAACAATGAAACCAGCAAGAATATGATCGAGCTTATTATATGCAACAATGACGCCATGGCGGAGGGCGCAATAGAGGCGCTTAACGAGGCGGGTTATAATACCGGAAAAACCGGCTCACGGACGATACCCGTTTTCGGCGTGGACGCCACCGATAACGCAAAAACTCTTATAACCGCGGGGAAGATGGCGGGCACCGTCAAACAGGACGCAGAGGGAACTGCAAAGGCGATCACCCATATAACAAAAAACGCTCTGGACAGCACAAAGGATCTTATGGATGACACTGGCAGCTACAAGATCGACAACGCAGTAAACAAGATACGAATAGCCTGCGACAAACTGATGGGCAAATAAAAAGCAAAAATATTTTTTATACAGAAAGCGCGGAGATGCCTTACCCGACATCTCCGCGTAAAATTTATATTCATTTAAATTCAGCGGCGCAAGATCTTTTTTGCCAATTTGACCAATCTGCACCGAACGAAAAAAAGTGAGGGACAGTTTACAAGCCACCGCAGAGTCTTATATTCTTCAACAATCGAAAAATGAACAAAATATTCTTTTGCCCTGCCGGCGGCGAAACGGATAAATTTCTGGTTTCTTTTATAAACTCCCAGAGGGTCATCCCCCATACAAAGCTGCATAACGAGACGTACAAAGTGTATCAGATATTCCTTTTCATCACCGGTTATTTCGGAGGTTTCCATGCTGTTTATCTCATCGAAGAAAATAATCCAGTTGTTTATTCTGTCGATCATAGGCGCTTCCGTTGTTTTCCTGCCGGAAACGGATTCATCCCTCAGCGTCCAGTAATATCCAACCACCGGAACGCTCAGGAAAGATGCGGCTTTGTGGCAGAAAAGCATTGAAAATATACCGTCCGCATCAAGTCCGTATTTCCCGTAATAACGAAGACTCCCCAGCTTTTCCGTAATGAAGCATTTTGATGTGTCCCTTATACATAAAATATCGGTATGTGAAGGATATTTTTCCCGCATCTCCCGTAAAGATATATTGTTCTCATAAACGACCGAATCAAAATTTGTATAAGAATCCAGTCCGACAGATACTCCGTTCTTTATTTTTTCGGTCAGAAAAGCAATACAATCCGGCAGTGCATCTGACATATTCCTGACAAGTTCATTAAACAGATTTTCTGAAAGCCGGTCATCCGAACCCATAAGCAGAAAATAATCCCCGGTTATCTTATCAAGCCCGAAGTTGACCGCGGAAACGTAACCGCCGTTTTCTTTTTTATAAACTTTTATCCTGTTGTCATTCTGCGCATATGCTTTTAATATGTCTTCCGTGGAATCCGTTGAACCGTCATTGACAGCAACCAACTCCCAGTTGGGATACGTCTGAGCCAGAATGCTGTCCACGGCAGAACGCACATAGCTTTCGGAATTATAACAGGGCATGATAACACTGAATTTTACGTTGGCACTGCTCAAAGAAACCACTCCGTTCAGCTCTGTTTTCTCCAGACAAATTTGTTTACTATACCTGTATAGCTCTGCACAAGGTTGACCACCTTTGCGCTTACGTTTGTGTCGGTATAATCCGGCACGGGGATACCGATATCTCCGTTTTTGTTCATTTCCACCGCCAGCTCCACAGCCTGAAGCAGTTGATTTTCCTCTATACCGGCGATAACAAAGCAGGCCTTATCCAGCGCCTCGGGGCGTTCGGTAGAGGTCCTTATGCACACCGCAGGGAAGGGCTTGCCTACACTTGTATAGTAACTGCTTTCCTCCGGGAGAGTACCGCTGTCCGACACCACCGCAAAGGCGTTGTACTGAAGGCAGTTGTAGTCGTTAAAGCCCAAAGGCTCATGCTGAATAACACGCCTGTCCAGTTTAAACCCTGTCTGCTCAAGCCTCTTCTTTGAGCGGGGATGGCAGGAATACAGCACGGGCATATCGTATTTTTCCGCAAGCTTGTTTATAGCGGAAAACAGGGAGATGAAATTTTTCTCGTCGTCGATGTTTTCCTCACGGTGGGCAGACAAAAGGATATATCCCTTCGCCTTGAGACCCAGCTTGCTTAAGATATCGCTCCCGTTTATTTTTTCCATGTTGCCCTCCAGCACCTCAGACATGGGGGAACCGATAACATATGTGCGTTCCTTGGGCATTCCGCACTCTATCAGGTAACGTCTGGCGTTTTCGGAATAGGCAAGATTTACATCGGATATTATGTCCACTATCCGTCTGTTGGTCTCCTCCGGCAGACACTCGTCCTTGCACCTGTTCCCCGCCTCAAGATGAAAAATGGGAATGTGCAGCCTCTTGGCGGCAATGGCGGACAGGCAGGAATTTGTGTCCCCAAGCACCATGAGGGCGTCGGGAGACAGATCTGACAGCAGCCTGTAGGAATCCCTGATAATGTTTCCTATGGTCTCTCCCAGATCGCTGCCGGCAGAGTTCATATACACATCCGGCTCCTCAAGTCCCAGATCCTTGAAGAAAATACCATTGAGGTTGTAATCGTAATTCTGCCCGGTATGCGCCAGAAGGCAATCGAAATACTGCCTGCATTTTTTTATGATCGAGGACAGGCGGATGACCTCCGGTCTGGTTCCAACGATTATCAGCAATTTTATTTTTCCGTCGTTCCGGAAGCTGCAATTATATTCCATCATATCTCCTCCACCGGTTCAAAGAAAGTGTCCGGTTTGCCCGGATCAAAAATTTCATTTGCCCACATAAGGGTCACAAGATTTTCACTGTCACTGAGATTTATTATATTATGAGTATATCCGGGCAACATATGTACCGCCTCTATTTTATCGCCGCTGACATAAAAATTCAGCACCTCGTCAGTTCCGATCTTTCGCTCCTGAATAAGAGCCTTGCCGGAGACCACAATAAAAAATTCCCATTTGCTGTGATGCCAGTGCTGACCCTTTGTGATGCCGGGCTTTGATATGTTTACAGAAAACTGACCGTTGTTCATTGTCTTGAGTAGCTCCGTAAAGCTGCCCCTGTCGTCCGCATTCATCTTCAAAGGAAAGCTGACCTTCTCTTTGGGAAGATATGAGAGATAGGTGGAATAAAGCTTCTTTTCGAATGAGCCGGCAGGTATATCGGGCATTATCAGGCTCTCCGGCTGAGCTTTTATTTTCTCCAGAAAATCCACGATATCGCCCAAAGTGACACGGTGAGTGACGGGAACAAAGCAGTATTTCCCTGTTTCCGATGGGACTACGGTGACCCCGTCGTAATCGCACCTGTGCACCTTGCCCTCAAGCAGAGATATCATCGCCGCCACCAGGTCGTCAACGTATAAAAGCTCCAGCGTAACGGCAGGATCGTTTACCGTGATGGGCAGATCGTTGGCGATATTGTGGCAGAAGGTAGCGATAACGCTGTTGTAATTTGGTCTGCACCATTTGCCAAACAGATTCGGGAAACGGTAAACGTAGACTTCTGCTCCGTATTTTTCACCGTAAGAGAACAGCAGTTCCTCACCTTCACGCTTGGTTTTGCCGTAGTCGCTCTCGCCGTATCTGCCTATTAGCGACGCCTGAATGGAGCTTGACAGCACCACCGGACAGCGGTTGCCGGAAGCGGAAAGCTTCTCAAGCAAAATGCTCAGGAAATCCACGTTTCCGGTCCTGAACTCGGAATTGTCAACAGGTCTGTTCACCCCGGCAAAGTTAAAAACCAGATCCGCCTTTTTGCAGTATTCATCCAGCATTGCGGCGTCGGAATCAATGTCATAGCAGAAAAGCTCTTCTATCTTTACGTTCGGATGAGTCCTGTCCTTGCCGTTTTTTATGTTGAGAAGGGACTGTACAAGATTTTTCCCCACAAAGCCATTGGCGCCGGTCACTAATATATTCATGTTCTTACACCTCGTTCTGTCCGATCATCCCTGAAAATTTTTCAGTTCCTCTTTTATATAATCAAGGCTGAGCAATTTTTCTTTTGTACCTTCCACATCAAGGAGCGTAGTGTTGTTTGAATTGAATTCCGTAAGGGTGTTCCTCTTGGTCTCACCCTTGGAGAAGTATTTGTCGTAATTCAGATTGCGCTTATCCATGGGGACGCGGAAGAAGTTGCCCATATCTATGGCGTTGGCGCACTCCTCGTTGGTAAGGAGAGTCTCATACATTTTTTCGCCGTGGCGGATGCCGATGACCTTGATCTCCGCACTGGGATCAAACAGTTCTTTTACCGCAGTGGCAAGCACTTCTATGGTGCAGGCAGGGGATTTCTGTACAAGAATATCTCCGCTCTCTCCGTTTTCAAAGGCAAAGAGGACAAGATTTACCGCTTCGTCAAGGGACATGATGAACCTTGTCATTTTAGGCTCCGTAACGGTGAGGGGTTTGCCCTCCCTGATCTGATCTATGAAAAGAGGTATGACAGAACCTCTTGAACACATAACGTTGCCGTACCTTGTACAGCAGATGGTGGTTTTTGCGGGGTCGACCGTTCTCGCCTTGGCGACCACCACCTTTTCCATCATTGCTTTTGAGGTACCCATGGCGTTGACGGGATAAGCCGCCTTGTCCGTAGAAAGGCAGATGACCTTTTTTACTCCGCAGCTTATGGCGCAGTCCAGAACGTTGTTGGTGCCAAGGACGTTTGTCTTCACCGCCTCGATGGGGAAGAATTCACAGGAGGGGACCTGTTTAAGAGCCGCCGCGTGGAAGACGTAATCCACGCCGTACATCGCATTCCTGATGGAATCCGGATCCCTGACATCGCCTATGAAAAAGCGAAGCTTCTCATACTCCTCGGGATAGAACGCCTGAAAATAATGGCGCATATCGTCCTGCTTTTTTTCATCCCGGGAAAATATCCTTATCTCCCCGATATCGGAGCTTATGAACCTTTTCAGGACTGTGCTGCCGAAACTTCCCGTACCTCCGGTTATCAAAAGCGTTTTGCCGTCAAACATATTTATTACCTCTCATTTAAAATAAAATCTGATATTTTTTTGACCACGGAATCGGACAACACGTCCGAATATATTTTCCTGATCTCCTCTTCGGGTATCTTCTCCGCGTTCCTGAGGAATTCGTCCAGCTCATCGCCGGAAACTTTCTGATCGTACCTGACGTTGAGTATGCGGGGATAGCTCAGAAGATATTTCATGGAACACTCATTTTCATTGAAATAAAAATTCAAAATGGGTTTTCCCGAACCGATATATTCAAACACCTTGCTGGGCATCTGGTTGGCGCAGGTGTTTCCCAGATTGATAAGCACGTCCGCATCAGCGGTCAGCCGTATACATTCGTCGTGATCCACAGATCCCATAAGGTAAACGCAAGGGGGCAGCTGTTCATAGCTGTTTGACAGATATTCGCAGCCGGAGCCGTAAAACTCCACTCTGTATTTCTGAGGATCAAGATCGCTTATCATCTTTATCAGCATGTCGGGGTTGCGTATATTCTTGTAAAAGTTTCCGAAATAACGCAGTATTGTCTTCCCGTTATGATCGGCTGAGTTTTCATCCGTATGGGGAATAAGATTCGGCAAGGGAACTTCAATGCGGGGAATATCTTTGTAGGGCATAAAATCGTTCTTTACATATTCCTCCTCCATGCCCTCGCTGTTTATCAGCCCGTACGCCCTCTTTGCAAATATCTTTTCCATCTTTCTGAAATTTTCTTTTTGCTTATCGTTGTAAGCGTCGTTAAAACTCAGCTGGTCAAGATTGTACATTATCCACTTGGGTCTGCGCTTTCTGCCTGTAAGCCTGAATGCCACCCTGTGATTTTCAAGATCCTGAAATACGGAAACGATATAGTCGATCTTTTCTTTCCGTATGAGCTTTCTGCCGTTTGCTGTCAGCTGATCCATATACAGCCATAACTCAACATAGGTCAGAAACACTGCCATAAGATACCAGAATGCTCCCGCCGCCGATTTTCTGCCTTTGGCGGCAAGCTTCGCATCTATGGACTTATGTATCCTTTTGCAGCGAATGCGAAGCTTCGTCCGGTGATCTTTATCGGGTGGATCGTCATTGCCGTAAAGGTCATCCGCCACGAAAAAGCATCGGTGTCCGTCTTTTGAAAAACGTTCCGACAGTTTGAGAAGACACTGAGTATTGGCGTTCCCCTCGTCATTCATAACTCTGCTGATAAACAAAAAATTTGCCACATTATCACCCTGTAAACAATTAACATTTGTTACGTTTATGTAAGCTTATTTTGCCCGCGGGATCAGTACCACAAAAATCCCAACGCCAGATATTTTATCAGGTACTGCCACCACGCGTAATACACCGTGACCTTTGTGAAAGCGGCGACAGGTTCCCCTGAAGCAGGGAAAGAAACGGCGCTCACCAAAACAGAACCTTTTCCGGTGCCGGTCACCCTGCCCTGAGAATCCACCCGGGCGATGCTCCGATCCCCGGAAACATAGGTCACACCGTCCCCTGTCGTTTTTAAAGTCTTTGATGAACGGTATCTCAGCCGCAGCTCATCCGCTGTGTTGGTCACGTATCTTATTTCATAATTCTCCCTGTTCGGCAGCCAGACTGTAAGCGCGCCGTTTCCAGTACCGATAACAACGCTGCCTGCCGCCTTCATAAGCTCTTTGTCAACGGTGTTGAGTACCGTCCTGCCCACAAGCGCGCCGGTGTCCCTGCGGTATATTTCGATATCTTTATCCGTTTTTATTTCTGTTCTGTTTGAGCTTCTGGGAGCAAGCAGCTCAGCCTCGGTCATGGTTGTAACGAATGCCATGTATGCGCTGATGTTGTGAGCGGAATTGAAAACATGGCCGGAGGTCTTTACGGAGTCTATTAGCTGCTCCAGCTTAAAGTCCGAAATCAGAAGGATAAACTTTCCGTATTTCGTATAAATATCCTCCGGCAGCAGAAGCTTCAGCGCGGAATCCGGCGTAAGGCTGTCTATATCCGCGTTCTTGCTCCTGAGCCAATCTCCCGCGGAGGCGAAGCCCTCGGCTTCCATCATATAATCCATAAACTCCCTGTACACGGCGCAGGTGTTTGGCATGAGCCATGCGATAAGCAGATTTACAAGACCGTCTTTCAAGCGCTCGTCTTTTTCCGCCTCAAAACGTCCGCTGAGGATGGGACAGACCGTAGTGGTAAAAAATTCATACATGGTCTTGTACCCGATGCCCGCGTCCATTTTTACCGTGTACATACCCTCAACGTTTTTGATCCTCTGCGTTATTGTTTTGAAAAGCTTATAAATAGGTTCCTCGCCGCTGTCAAGAGAATAAAATGTCTGACCGGAATACAGCTTGAATTTAGCTTCCATTCTTGATCTGTATTCCGAGTATTCGATATATTTCCCGTTTATCTGACCGGAACCGGTGGTCTTGCCGGGAAGTGTGAGGACTGTGCCGTATTTGCCGTATCCCCATTCCGCCGGCATACAACGGGGCACGAAATCCTCCGGGTTGACAAAGTTGAATATCCGGAGATATTTTTCGTCGTTGATATCCTTCGCCTTTGAATTGTTCGGTGATGCAAAGGTGTAGGTAAAAATATTTTCCTTTGAGGTATATTTTTCGCTGTCAATAAGCTTTTTGGCAAACAGATCGGCTATCGCGGCTCCGCGGCTGTGCCCGGATATCATGAGCTTTAAGGGCTTGTCCTCGGGAACGACATCGGAGATATATTTTTCAACTATCTTTTCAATGTACTCTTCCCCGGCCGCAAAGCCTCTGTGGATATCTCCGGTGCCCGGGTCGAAATTATCGTACCACTGATCGCCGGCAGAATTGATGAGGGAAACGGAAACCAGGTACCACTCATCGGTTCCGTTTCGGATCTTTTTTGAGCTTATGATATGGTCTATCTCCGTGGCGGCGGTATGTATCTCATAGACTATGTCGCCCAGACCGTAGACCTTCGCAATGGCGTTTCTCAGCACCTGTTCCCCGCAGCTGCCGTAGTAAAGTATCAGGGACGCAGCCTTTGCAATGTTGTCATTATAAAATTTTGAGTCGCCTGAAAAATCTTCGTAGGTGAGCTTGTAACTGTCCGCTCCGCTCACCGTCACAAGAGGCAGAACGGCAACGGTAAGGCAAACGAACAGAGCTATGACCGCTTTCAAGATTTTTTTAGTACGCAAGATAATCACCTTCATTCGATCAATGCCTGATAAAGCGCCTCGCAGTGATCGTCTATATCAAAGAACATACCTTCCATTCGATCTGTATATTTTTTGTCCGGGACACAGTTATTCTCAAGCAAAGCAATAACGTCGTTTACCGCCTTCTCCGGTTCAGAGGAAAGCTCGCCGAAACCCTCTTCAAAGGGGATGTCCAGCTTTCTGTAATGGTTGAGTCCCGCCTCAAACAGCTCCAGATCCGGGACAAAATATAATATCGGTCTTTTCAAAAATACGAAATCAAAATAGAATGAGGAAAAGTCCGTTATAAACAGGCTGTAGGAAAATTCGTCAACGGTGCTGTCCGCAAGGCGCACGACCTCGCCGTCCAGATCATAATATTCCTCATACATACGGAAGTTTGGATGAAGCTTGAAATCCAGAACATAGCCCTTTTCCTTAAGAGCCTTTATCAGCCGCTCATCGGTAAGGAAGGCAAGGGTGTTCTTATAAAATTCCGAAGCCAGGAACGCCTTTTCGTTGGATATCCAGCTGCCCTTTCCGTCACCCCGCACAAGGAATTTTCTCCAGGTTGGAGCAAAGAGAATTTTCTTTTCCGCCTTGCGGGTCCGGTCTATATGGTCATACCGGGGCATACCGCTCTTGATGAGGAACCTGTCCTCAAAGCCGTAATTCTCAACAAGGCTTTTTGCCTCAAATTCTGTGGATATGACCTCCCTGTCCAACATCATCCTGTCTAAAGAATACATGGTGGGCAGGTTCGCATGAAGTACTCCGTGCTGAAGATATATGACCTCAAAGTCCGTCAGGTCGGAGAAAAATCTCATGGCTCCGTAAGGGTAGGATAAGATATCCCTGAGACCGTAGAATGATGTGATCATCTTATCGGCGGCAAGGCACATGAGCCTGTGCCTGACCGAACCGTACACCAACAGCATATTCTTCTGTTCAGGGGTGAACCATCCCCGGATATCCGCTTCCGCATTGTAAACGTAGTAGCGCGTGATACCGTCGGATTTCCCCGAATCGTGAAGGAACTGATAGTAGGCGTTGTCCTTGACCGTCTTTGAGGAATCGCAGTAGATCCATATTTTGTGCTTTTTCTTGTAATATGGCGCGTATAATCTGGTAAGCATATTGCGGAAACCTGTTTTCGGAGCATAGGCAACGCTTCTTATTATCTCTCTCAGCCTGTTGAAAACATTCGCCTTTGAAAATTTAACTGTATTCTTTTTGCACTTTATATTCGTGTTTCCGCTGATATATTTATTTCTTTTCAGCTTGCGGCAAAACGGGTTGCTTGCGGGGTAGGAGAAATACATGGGATACTCTCTGCCCTTAAGCTTTACGGCAAAAATGAGCTTAGTTCCCGGCACCGCCTTTGTTTTGTATGTGAAGCTCTTGAAATTATTCGTTTTTGTTTTGGACTGAAAAATGCTCAAAGAGGATTCCCTGAGTTTTATCGTTTCGGTACTGCTGTCTTTGCCCTTTATCTTAGTGACGGTCATTTCCACCTCATCGGTGAAGTTCAGGGCAAGGCATTTTATCGCCCCCACCATAGATACCTCGCCGTTTTTGAGGTGAAATCTTGTCATGTAGACCTCGATCTTTTTATAATCGTGTATCAACTCGCCGTCCAGACGGATGGTGTACCGCTCGCTGTCGCTCACATCGACCGTCACGCGATCCCCGTAAATGAGCCCGAAAACATAGAGCTTGTGGGCGTAGGGCATAAGCGGATAAAAGGCTATTATATCGTAGTCGACTTTTTTAAGCAGAGCTACTATCCTGTCAAATTCCCGGTCAAAAGCCTCCCCCTTGTAATGATAGGGCCAGAGCACGTCCGATTTGAGCTTCCAGCGGAAGTCATTAAAGAAATAAGCCTGAACAAATTTTGGTACAATGTCCTCTGAAAGGAAGCTTTCCCACATCTCCATGGTCTTTTCATAGATATAATACGGGTGCCCCCTCCTGAGCCCTGTAGCGCTGGCAACGTTTTTGTAGTAATAATAGATCGCCGGTTCATAGTAGCCGATCTTATGCTTGTCAAGGAGTATGCTGATTATATATTTCTGATCTTCATGGAAGGTCATGGATGTGTCGAACTTGACGTTGTTTTCACCGAAATTTTTTACCACGATGTTCATATTTGTCTGAACAAAATATGTATAATCCGGGTCCTCCAGATCATATATCCCCGTGGAATTTATAAACCTGTACCGGAAATGATTTATGGGCTTTACTTTGCCCTCATTGTCCTGATACTCGGTATAGGTGAGCAGATCTATTTCATCATAATGCTTGTCAAAATAATTGCATAAGCCTTTAAGGGCGTTTTTTGAAAGATAGTCATCGGAATCAAGGTATACGATATATTTGCCCTGAGCGTTTTCGATGCCCTTGTTTCTTGCGAAGGACACTCCGCTGTTCTCTATATGAAAGACCTTTATCCAGTCATATTTTGAAGCGTAATCATCACAGATGGCGGGACTTGAATCCGTGGAACCGTCGTCAATGAGCAGCACCTCAAATTTATTCTTGCCGAGGGTCTGGGATATGAGAGAATCTATGCATCTTCCCAGATAATCTTCAACATTGAACACGGGAACGATAACGGACGCCCGATATTTAAAATCCACTGTATGATCATCTCCTTTCGGGGGTAATCTCCTGATACTTAAAATTATCTTATTATACTATAACATAAAGAAAAAGTTTTTTCAAGCACGGTATATAAGGTTGATATTGCCTGTCCGTACCCCTTGCAAAAGCAATGACGATATGATAAACTGTACTGGCAAAATCAATTGATCGGGAGGAATATTATGCTTGAACAAATCGCGGATCTGATCCATTTATCCAGACGGCAGACAAGATCTCTGTCGGAGATAGGTGACATTATAAAAGAGCTTATGTCGGGAGGCGTTCCGCTGAAAAAAGCGCTTTCCTGTCTGCTTATCATGGCAGAGCTTTTTGGGGTCGTTTTCTTCAACACAGCCGTCACCCCGCACGGACAGACGCTTGACCTGACCGGTTACGACCTTGTATTCTGTGAAGAATTTGAAGGAGATTCACTGAACACGGATCTGTGGTTCTCACGAAATAATGGCGAACGCAGAGGCGGATTCAACGCCGCGTCCCAGATAAAAGTCAAGGACGGCAAGCTGGTTATCACCGGCGAATACCTTGAAGACGGGACCTACGGTGAGGGCTGGTACGGCGCGGCAATATCGCTGCACAAAAAATACAAGCAGGGCTATTTTGAGATAAAATGCATCTGCAACGACAGCCCGGATTTCTGGAGCGCATTCTGGATACAGGCGGATCACCCCTACGAACATGACATTTCAAAGGGCGGCATTGGCGGCGCTGAGCTGGATATTTTCGAGTCCGACAATTACGAAGAAAAGCTGCCCAGCTACCACAACTCCGTGACCCAGACCATCCACTGCAACGGCGTTGACGACGACGTGGAGAACATCGACTCCTACAGACTGGGCAGCTTCAAAGGAAAGGACATATACCACACCTACAACACCTACGGTCTTGAATGGACGGAGGACGAATATATCTTCTATGTCAACGGCGTGGAAACGACCCGCACCTCCTTCGGCAACGGCGTTTCTCAGGAAGAAGAATGGGTGATCGTTTCTCTGGAACTCCCGGAAGAAATAAACTTAAGCAAAGACACAAAGACGGAATTTATCGTGGACTATGTAAAGATCTGGCAAAAGTAAAAAGACAAAAGGCACCGGGGAGGCGATCATTGCTTCCCCGGTGATTTTCTGTTTATTGAATTTTTTATCTCTTTACTCTTGCATTGCCGCCCCAGATGCTCCAGATCTGCTCTTCGTCAGCAGGCTGAGCATAGTCCGTGAGGAATGTGGTGGCAAGGGCGCCGCTCGCCCAGCCAAACTGGATCCACTTTTCAGGTTCCATGCCGGTGAGGATAGCGTAAAGCAGACCGCCCACAAAGCCGTCGCCGCCGCCTATTCTGTCAAGGACGGTTATCTGACGGGGCTCCACTACCTGCCACTGGTCGTCGGCGAACATGATAGCTCCCCAAAGGTGAGAATTAACGCTGACCACCTGACGGAGGGTCGTTGCATAGACGGAGGTGTTCGGGAACGCCTTGCGGACGCGCTGGATCATTTCCTTAAAGCTGTTGATCTTGGAAGCGATATCTTTTCCGCCTGCCTCGGGACCCTGTATGCCTAAGCAGAGCTGGAAATCTTCCTCGTTGCCCACAAGGATGTCGGAGATGGAAGCTATCTCTGTGAAAATATCATGGAGCTCCTGCTCTCTTCCCTCCCAGAATGAGGCTCTGTAGTTCAGGTCAAATGAAATGAGGGTGCCGTACTTCTTTGCTGTGCGGGCAAGCTCAAGGCAGAACTGACTGGTCTCCGGTGAAAGAGCGCCCACAAGACCGGAAAGGTGAAGTATGCCTACGCCCTCCTGACCGAAAATTCTCTCAAGGTCAAAATCCTTGACATTAAGGGTCCTGCCCACTTCGCCGGCTCTGTCGTTGAAGACGCGGGGGCCTCTTGTGCCGTAGCCGCTGTCGGCAAGATTGAACTGGTGACGGTAACCCCAGGGGCCGCCCTGTTCCACGTCCTTGCCCTCAAATTCCATATTGCGGGCGCGGAGGTTGCTCTTGATAAACTTGGCTATGGGGCTGTCCTTAACAAAGGTGGTGAGTACCTTTACGGGAAGACCAAGATACGAGGAAATGCTCGCCACGTTGGTCTCAGCGCTGGTTGCCTGCATGGTGAACAGCTCCGATGAATGAACGGGCTGACCGTTCTGGGGGCAGATGCGCACGCCCATGCTGGTGGGCACTACAAGAGCGTATTTATAATCTTTCTTTAAATTCATCATTATAGATCATTCCTTTCGGAGAATATTATGCATTGTACTGGGTGGAGGCGGTGTTTCCGCCGGTACCTGTCCAGTTGGTGTGGAAGAACTGCCCGCGGGGCTGGTCGATGCGCTCATAGGTGTGGGCGCCGAAGTAGTCGCGCTGAGCCTGAAGCAGGTTTGCGGGGAGCCTCTCGCAGCGGTAGCCGTCGTAGTAGTTGAGAGCCGTGGTCATTGCGGGTACGGGAATACCGTTGAGCATTGCCGCTGAGCATACTCTGCGCCAGCCCGCCTGATTCTTTTCAATTATATTCTTAAAGTAGGGGTCAAGAAGCAGGTTCGTAAGCTCCGGATTATTTGTGTATGCTTCCTTGATCTTGCCGAGGAACACGCTGCGGATTATGCAGCCGCCTCTCCACATGAGAGCTATGCCGCCGTAGTTAAGGTTCCAGCCGTAGTTCTTCGCCGCGGCGCGCATAAGGGTGTAGCCCTGTGCGTAGGAAACGATCTTTGAGGCGAAAAGAGCGTTCTTGAGATCTTCAAGGAAAGCCGCCTTGTCCCCTGTGAATTCGGGCTTGGGACCGTTGAGTATCTTGGAAGCAGCCACTCTTTCCTCCTTGATGGCGCTCAGACAGCGGGAGAAAACAGCCTCGCCGATAAGAGTAAGCGGTACGCCCTCGTCCAGAGCGGCAATACCCGTCCATTTGCCGGTACCCTTCTGTCCCGCGGTGTCAAGGATCTTTTCAACAAGAGCGGAACCGTCCGTGTCCTTGTGTTCCAGAATATGGCTGGTTATCTCGATAAGATAGCTGTCCAGCTCCGTGGTGTTCCACTGAGCAAATACTTCATGCATCTCGTCGTCGCTCATGCCGAGGTAATCTCTCATCAGCTGATACGCCTCGCAGATGAGCTGCATATCGCCGTACTCAATGCCGTTGTGCACCATCTTTACAAAGTGACCCGCGCCGTTTTCACCGACCCAGTCACAGCAGGGCAGACCGCCCTCGACCTTGGCGCAGATAGCCTGCAAAATTGGCTTGACGGCTTCCCATGCCGCGGGTGAACCGCCGGGCATAAGGCTGGGGCCGTTCAGGGCGCCCTCCTCGCCGCCGGAAACGCCGGTGCCGATGTAGAGCAGACCTTTGCTCTCAACATAAGCGGTGCGGCGGATAGTGTCCGGGAAATGTGAATTGCCGCCGTCGATGATGATGTCGCCTTCCTCAAGCAGAGGGATAAGCGCCTCGATCATGGAGTCCACAGCCTGGCCCGCCTTGATCATCATCATGATCTTTCTGGGCTTTTCAAGGCTGGCAACAAGCTCCTCAAGAGAGTATGTGCCCACGATGTTCTTGCCCTTGGCTCTGCCTTCCACAAAGTCGGTGACCTTCTGGGTAGTACGGTTGAAAACCGATACGGTAAAGCCCTTGCTCTCCATGTTGATCACCAGATTCTCGCCCATTACGGCAAGTCCGATAAGTCCGATGTCGCTCTTTTTCATTAGTCATTCAACCCTTTCTTCGCTTTATATGCTTTAATATTTTCTAAAACTGAATAAGGTATGCGCAAATTGCCTGTACCCCTGCCGATGGAAATATGGGGCTTCATTGCGCCGTGAAAATCAGTGCCGCCGCTTATTTGCAAATCAAGCTCCTTTGCCAGCTCCATGTAGCGGGTGTGCATATCCTCGGTGTACTCCGTGTAATAGCCCTCCACGCCGTCCAAGCCGTGTTCCTTAAGACCGGAGAGGAACACTCTCAACTCATCGTCGGTGAGATGGGTCTGATTAAGGTGCGCCACAAATGACAGCCCTCCGGCGTTTTTGATAAGCTCCACCGCCTCCACGTCGCTGAGCGCCTGAATGGAGGAATAGGCGGGGCGGCCGTTGCTGAGATATTTGTCAAACGCCTCCTTGACGGAACCCACCTGACCCTTGTTGACCATGAGTCTTGCAAAGTGCGCCCGGCATAGTATTGTGCTGCCAGCCAGCTCCCTTGCCTCCTCCATTGTAACATCAAAGCCCAGATCCCGGAGTTTCCGGCAGGTCTCCTCCTGCCGCCTTTCACGCACGGTTTTTACGCTCTCAAGCGTATCCAGGAGATTTTTGTTGTTGATATCAATGTAATAACCTAAAATATGGGTCTCCGTCTTTGAAACGGCAGACAGCTCTATGGCGGGAACTACCTCCACGCCGATTTTTTCACCCTCCGCCATTGCCCTGGCAACGCCTTCCACGTTGTCGTGGTCGGAGAGAGCTATTGCGGCAAGTCCGGCTTTTTTTGCCTCGCGGACTACGTCCTCCGGCTCCATGGAACCGTCTGACTTAACTGAATGGGTATGCAGATCAATGTATTTTTCCATAATATTATTCCTTATTCTCAACGCTCCATAAGCCCAGCGCCGGATTGCTTATGTAATATATCTCCTCGCCGTCCTCAAGGGTGTTGTACCCTTCCTTGAGTTTTGAAGGATCATAACGTTTGACTGCCTCGGAATAGGGCATATAGTTGAAATTCGCGCCCCTGACTTCCTCCTCGGTGAGCAGCTCCGTGGCGTAGGTGATGTTGAACCTGCCGTCGGAGGAACCGTGGATAAGATGGGCGGCAACGGAAAGATTCGCCTTGAGGTCATCGTTGGCATTTACCAGCTCCAGCACCTTTTCGCGTCCCACATAGCCGTATTTGCGGATGAGCCTGTCATTGTCCTCATCCTCGCCGAATTTTCTCACTCCCGGAGCAAGGACTATAAGATCGCCGTCGTCGGCAATGGCAAGTCTTGTTCTGTAGACCGCTTTGTTGCCCAGCCATGTGCTCTTGAATTCTCTCGGATCAAGATTCACGACCACCTTTTTAAGGGGTTCCTTGACGTAGATAAGATTCCTTTTCTGACTGTCCGCCACCGCCAGCTCGAATTCACGGCGTGTGGAGCCTACATACATACCGTGGATGATTGTCTCGTCGCCCTTGTTTGTGGTGACTGTGAGCACATAAAGCAGGGGCAGATCCTTAAGGAAATTCTCCTGAGCGTAATCAAACACCTTACGCACCGGTGAAAAATCCCTGCCCATGATGCGCTCAAGTCCGTAGAACGCTCCCAGCATATGGGATGAGCTTATCATACTGCTGCCGCCGCACCCCACAAAAATATTCTTTGAGTAGTTCGCCATGCCCACCACCTCGTGGGGGACCACCTGACCTATGGAAATGATAAGATCGTAGGATCTGTCCAGCAGGCGTTTGTTGACCTCGACGTCTATCTTATCCGTGACAAGACCTTCGGAGACCTCCGAAACGAACTCCCCGGGGACTTCGCCGATCTTTACCACGTCTTTGCGCCAGTTGTGCACTATGAGCTTCTCAAAGGGGACCTTCTCACCGAAGAACGCCAGACATTCCTCACGGGTCATGGGCTCGTGGGTGCCCAGGGTGGGCATTATGTCGATGTCGCACACGTCGCTGAGCATATCGTAGTACATGGCGACGATCTTCCCCGCCCCGGAATACATTCTGGTGTAATCGGGAGGAAGAAGCAAAATTTTCTTTAGCTTGCGATCCTTTACCGACTCCTTGAGCATGGATAAAACCTGGCTGTCGGTAAGTCCGGTATCACTGACAATGTGCATAAACCGATATCCTCCCATTATCTTGTTATTGCAGGTATGATATCACTTTAAGATGTAATTGTCAATGTTTTGAAGATAATTTAAGATACTAAAATAATTGTCGGAAAGTGTAACGTAAAAAACAGATCCATCATGAGACCGTCATGCTCATTTCTTCCGGATTATGTTGATGTCAGGCAGAAGACGTGTGTAAAGGTGTGCCGCTTTACATGATGCCTGTTTTTGCAAAATATACCTGTTTCGCGGACGTGTACAGTATTCCGATCCACCAAAAAACATATTATTTATCGCCAATCGTCGATTTACAGCACCGGCAACGCATCCGATCATTTTCAAAAAATCAATTCCTGTTTCACTGCCGTTTTGACAAGTATATTTACTTGTCATTTTCTGTTTCTTCTCTGTAATTTTCTGTAACAATTTTCTACATTTTGTTATTTTCGCTGTGGAAAACTCGGTGGAAAGGTGTGAAAACCCTGTTGAAAGTAT
Organism: Clostridiales bacterium; assembly: GCA_024684435.1. GTDB lineage: Bacteria > Bacillota > Clostridia > Oscillospirales > Acutalibacteraceae > JAAZFZ01. Next base: position 61,301 of record JAIKWV010000018.1, read on the forward strand.
CAAATTCGATAAAAAACGACTGTTATAGTGGTGTTTTGTACCAAAAATATACGCCGTTTTTCAACAGAATGTATAAACTATGAGAAATTTTTGAAAAATGTGTTGACATTAATATAAAAAATGATATAATTTAGATGCTAACTTATCCATGGAGGGAACTCCACAAAAACTTAGGAGGAAAAAACCATGAAAAAAATTCTCGCAGTTCTTCTCGCAGCACTCTTCGTAGTCTCCATGAGCACTATGGCTTTTGCTGAGGACGGGACCACCACAGCAACAGTAACCACAACAGCAGCTCCCACAACAGCAGCTCCCACAACAGCAGCTCCGAAGCTTACTCTTATTGAGGAGCTCAATCAGGTAAGAACAACTTTCGTTGGTTCTGACGAAGACCTTGCTTGGGCATATGCAGAAGTTATCTCCAGATATGCTGAGGACGTTGACGCTATTGCAGCTCGCCAGGAGCTTGTTCAGAATTCATCTCTGTATCCTGACAACTGGAACGAGTTCGTAAAGATCTTCACAGATTATATCCCCACAGCTGTTAACCAGCAGCTCGACATCGCTGCCCGTCTCGGTTGGGATGCAAGCGATCAAGATTTCGTACAGGACGTTATCGATCTTGTTAAGGGCGCAGCAGAGAGCGACAAGGCAGCTGACAAAGCAGCTGACACAGCAACAGACGCTAACCCCAAGACCGGTTCTGCTTCCGCTATCGCTGTTTTCGCAGTTCTTTCAGTAGCAGCTGCAGCAGTTGTTTGCACAAAGAAGAAGGAAGACTAATTCTTCCCAAGGTTTTGTAAAAACTTAATTGACTAATGTACCCCGGTGGGCAACAGCCTGCCGGGGTATTTCTTATACTTTGCTTTCAGAGCATTGTTCACTTTACTTCTTACTGAAAAAACGGGCGGTCATGCCCGCCCCTGCGCTGTAGGAACGAAATCCTCCACGTCCCGAAAAAGCCTCCCTCGATGTGAGGGAGGCTTTGACGTCATGAGGCAGCGCGGACATATCCGCACCTGCGATTTTCAGCGGGATCAATTCCGCATTCTGCATTAAATTTTATTCCTGCTCGAAAGCGTCCTTGCCAAGGCCGCATGTGGGGCATACCCAATCCTCTGGGATATCTTCAAATGCGGTTCCGGGGGCTATTCCGTTATCGGGGTCTCCTATCGCGGGATCGTAGACATAACCGCAGGGGCATACGTACTTCATAGTTCAGCACTCCTTATTTTAATTGAATATAATAATCACCCGTGGGTGGATTATTCTGTGATGGGTTCAAAGTCGGCGGGGCCGTGCTTGCAGAGAGGACAGACGAAATCCTCGGGCAGCTCGTCGCCCTCATAGATATATCCGCAGACCTTGCACACAAAGCCCTTTTTGCCCTCGGTCTTCGGCTTGGGCTTGACGTTATGCTGGTAATATGTATAGGTCATAGTGTCCTTGTCGCTGATGACTCTTGCCTCGGTGATGGAACAAATGAACATACCGTGGCTTCCCAGATCCACGTACTGCTCCACCTTGAGGGAGATCATGGCGTTGATGTAGTTGGGCAGGATGACAAGCCCGTTGTCGGAGCGCGCCGGCTGGGTACCCTCGAATTTGTTGACGTTCCTGCCGCTCCTAAAGCCGAAGCTCTCAAACACGCTGAAGGGAGCCTCCACAGAAAGACAGTTGACGTTCATGATACCGGTCTGTTTGATGACGTGATGGGAATAATTCGCCTTGTTGATGTTGACTGCCACACGGTTGGGATTGTCCGACACCTGGGTGACGGTGTTCACTATCAGGCCGTTGTCGTTCTTGCCGTCGTTTGACGTGACGACGTACAGACCGTAGCCGATGCGGAACAGGGCTGTAAGGTCGTTTTTGTTTGCGCTTTCGGGATCACGCTCGATGTAATCCCTGCAAAGCTCATCCGCAAGAGCCTCTATTTGATCCTTGTTCTCCTGGTTCATGGCGGACATAATTTTAACATTGTTTTCCGTCCATGTGATATTCTTGCAGCCGGAAAGCTTTTCCTTCATCACCTTTGCGGCAAGAGGCGCCCATGAGCCGTTTTCGATAAGACCTATTGTACGGTTGCGGAAATTGCGCTCCGTCAGGTGGTCGATAAACTCACGCATAAAGGGAAAGATGTCCGCGTTGTAGGTGGTGGTGGCAAGGACTATTTTGCCGTAACGGAAAGCGTCCTCCACACACTCCGCCATATCGTCGCGGGCAAGGTCGTTTACAACTACCTTGGGGCAGCCCTTTGACTTGAGCTTTTCAGCAAGGAGCTCCACCGCTTTTTTTGTGTTGCCGTAAACGGAGGTATAGCAGATCAGAACGCCCTCTGTCTCCACACCGTAGGATGACCATGTGTTGTACAGACCGATATAGTAACCTAAATTCTCCGTAAGAATGGGACCGTGAAGGGGGCAGATTATTTCTATATCCAGCTCTGAGGCCTTCTTGAGCAGGTTCTGCACCTGAGCGCCGTACTTGCCCACGATGCCCACATAGTACCTTCTTGCCTCGCAAGCCCAATCCTCTTCAACGTCCAGAGCGCCGAACTTTCCGAAGCCGTCCGCGGAGAAGAGAACTTTATCCGCGACATCGTAGGTCACCATGACCTCCGGCCAGTGTACCATGGGAGCGAACACAAAGGTCAGCTCGTGCTTGCCAAGAGAAAGACTGTCCCCGTTGTTCACCTCAAGCTTTTTTTCGCAAAGCCCTTCGCCGAAGAAATTGTCCATCATGGTAAAGGTTTTCCCGTTTGCCACGACGGTGGCGTCGGGGTATGTATTAAGGAAATTTTTTATGTTTGCGGAATGATCCGGCTCCATGTGCTGAACGATGAGATAATCCGGCTTTCTGCCATTGAGAGCCGCGGAAAGATTATCCAGCCATTCATGGGTGAATTTTATATCCACCGTGTCCATGACGGCTATCTTGCTGTCCATTATCACATAAGAATTGTACGCCATGCCGTTGGGAACGTCGTACTGCCCTTCAAAAAGGTCAACGATGTGGTCGTTTACGCCTATGTATTTTATGTCGTCCGTTATTCTCAAGTCAAAGCCCTCCCGCTAAATATTATTGTTATTTTATTATACAATAGCCGTGTGGAAAAATCAACCGCCATCGCGCCCGATATGTAACAATTGATTTTTGCAATAATTTATTCAGATGAACATCTGACAAGGTCTATGAACGCAATTCCATGCGGATTTATTCGGACAACACCGAGAACCAACGGCACGCATATATGCGTGCCGTTGTGCTACATTTGGCAGAAAGATGCAATAAATCAAATTTAATGTTCGTGTCCGCCAATCAGCCCGAGCCGTTATTTCCCGATGCTGCCGATGGCTACGAACGCTCTGAAGAAGAATACCCTGAACCAGTCGATTACCGTCACAAGGAAATCTTTGATTTTAAGCATAAGGTTTGACGAATCGCCTTTAAGGTCTTTTTCGACGGCATCGATCACCCTTTCGGCTATCTGAGAATAACCGTGGGGTGTGGGATGCGCTACAAGAGCGTACTCGATAGGATCACTGATGGACATGATCTGACCTATGGACATCTGTGTTGCGGAGGGGGGCGTATCTACATCGGAAATATCCACGTACATATAGCCGTATTTCGAGGCGCACAGCCTGATGTAGGAATTCATCGAATCCATGATGCCGTTGAGGACAGAGCCTATCGGGATAGCGATATCGTCCGTCAGCGTAGCTTTTCTGATAGGGTTCATGGTGCCTACGAGAACGACCTTCGCGTCGGGATTATTCTCCTTGATAAAGTCGAGGAGAAGAGGATACGCGTCCTTCCAGTAGTTGAAATATTTATTGAGCAGATTGACGATGTTGGCTATGCCGGCGGGAATGCTTGCGGTGTCGTTAAGATCGATCTTGTTAAGACCGAATATCTGCGCCTTGTAAATGACGTCCGTCTGACCCAAGCCGATAGTGATAAGGCTGGCGTTTTTGAACATATCCCGGACGCTCATGATCTCCCCTGTCCTGCCGTAGGCGGCGTCGCCGTCAATAGTAAGGCTCGAAGGGTCGCCGAAATACTGAAGATCCGTAGCGTAACGTCGCAGCATACTGGAATCGCTATAGGTGAACTCCTCGTCACGGAAGCCGTCGTCGATCCCGAGAAGATCGAGCACATACGCGACGGAAACTGCGTCATGAGCCAGGGGCCACAGCTTTGCGCTCGTGTCGCGGATATCATCCGGCGTGTTCAAACCAAACGCCTTGGAAACTCGATTGGGGTAAGAGCCGTCAACGTTGCGGCAGTTATAATTTCCGTAGGAATCGTTGAGATAAAGCTGATCCTGCCAGTTCTCGCCCGCCCCGTAACCGCGGGTGAAGCTGTCGCCCACGGCCAGATATCCGATGCCTTCTTTAAGCGAAGCGTACGGGTCTTCCACCGCAAAAGACGGGACCAGAATAAGCGGAACCGTAATGAGGACAGCAAGGATAAGCGCAAATATCTTAGTTGAACGTTTCATGATTTTTCATCTCCTGTTTTTTATCTGTCACTTATAATTATAATCGTAAATTTTGATTTTGGCAATAGCTGAAAATTTGTTCCGGTCAGCGTCTCACATCGAAATCGCGCAGAAAAATATTGCCGGTCAACTCTGACGATAACAAGCAATAGAAAATCCGTCTGCCCATAAAAGCGCCCCCTCTTTGCCGTCAAGCCGGGGCGGTGAAAAAATTTTTAAAAACTTATTGACACAGTGTCAACCGTTTGATATAATGAGATCGTTGACACGGTGTCAATTTGTGGAAATTTCATGTCAAAGGAGGAACAAGATGTTCAAAGGAACGCCCGAACTTATCGCCGAGCGGCGGGAAGAGATAATAAATGCCTGCGAAAAACTCTATCAGACTATGAGCTTCAAGGAGATCACGCTCAAAGAGATCGGGAACGAAGTGCCCTTCTCCAGACCAACGATATATAATTACTTTGAAACGAAGGAAGAAATATTCCTTGCGCTGTTTGAGCGCGAGTACAGAACGTGGACGAAAGACCTTGAGAATATCGGGAAGAAAGAAATCGACGCGTCAAAGCTTGCGGAGGCGGCGGCAAGATCCCTTGAAAAGCGCGCTCTGATGCTGCGGCTTTTGTCCGTGAATCTGTATGATATGGAGGAAAACAGCCGTATTGAACGGCTCGTCGAATTCAAAAAAGCGTACTGCGCCAGCGTGGCAGCCTTTGACGCGCTGCTGCAAAAGGCTTTGCCCGGTCAGAATGAAGAAGAACGCCGCGAGACACTAATTGCCGCCTTTGAGTTCATTCACGGCGTTTACCCCTACGCCCACGCTACCAAAAAGCAAATCGAAGCCATGAAAGCGGCCGGCGTCCGGTACGATAAAAAAAGCATATATGAGCTTTCCCTCATAGGACTGAATAAAATTCTCAAATAACAGGAGGAAACAACAATGATCGGAAATTTCACTTACAGCACACCCACAAAGCTCTATTTCGGCAAGGACTGTATAAAAGACCTGCCGGGCGTAGTCGGCCGGTACGGAAAAAACGTGCTTCTGACCTACGGCGGCGGTTCCATTAAGAAGATGGGACTTTATGACAAAGTCAAGGCTCTGCTCCGGGACTTCAATATCGTTGAACTGTCGGGCATCGAGCCGAACCCGAAGTATGACCCCTCGGTGATCACCGGTGCTAAGCTGTGCAAGGAAAACGATATCGACGTGATCTTATCCGTGGGCGGCGGCTCTGTCCTCGACTGCTCCAAAGCGATCTCCGTCTGCGCCAAATACGACGGCGAGGGCTGGGATCTTATTTCCGGCAAGGTCAAGGCAAAGGCGGCTGTGCCCATCGTGGACATTATCACCCTTGCCGCTACGGGAAGCGAATACGACATGGGTTGCGTTATCTCCAACACCGCGATCAACGACAAACGGGGATATCTGGACGAGCTGCTTTACCCTGCGGCGTCCTTCCTTGATCCCGAATACACCTTCAGCGTTAACAAATGGCAAACCGCCTGCGGAACAGCGGATGCCATCAACCACGTTTTGGAGCAGTTCTTCGCCGCCCCCCATTCCATGTTCAATGACGGCGTCATGATCTCTGCTCTCCGCTCCCTTATGACCAACGTGAAAATTGCACTTGAAGATCCAATCGACTACGCCGCCAGGAGTGAACTGATGTACGTCTGCAGTTGGGGCTGCAACGGCATCCTCGCCAACGGCGCGGGCTATTCCGGCTGGCCGATGCACTCCATTGAACACGCCCTGAGCGCATATTTCGACATCACCCACGGCGCGGGGCTTGCCATCATCACTCCCCGCTGGATGAAGGAGATACTTTCGGAGAAAACGGTGGAAAGATTCGTCACCCTCGGCACCGGACTTTTCGGATTCGACAAGGCTCTTCCCACTATGGAAATGGCGGAAAAGGTCATCGACGGATTCTATAAGTTCTTTGAGTCCACGGGCATTCCCATGCATCTGGGCGAACTGGGCGTGAAAGCGGAAGCCATCAACGAAATGGCTGACCACATTCTCAAATACGACAGCACAAACGAGCCCTGGATGTTCGCGCCCATCGGCAAAGACGCTCTGGTGCGTATTTTGACTGCGAGTATGTAACGGAGGAATAAACATGGCAAGAACACTTATCGCGTTCTTTTCAAGAGCGGATGAAAACTATTTCGGCGGCGCTATGCGATACGTCAAGGTCGGCAACACGGAGATCGTGTGCAACTTGATGAAGGATATGATCGACACCGACACCTTCAAAATCGAAATGAAAAATCCCTATTCGCCGGTCTATAATACCTGCATTGAGGAAGCGAAACAGCATCTGCGGGAAAAAGCGAGACCGGAACTGCTAAGCTGTCCCGACAGCATCGACGGGTACGACACGGTCATCCTCGCCTACCCGAACTACTGGGGAACCATTCCCATGGCGGTGGCGACTTTCCTTGAAAGCTACGACTTCACAGGCAAGACGATCCTTCCTCTTTGCACCAACGAGGGCAGCGGCATGGGCGGAAGCGAAAGGACAATAAAACAGTGCGCTCCCGGCGCGGATGTCAGAAAAGGCCTGCCGGTCACCGGCAGCAACGCCGCAAATTCCGGTGATAGCGTCAAGCGCTGGCTTAAAGCAAACGGCTTAAGCTAAAATACTTTTTAATATGTAAAACCTCCTCGTATTCTGTGGTAATGCGTCGCCAAACACATCCACATTATACTCGGAGGTTTTCTGTTACTAAAGATTTTTATTTCCCCCTGTTTAACCGGGGTTTATTTGTCACTAAAAAAATTGAGCGGAAAAACCTGCTGCTTTCCGCCCGATTAGTTCTTTTTTAGTTATGTAAACAGCAAAATTTGATGTTTTGAACACCTCCCAAAATTCTTATAATAAAATTGCCGTTTTAGCTATACTTACAATCAATTCGAATCGTCTGCCGAAAACGACATCTCCAAAACGTCCGAATAAGTTCCCATAGGGCAATCTGAAAGTACACACATCATTAAAAAACACTCGTATGGATTCTTTACGTTCATCTCACCCATATAGCACTCTGTTAATATTTGGTTGGTATTGTTCACAAAATCCAAATATCTTTTATTTTTGTTAGGTTCATCATTCATAGCGTGGATATAATAGTTCAACGTGATCAGGTCAAATCTGTCTATCTCTGTCTTCCCGGTAATTATATCATTTAAACGCTTTCTGCTCATACGCTTGTTATCAAATTGAGATGAAAGCGTAGAGCAGGAATATTTCATTAAATTTCCATTCTCATCAAAAGGCATACCACAACATAATGCTTTCTCAATGTCAGCATCTGAAATGTCACCTGGAAGAAAATCTCTTGCAGATTTTTTTATGATTTCTGATCTAAATAATTTTTCTTCCATTGATATTTTATCTGAAGAACTCATTCGTTCTAAATAATTCCTGGATTTTCTTTCGGCATCAAAGATTTCATCTTCGGTATACTGCTTTGCAATTATTGCGCGTACGGTGTTATAAAGCTTTTCGAAATTATTTTTCGCTGTTATGCTAAACCATTTTCCACCATTTTCGATTTTTATGCTTAACAGACAATGCAGCAGATCCTTCTCATTCTCTATTCCATAAAACATCTGCCTTATTTCCGTAGTCGAATCAAGGTCTTCATTTGCTTCATTTCCAAGATCACTTTTGTAGTAATTCATAAGCCGCTGAAAATCAGAATATTTTAAATGCTTAGAGTAACAATACCAACAAATAATTTCAAATGGATTTTTGAAATTGAAGTCGTGTTCCTTCTGAACATTTATTAAAAAGTTTGAAACATCCTCAACGCTCATGTTAAGCCCGAATCCAAGGAGAAAAATCACTTCTCTCTTGACCGAAGCTTGGGTAAGCCAATTTTTAGTAATCGCACTTGTCCTGCTTTTCGTTTCCCTAAAAGATTTAGAGACCCCATTCTCATTGAAAGAATTTATAATATAATTCTGATAAAATGCGATATCATACTTATGAATAGGCTCATTTATGTTCAGTCTTCTCAGGATATATCTTTTAAGATAATCTGAAAAACGTATAAGATTTGTTCTTATTCTAAGATAATCATAAATAGACTCCGCATCATGTTCGCGGAAATCTTTCTGGTCAACTACAGAATAAAACTCATTTTCCAACGCAATTGTAAAATCCAAATCATCCAGCATAATGACCCTCCTACAAAATTGATTTCATAAAAGCCCCAACCAAAATGATTGGGGCTTTTTGATGTTTTAACGCTCAGGGGAATCGAGCTTTTGATCAGGCTTTTGTTTCAAGATCGTCATGTTTTTTCTTGAACATTATAAGCAGAACTATACCGGCAATGATAACAGCTAAACCGGCGATCGATCCATAGAACAAGGGCTTGTTTGCAAAATATCTGAACCAGAAATTCGTTGAAAGGGTAAATTTGTATGTCTCTTCTTCCGACTTGTTGGACGCTTTATCCTCAGCAACAAATATTATCGTATGGTTCGATTCCTGCCAACCTTCTCCGGCATTCTTAATGTTAAGGAAGAAGCAGTTCTTTTCAGCATCATATTTGCCGATAACCGTGTTGTCATCTTTTACGACAAAAATGTTCCCGTCTTTTGCTATATTAAGCACCTTGCCATCAAGTTCTATTACACACTTCTCAACATCACAGTTGCTGTCTGTAACATCAATCCTTATGGTTGCTTCCTCAGCGTTTATGGCAACGTTCTTTCTGCCTTGATCTTTAAGTCCATCAACAGTGATCTTACTTAGAGGTATCTGTGTATCCAGGCAGAATTGGATCTCGCAAGCATCTTTCATCGTGGAGTTTTTGTTTGTTGCTTTGTCCTGAGAAACCAACGCTACTATATACTCTTGGTCGCTTGAGAAGTTTGACTTGTTGATAGTGTAGACGTTTTCATACCATGTTGCTTTATCTCCGCGCAACGTTTCTTCATCAGGATTGTATGATAAGACTGTAAAGTCCTTTCCTTCCTGTATGTATTTTACATTGACCGCAGAGCCTACAGAAATTTTGTAATCATATATTCTGTCTGCGTTTATTTCCCTTACAACAAGAGTCGGAGCCACATTTACAAATCGGTCTTTTACAACCTTTTGTGTGCTTTCACTCAGCATATATGTAGATCCGTTGCGGTTGACTGAGAACATCATTGAATTATTGTCCAGTTCAACTGTTTTATTTTCTCCGTCAATTGCCTTGATGACTTTGTTCTGATTGCCTGCCATATCACTGCTTAAAACAGTCAGGGTATAGATATCGTCATCCTTAATGTTGTCAAAAGTATAGACAAACCGTGTGGGCGAGTCACTTATATCACCGTATCCATCGTTCTGCTTTTCAACCGATCCTTTTTTCATAAGGAATACTTCTTCGTTCTTGGCACCCTTTAAAACGATATCGACATCAAAGCTGTTAACATTGTCATCGGTAATTGTAACAACAGGTGCAATAACTTTTATGTTGTTGGCTGACTTATGAATTACTTTTGTTACACTTACCTCAGGCGCTGTTTTGTCAACGGTAAACTCATCATTATCATAGTCTGTGGATTTTCTATCGGCAAGGTCTTGTGACGACACTTTAAGCGTATAAAAACCGTCGCCGTTGAAATGTACCACCGCAGAATATGTATCCGGTCCTATCTGCTGCCAATCGGAAACTGCCGGAGCAGTAATTGTTGAGCCGTTTTCTCTCGTCTTTGCGTTGACCGTTACGATCGATTTAGTCTCATCAAAATTGTGCTCTTCGATGGTAATTGTCGCTGTTCTCTCTTTATTATAATAGTTTCCGTTTGCAGAATCTTCATTATCATACTCAACTTCTATTATTGGATCGTAGTTGTCGATAGTGAATTCCTGTGCAGCGACACTCTCGCCGTAATTAACTCCGTCATTGATATTTCCCGCAAGATCTGTGCAGGAAACATCAAACGTATAGTCGCCGTCATATGCAAAAACGATCTGCGCAGTGTGAGTGTGGTCAATTCCGGAAGTTGTCCAGTTTTCTTCCAGAGGAATCAAAGCATTATACTCTTCCCCGTCTTTTGTGATTTTAAACACGACGTCAGAGGACCTGAAATTAAGCTCTGTAATCTTGACAGTCATGGTTCTTGCATTATCAAAATATACGGAATTATGCGCTGTATTGTTATCGTACGAAATATCAATAACAGGCGGGGTAACGTCAACCTTATATTCCATCTTGAAGGTTGTATACGTCTTGTGGGGGTTACCTGCATTATCAACATACGAAAGTACTACCGGTACATTGTTGTTGTCGTTCTCTTTAGCATTTATAACAACGTTCTGAGTCCACTGGTACTGGATCGTAGAGTAGGCGCTGTTGTTCTTCATGTCGATTTTCACAGGAGAATCAGAACCGATCTGATATTTGATCTCCTTGATACCCGAAAAGCTGTCTGAAATTGCAAGTTTCACAGGAAGATCAGCGCTGTAAAAACCATTTTCGTTGGGCTCACGTTCCGGAATAATACTGCTGTTAGCGCTTAATGTAATGCTCCTATGCTTGTGAATATTTTCAATTACAAGGCCTTCAGATCTTGTGTATCCGTCAGGTAAATTGCCGACTGATTTATTCGTTGCATAGTCCTCTGCTCTTGCGCATATGTAGCCCTTGAAATTGGGGTCAACTACAAAGGCAGCAGACACTGTTCCGTTCTTTTCATCTGCGGTCATAGGAGTCAGGTACTTTGTATATCCCTTTGAACCGCTTGCATAATCAATAGTGTAGAACGCAATTTCTTTTATGCCGGAGGTGGTATCGGTGGCTGTGACCGTCACTATTACTCTTCCGTTGTAGAAATATTTGAAGTCCGGATATTTTTTGATAATGTTTTCATCTGTTTCATTATCCATTTTCTTAAATGTAATGTTATTGATATCAATTACAGGCGCCGTTCTGTCAACCGTCAAATTATTACTGTATGTTTCGGCTTCGTTGCCGGAATAGTCTTTTGAGTTGACGGTAATCGTATAATTAGCGTCACCGATAAAATCAACTGTTGCAACATGCTTGTCACGGTCTTCGCCCTGACTCCAATCCGAGATAGTGTAGAGAGCGGGATTAGCTTTCGTAAGATCCTTACCGTTAACGTCTACAGCCGTAACTGTAATGATGCTGTTCTTTACATTAAAGTTGTGCTCATCAATAGTCACAGTCGCAGTTACGCTCTTGTTATAGTAGCTGATGCTGCCGTTTTCCGGCTTGCCTGTGCCAACGGGATTCTCCTCGCTGTAAGCAACGTCTATAACAGGAGGAATATTGTCAACAATAACCTCGAGAAGGTCGTATTCATCCTCCGGCATATCGCTGATATACTTTGTAATGTCCAAATACGTAGCGTTATATACGTTGGTGGAGTAGTCCGCCGTAACGAATGTAACGGTACCTCTGTACTGCGGATCGATGCTGTAAACTTCTGTTACAGAGTTGCTCTTCTCTGCGTATTTTTTGTTCTGCGGCTCGATCTTGGTATCAATTGAGTCTTCAAATTCCAGTTCTCCCGAGAAATTGAGACTCTCTACACCGGAAATGCTGTCCGTAGCGGTAACTGTTACTGTAACGGTTTCCTTGAAGAACAATCCGAGTGTTATTTCGTTTATAAAGGCCTTAACAGGATCAATGCCAAACTTTATCTCAAGATCGGGTCCTTTTTTGTCCACAGTAACATCATTATTATATTCTGTCGCAGGATTTTTGGCATAATCCAGTGATGTAATCTTAATTGAATAGTTAGCATCATCATCGAACCGGATAGTCTTGGAGTAATCGTTTCCGTTCTTCGTCCAATCTTTATCAACGAAGAGCTTCGGCGTTTCGATATCTTTTCCGTTTACATCCTTTGCAATGATCTCAATAAAAGTATTTGTCGCATCAAAATTATGTTCGGAAATTGTTACTGTTGCAGATACAGGAGCTTTGTAGTAGCTGATGTTGTTTTCGCTCTTGAAATCGGGTAAGGCTGGGTCGTAGACAACATTTATGACCGGGGCGGTTTTGTCTATGGTAAATTGCTCTTCCTTCTTTTCTGCTTCATTACCTGACTTGTCAATATAGCTTACCTTTAAGTAGTAATCCCTTTCTTCGCTGAATAAGAGCGTGAAAGTATACTCATCTTTTCCTGTAGATTCTACAGTACGGCTATATGGATCTTCGGAGGTTTCCTCGCCGTCAATCATAATTTTGCCATTGTAGTATACAGTGGTGGATTTTTTGCCCTGATCGTCTTCATCGGCAATTTCTATCTTGACATCATCTTTAAAGAAATTCGCTTCGGTTATCTTAAAGCTTGCGCTTACATCAGCACTTGCGAACTTGCCTGTTATTACATTTTGTTCCCAAATCTTTTCGTTGGACTTCAATATAATATCACTGATTTCAGGAGCCTTTGTGTCTACAATTATCTCTGCATCTGTAAATCCGTCCGGCAAATTCTCGACGTTCTTCGTCAAATCCTTTGTGTTGGTAGCATCAGTCTCGTTCTCCGAGTAGTCTGTTACCTTAACGGCGATCTTGCCTCTGAACTGAGGATCAATGCTGAATGTTTTGATGTAGAAAGACGTACCTTCATCAAATGTTTCGTTTATCGCTTCGGGAGCCTTGTTAATGTCGGAAACGCCCTCAGTCAGAGTACTGTTGATGGATACGCTCTTTATACCTGCGACCTCATCATAAGCCTTGACCGTAACTTTAATGTTTTCCGGGAAGAACAAGCCGAGAGTTATGCTGTTGATAAATGAACTAAAAGGATTTACAGGCTGTTCGCTATAGAATATTTCGTATGTGGGTATTGTCTTGTCAAGCGTCGCAAAATCTTCTGCGCTCGCTTCATTCTTTGCCAGGTCGGTAATGTTGGCAGAAATTTGGTAGATCGCTTCTCCGCTTAAAACAACAGTTGCCTTATAAGTGTTTTCTTTATCAGGATCTTTCTTCCACTCGGAGATCTCATAGTAGGAATCGGGAACCTGAACGGAAGATGTAAGTGTTTCGCCGTAAACCGTTACCGGGCTGTTCTCTGCGTCAAAGTACAGATCGGTCGCGGTTATAACAGCTGTGACAGGGAACTGTGCGCCGTTATAATATTTGACTTCATCGCCTTTGTTCACTGCAACTTTATTGAACTCAATTTTTATGACGGGATCCGTCTTGTCAATAGTAAAAGACTTAGTCTTTTCCTCAGCAGTGTTGCCAGATCTGTCTGTGTAGTTGACCTTTACGGTATATTCACCTTCGTCAGTGAACTTCAAAGAGAAATCATACTTGTCGGTCAGTGCACCGGCAGTACACTGATACTGATACTTATTTTTTTCAAGCTCTTCTCCGTTTTTAAGTACGGTGATCTCAATGTCGTTTTCAAAGAAATTCTTTTCTGTTACAGAGAAAGTCAAGCTGACATCTTTATTGGTGTATGCGCCTTCTGAGATCCCTTCAATATTGCTGATCACAGGAACCTGGTTATCAACGATTATTTCCGCCTTGTCAAATGGATCGGCCGGCAGATCAATGTTCTTTGTCAAATCAGCTGCTGTGGTAGCTGCTGCTCTGTTGGCAGCATAGTCTGTAACTTCGACCGAGACCGTTCCGTTGAACTGCGGTTCAATGGAAACCTTGTACTCTTGTGCAGTTTCTACCTTAACAAAGTCCTTGTACTCAGATTTTTCGCCCGGTGTTAAGGTAATGGCAACGTTCTTAATACCGGCAATATTATCAGCAACAGCAACTGTCACTTCAACGGGTTCTTTGAAGAACAATCCGAGTGTGGCTTCGCGTATAAACGACTTTATCGGATTATAACTGTATCTTATTTCATAAGTAGGCTTCGTATTATCCAGAACGGCTACTTTCTGAACTTCTGTACCTGTCTTCTGCGCAAAGCTGTTTGCCAGCACCTCTATTGTGTAAACGCCTTCGCCGCTAAGACCTATTTCAGCAATATATTTATTTCCCGAGCACACCCAGTTAAGCTTGCCGGAACCAATACTGTAAACTGAAGTTTCGCCGTCTTTCTTTATCCTTATTTCTGAGGTCTCAAGGTCAAAGTTATCCTCAGTAACGGTAACAACTGCCGTTGCTGCATCTAAATTGAGATATGTCTTGTCGTTCTCCTGATTGGACACCTGTTCCTTCCAGCCGATCTCAACAGCAGCCGATGTAGTATCAAGGATAAACTCATATGATTTTTCAGAAGTATTTCCGGCATAATCCTTTGCAAAAACTTCTATGGTGTAGTGCCCATCGTCAGTGGAGTTAATTTCTGCTGTATATTTTCCTGCCTCTGTAGCACTCTTGTTCAAATTAATAGTTTTGTCATCTTTGCCGACACATTTTAAGGTAACCTTTGTAACTTCTCCGTCTGATTTCAGGTTTTCGTCGACAATGGTCACAACTGTAACAAACTGATTGTCGAAATAATCTACGTTTGCATTAATGTCGCTGTATACGGGCTTTGATTCTCCTGTAGATATAGATATTTCGGGAGCTGTTTTATCTGATACGATAGCTGTTTTTGTCTCTATATAATTTTCATTTCCCGCTTTATCTTCAGCTACTATGATGATCGGAACATCTTCATTACCTTTAATATCAAACCTTACAGAATGATCGCTGTAGTCTTTTTTCTCTACTCCGTCAATAGCCTTGAACTGACCGTCATCATATATGGCAAGATAAACTTTTTCCAATCCGGACAAATCGTCCTCTATTGAGTCGACTGTTAAATATGTGATCGTACTTCTGGTGAAGAAACGTTGGATACTTGCAATTATTTTTTCAAGAAATCCTTCAGGCTCTGAGGAATATTTATAATTTCCGATTTTAGGTAAAGTCCTATCCTGCTTTACAAGAACGGTCTTTTCCTCGCTTATCATGCCGTTCTCGCCTATGGCTCTGAATGTAAACTCTCTGTTGACATCTTTGTCAATCTCATACTGAGAAGCATCATTAATTATTGCATCTCTGAAATAGCCGTTTTCATCCTTTACCTGATAAACGACAGCGCCCTTATTTGAGCTGTTTACAGACAGAGTTATGGCATATTTATCACCGGATTTCATCCATCCATTTTTACCATTGACCTCTTTGGGGGTCAATGTGAGTTCGGGAGCAGATTTATAAATCTTGTCGACATGTATCTCCTTTGTATCGCTGAGACCTGCTTTGCTGGTAACTGTGATGGTATAGGTGCCGTTTTCACTGATAAGGTACTTATACTGATCGTCCGTCTTTTCAACAGCATTGCCGTTGACTGTTACGCTTTCTATGCATGAACGCTGCGAAGCGACCTTTACCGTAAGGTCCTTTTCGGTCGTATACTTGTCTCCATCGCTCACATCGACGCTGAAGGAAGGCGTTAATGAATCTTTTATTACTGTATATTCAATTTCATCGTCCTCGCTTGCCACAGGAGTGAATTTATACTCTCCGTCCGGGCAAAGCTCGTCTGTTGAACCGATCCCGAACTGGCTGAGGAGTACATTCCCGTCAACAACAAAGCCTCTGTCAATATTGTACTGGAGGAAACTTAACGGCTCATAGTTGTTATTATCTTGAGCGTTAACTTTATACTTAACTTTTAAACTCTGTGCTTTTGTCTCATTGGAAGCTTTAGCTGTAAACTCAAAAGCCGTGTTTACATAAACTACATTATTTTGGGCGCTGTCAAAGCTATTGCCGTCTATTTTGACGTCCCATTCGTTATCACTGTTGTCAACTTCAAAAATAATTTCACTTGAATTTGACTCAAATTTAATTGTATCTGTCAGTTCATTGCCAACATTATCTGTTACAACTGAATAAATTACGTAACGACCGCTCTCTAAAGTTGCAAAATTAAACTCTATGCTGTCTCCATCTTTTTCCTGAACTAATTTTGCATCTTCGAGCGTTGTATAACCTTCGTTAAGAATGTAACATTTAATTGATTTTACGCCTGCCTGCACATCTTCTGCGTTTACAATAACCTTGTAAAGATCTGAATTCACTCTGACAATTGAGCCTAAAATAATATCCAGGAAGCTTGATACCGGATCTTCCTTCTTTACTTCAACAGCCACAGTCGGAGGTGTTTTATCAACCTTTATGAGCTTTGTAACGCTTGCAGTCCTTCCCACATTATCCGTTACCGTAAACTCATAGTTGGGGTGATTGAAGGTATCCTCGTCTATAGTAAATGTTACTTTGCCTCCTCCTATCGGCACTTCTGCGGGAACTAAAATTTCATTGGGGGTTGTTATATTAACAGCGTCTCCCACTACTAATTCAATATCGGCATCGTCAATTTTAACCTCGGTCAAACCGTTATTGTAGGTTAATGATTTGAATCCTGACTCTAAATCCTTCACAGTAACTTCAACGGTCACTGAGCTCTGCCAATCATCTGAATCAGGTGTAAGCACAACTGAGATTTGCGGATCGTTTGAATCAATATATACGCAGTATTCAACTTCTTCCGTCGTTTTGCCGCTTCCGTCAACTGCATAAAATGCGTACCATCCGGTCTCTCTTGCCGTATATAAGCTGCTCTTAAGCTCAACTGGATCATCAGTGTTTCTCTTTAAGAACACCTTGGAGTCCGGAATTCCGCCCACTGCTTCAACGCTGAAGATCACATCGCTGCCGGTCCATTCGCCGGATGTGTAAGTAGCTCCGTTGCTTACAGCTGAGCAGTTTAAAGATATAGGAGCGACAACTGTCACCGACTTTGTTGCCGTAACTCCGTTTACAGTAATGTCATAATTGGCAGCACCGGGAACCACAGGCGCTGTGAGAGCGATCGTCCACTGTATATTGCCGCCTTCAAGATTTTGACAAATGGCTTCATTATAGACATACTTCACACCGTTTATGGTGATCTCCGTGGTTGCATCGTTTGTCTCAAGCACTGCATTGAAACTTTGATTTGTCTCAACATACTGCGGAAAAGTTGAATTTATCAGGGCAGGGATCTTTCTTTCTGCAAAGGAAACATCTATGGTTGTAGGTGCGGTTACGCTGCAATCATATGAAGTTAATTCTTCAACGTTTTCAACGGCATTACCGTTCACCGTAAGGGAAGTAATATACATACCTGTGGGAACAGCCACGGTATATTTGCCGTATGTTATATTTCCCAAATCATCGTAACCGGTCTTAACATAGCCGGAAAGATTAGTCCCGGTCGAATCACTGACCGTTACTTTATGGTAAACATCCGCATTGATGACACCGTTAAAAAGTTGTGAACTTTCACTGGAGTCATTGTAGATCTCGGCGCCCCGTTCCGCAGTCAGGGAACCGAGCATAAGACCGGTGGTGTTTACGGTAATATTTACACTTTCACCGCAAGCCAAAACTGTATTGCTCTTAAGCACAAAAGGCGCAATAATGTCTGCTTCGCCTAAAGGAACTGACTCAAAATCGTTGTTTAAGGAATACTTTACCTTGCCGCCTTCATGTTTTATCTCTACTTTCATTCCCGAACCCAGCACTACTGTGGGCGACACAGTATTCCCGTTGATGTCCTGAACATCGCCGTAACCAAAGAGGTATTTGCCGTTTTCAAAATACGCGCCGCCGTTTTTAACGAGTACTGCGCCGGCAATATCCTTGTTTTCGACATTGTTGTGTCTTGTTTCCGTTACCAGTACGGCAGTGTCTGTAAAGATGAGCACGCCCTCAACAGTGAGGGTCGCTCCGGACACGGTAAGAGTAGCTCCGTCTTCCACACGCCAAACCTCATCAGATTTGATCAGGATGTCGGTGGCAATGGTCTCATTGCCGCTGATGGTTTTGGTCGCAGTCAGCGTCTTTGTCGGCGTATTTGCGAGGCTGACAGAAGCCGTTGACACCACAAGCATCAATGCGATCAAAACAGCAACTACTCTTTTGGAAAACATTTTGAATGAACTTTTCATTTTGTTGTCTCCTCCTTGATTTCAACTTCCTTATATCTTTTAGATGTCCTGTAATTACATCCATCAAATACGCAATGAAGGCTGAATCCCCATACTATACAAAATAGCCCTATAAACTGCAGAAAAGCTTTTGAATCATGGCTGCCGATCCTCAAAAACAGGGTAATTGCAACGCCAATAATAAAAACTGCAAAGGAAATGATCGATTCCGTGTTTTTGAAAAACGATATTATGCCGGGTAACTTTCCTTTGATCTTTTTTCTGCCCTTAAGATTTTTCCTTGAAAAGGATGCAAGGATCACAAAAATTATTCCCGAAACGAACCCAAGCCAGAACAACGCAAATATTATGTATGTCATAAATTTTTTACCATTCAAGGGATTATAGGTTTCCGAGAACGGAGTCAAAAGGACCGACAGAGACATTATTGTAAAAGCCGCAATCGATAAAATATTAAACAACTTTAATTTTTTCATAATCCGCCACCCGTTAATATACTATTTCTGATGTGTTGATGAGTACGATCTCCTGATCCAGTCTTGCTTCTGTTTTAAAGACCGCATTGCCCGGCATAGGTATTTCGCTCGCATCGTCATTAAGCACAGTAGTTTCACGGATCTGCTCAGAGCCAAGCACCGTGGTCTCATTATTGCCTGCGTAATCCAACAATGTCGTTTCATTTTTCTCGCCGATCAGTTGTGCTGTATTCAGTTTGGCTGTTTCTGAATGTTCCGGGTCGAGTACAGTTGTTTCCGTTGATTTGTCATAAGAGCTGCTGAGAAGCGTTGTCCCCTGACCTTGACCGTCGAGTAAAGTAGTTTCTTCGTCTGCGCTTGACTGTGCATCAGATCCAAGTACCGTGGTGCCTTGATCCACACTTTCGGGAATTACATAGTTACTGATTTTTTCAGTTCCCAAACCCATTCCTGAAGCTCTTTGCTTTGAATGATTAAGATCCGAAATTTTGTCGGTGATCTTTCCCCTTTCGGCATTGACCTTGCTGGATTTATACACCTTGACGCCTGATTCTTGATTTTGTGAACGGATCTTTGCTATCTCTCTTTTCGCAGTGTATCCGGTAAGATCTCCGATAACTCTTTTTAAATCAAGTATAAAGAAAATTATGATGCTGATTACAAAAAATATTCCGGCAATAATAAAACATATTAACGTGACCGTCCCAATTTTCATATACTCACCTCACTGTCAGGCATCTGATTCCCTGTTTGCATATTCAAACTGTTCTTTAAGGATCTTGACCGACTCTAAAATATTTTTTGCTTGTTCGTTATCATCGCTTTTAAGATAGTTTATCATTTCGTTATACGCCATAATGACTTTTTCATAACTGTAGTTTTCGCCCAAAGACTTTTGCATACTTACCGTATTGCTGTAAAGCATAAAACTTCCGTATTTACAAATCATTCTCTTGTATAACGGCTGTACGTTCGGATTTTTTATATCATCTAAGAAACCGCCGCTGAGATATTTCCAGCAAGTATCTATGGTGTTCTGTTTATCGTTCTTTTCACCATCCAACCTTTCGTTTTCTTCCTGAAGTCCTTTGCTGTTTTCCAATATCTCGCTGAAATCTCCCAGGTTCATCAGAATATCAATGTTTTTTTGAGAATAACCTTTTTCCTCCAAAAGGCTCATATTTGATTTTGCAGCATAGTCTTTTGAATTTTTAAACCATTGTCTTGCCTTATCTGAACCTATTATTGAATTCGATTCCTTGCCGTCATTACTGTAGTACTGAAAAATATTACATGCAATTTTGTAACAGATCCTTGCCTTTTCTTCATTTGACTTAAGACTTGGGATGTAGCTGTCAATGATTTTTATATTGTTAAACTCCTGCGGAGACAATAAATTATCGCTGCCTGTTCCTATATAAAGCTCCAAAAGGTTATCTATGGCATCGTAAGCTTCGTTATAATTTGTCTCTATTGCCGAAATAAGATTTTCTTCTCTGTATTCGTAAGACTCAGAAAGTCTGACACCGTTACTTAATAATTCTTTATACTTTTTTTCTATCTGTTTGTTGTTTACTCCTATACTGATAAAAGCTCCTATCAATGCGGCAAACATCATTATGACCGATGAAAGGAAAATCCTCAGTTTTTTCTTCTGCTCCCTGCGATATTTATCGTCAATTTCTTCATAATGATCCAGCGCATACATAAGTTCAGCGCAGGACTGATACCTATCATCCGGATTTCTCTGCGTGCATTTGATTATGATTCGTTCCAAGCCACTGGAAAGCTGTGGATTTATGGAACGTATAGGCAGGATCTCATAGGGAGGTTCGCAAGGGTTGCAGCCCGTAACAAGATGATATAACGTAGCACCCAGACAGTAGATATCCGTTCTGGCATCGGTCTGGCCCATGCCTCCGAACTGTTCCGGCGCCGCATAGCCAACCGTACCCAGGCAGGTCGTATCCGCCAAATTTTTTTCTTTGAATTCTCTTGCTGTACCGAAGTCTATAAGGGTTATGTTCCCGTCAGGCTTAAGCATTATATTGGCCGGTTTCATATCTCTGTAAATAATTGCGGGTGTCCTTGTGTGGAGATATTCCAAAACATCACAGAGCTGTTTTGCCCAGTCAATAACATAATCTTGCGGCTGAGCGCCAAATTCTTCCAGTGACTGACTCAAAGGATTACCTTCAATGTAATCCATAACAATAAGGAAGGTATCATCGCTTTCAATAACGTCAACTATACTCGGAAGATTGGGGTGACTCAATCGTTTAAGCATTTCTGTTTCAACAATAAGACCCTGTCTGACTACTTCAAAATCTTTTATTCCGTCTTTTCTGACTTCTTTTATCGCCCATGTTTTGTTGGCTTTTTCGTTGATGGCCATGTAAACGACACTCATGCCGCCGTGTCCTATCTCGCTAAGCACTCTGTACTTGCCATCAATCAACGATCCTATTTTTAGCATTATTATCCCTCCTGATAAGATCGAATAAGCGCAACTGTGATGTTGTCTCTTTCCTGCCTGGTTTTATTTGCTTCAATAAGACAGGTCGCGTTTGAATACATTGTCTGTTCATCACAAAGTACTGAAGGGTTAAATGCCCCAAATATTTCTTCCGCTGTTACTTCGTGTCTGAAGCCGTCTGAGCAAAGCATAAAAACAGTATCCGGCATAGTTTCCCCATAGAAAAAATCCGGATAAACATTTTCTGAAGCTCCGACACATTGAAGCAAAACACTTCTTCTGGGATCCTTTTCTGCCTGTTCCGGAGTAAGCTTGCCTTCTCTTACTTCTTTTTCAACAAGCGTCTGATCCTCAGTCAACACATAAAGTGCGTCTGAAATGATATAGGCTCTCGTGTCGCCAACATTCACTATATAATAATCTTTTTGAGATATAAGTATTGCAGTAACTGTCGTTCCCAAAGAAACACCGTTTTGTCTGCCGTATGCTTTGATCTTTGCGTTCATTGAAGTTATTAAGGTCATCCACTTCATTTGAACTTCTTCATAATTTATGCCGCCATCTTTGGTAAATGAAGTCATTATGTTTTCATCTGCCCAGTTTCTGAAAGCATTGATGAGAGAAGCACTTGCAACTTCACCCTTTGCAAGTCCGCCCATACCGTCACAAAGAACCGCAAATACAACTTCTCCAAAACAAGTAGAATATTTGCGAAGGAGGAGACTATCCTGGTTGGTCTCTTTCTTTATCCCCACATCTGTATTCCCGGAAACAGCAAATTTCAACATAATTCCCCCTTTAAATTACATATTTCGACAATATCCCAATAATTATGATATGTTATTATATCATTTTAAATAAGTCATCTCCATAAACTGTAGCAAAAATCAACTAACTGTAGCAAAGTATTTCTTTATATTTTAAATATATATTTTAGTAATTTTACAGTTGTTATATGTTTTCAAGGATTTCAAACTGCCCCTCTACCAGTTTAAATTTATTCCCTGGTATAAATCGGATTTTCTTTTTTAGTGTAGTGTTATCCAACATTGATCCGCATTTTACCGCTAAATCATAAAAATGGTTACAGTATCAATTGGGGGAAAAAGATAATAAATGCAAAAACACCGGCATCCCAAAAAGGATTGACCGGTGTCTTCGTTTTTTGTGAAAATAAAATGTGAGTAATAAACTTAGCGATTTGCGTTAGTAAGTTTTTAATTTATTTTTTGATATGGTATCATTATGATATTGACGAGTTTTACTTAGAACATACACATTAAACTTTTTAAGTAACAAATAAAAGCTTCTATTCTTTTATTTGTAAAGCCAAAGTTCGTACATCTGAAATCGTAGAACTGATTTCCTTTGAGTGCTTCTTGTCAACTTTGTCAATATTCTCAAAGGTTTCATTTGTCCGTCTTTTACATTCAGCATTAATTTCCGAAAGCTTGCGTTTATATCCATTAATGCATTTTATCGCACCCGCTATCATAATTTTGGAAAACCACTTTTCAGCAGAGAAGTCGTTCCATGAACTGACATCCGGCAATGCTTTTTTTTCAAAGGATTCTATAGTTTCAATGATTACATTATATGTTTTCTGTGAGTAATCTCGTATTAAAGAAACATAATCAGCGCTTCCGGTATGCGGTTTAATATTTTTATATTCATCTTCAATTTTTTTCCACCAAGAAACAGCATCATCGCCTAATCCTAAACCAAGAATAAAATTTATAAAAGCATCATCTTTTCCATCCGTTATTTGATCAAATAAAAAATCAAATATCTTATGCAACAGTTTTTCTGCCGAAGAAGTTGAAACTCCCATCATTGCTCCCACCATTTTAAAAAGTTCATCTTTTTTTATTCCGACAGATTCACAAATTTGAATAAGCTCATCAAATCCCATATCGTTTTCTTTAAGATATTTCAACAAATATGCAAAGATTTTAGCGGCAGATGCCCTGTTTGACATTACATATTCAGAAATATCAAAACTATCGTCTCCACTATCTTTTTCATTTTCCGTACGGAAAATGCCTTTTAACATAGGCGCTAAAAAATCAGCAACTTCTTTAAGTTCTTCCGAACTCATATTATTCATCAAAAATGTTGTGAACTCATGCAGATTTTCCGTGGCCTCATATTCGCCGGATGCAATATGAATTATTCCATCTGTTTCGTCAATATACCACTTTCCGTCTTCCTTTTTAAGACGAAATGGACCGATTGGATAATGAGCACCGCCTATTTTATCAACTCTGTTTCCGGGTTCCATATATATTTGTTCTGAACCCGGAACCGGAAACATTAAAACGTGGACATAATCATTTGCTAAGGAATAGTTTTTTATTTTTGAACCACGATTTTGAATGTCAACACTATACTTATCAATAAATTCTCTTGAAAAACCCTGCCCATCATATGAAATACATCTATCAACCTTGTCACATGTTACGGCAACATACATTGCTTTATTCCCGCCCTTTGAGTGACCGGTAACCGTAATGCTGTCATATCCGAGGCTTTCTATATATTCTTTCGCTCGCAACTGCGCATCTGTGTCCGCACGTTTCAGACCTGTGGCATTATCAAACCATTCTTCTCCTCCAGTTGTTCCCTTGAAGGCAACTATCGCATGATTGGGATCTTTGGCATCCTCAAACAAGATACAATTATTATCTGTGTTACATTCTTTAATAAGTAACGAAGATATTTCTTTATTACTTCTCATGTATCTTATTCTTGCCGCCCATTCTTGGCAATCTGCATTTCCCGAATCTAATCTATTTAATGCGGTGTCATCAAACTGTTTTAAAAAATCATCCATTGAGTCGCATTGTTCAATTGATTTTTTTACCCCAGAACAACTGTATGGATTATCTTTTTGATTTGGATCATTAAAATATGTAAGATTTTCAACCATCAAAAGATCGCTATCAGTCATAAATACATCACCTGCTTTCATCTAATTTTTTCAATTCCATATTCATTAACATCACAGGTAAGAAGATTCTTTGCCCCCTGTTCACGTTTAATAGACCGGAAATTCCTGTAATTGATGGTTTCAAACGTTTCTGAATTTACAGGAATCACATTTGTACTTCCACAAATATTGTTTTTCTTATACCACTCGGATATCTTTTCTCCAATTATTTCTGCATATTGATTTGGATTGTCAGTACTAACAAAAATTGTAAATGAAACCCATGTATTTCCTGAAATCAAAGATATATTATTAATAGGAACACTTGTTATATCGGTATATCCGTTAACAACATAAGCCTTATATAAAAGGTTTGTTTCATTATTCAGAAAACACATAATATCTTCTCGCACCAGTCTTTTGATAAACTGAAACGGATAATCATCTACAAATGACCCATCACTCTGTACGATAAGTGTGACAAAATCATATGCACCAAGCTGACTTGAATACGCTTCTAACTTTTCTTTTTCAAGAAACGGTTCATAGTAACCTAAATAGTTGAACGTTTCATCATATTTTTCATCCAAATATTTAAGGAGCCTTTCAATTCTCATTATTTTCTTCTTTTGGTCAAAGGTCAACTTATCATATGAAGTTGGTAAGCCAACGTAATCGCAAATTAAAATCTGTCTTTCATTCAACTCTTTCATTAGTAACTTCCTTTTTATTATTTTCATTCACAAAATGAAACATTATATTATAAAAACTCAACGGCAATAAAAAGCTCAATATCATATTATGATTATTAATCTTAGCGTACCTATCATCCTTTAAATGCGGCCGCAATATTTGTATCTACAGAAGCAAACTGTTCGGCTATCCGACGAACATTATTGGCATTTTCATGCATAAGTTTTGCCAAATCACCGACCATTGAATTCAGTTCTTTAATTAGCTCATTGAGTGAATCCGCCGTTCTCCCTTTTGAACTGTTGGCAGTATAAACTATCTTTTTTGAAGATACTGATTTTGCTATTAGTTCAAGCGCTGTAGCTTCTGCCAGTATCGGTCCTTTTTTAATCATTATTTCTACTACACTTGCCATAAATATCTACCTTTCCAATTATTTAAACATACTCATGAGAATATCAATATCGCCCATAGAATCCATAGGAAATTTAAAAACATCATTTTTTTCAAAATCTTTTAAAAAAGATGTTTTATCTTTCTCAACTTTTTCACTAATTAACTCCATTTTCTTTTTGTATTCCTTAAGAAGAACAGATAAATTTTCAAGTTTTGCTCTTATTTTTTCATCTTTAATATCATTCATTTGAACAAGTTTTAGAGATTGATTATACAATACAATATTTGAAATCATGTGATCTAAAAATTGTTTAATCTCCGTATAAACTGTTTTTATTTCTCCGTCCACACAAACAATATCTATCATTATTTTTCCTCCTATTGTAATTTCTCTAATTCTTGAACTTTTGTTTTATATTCTCGTTGCGCATTTTCAAGTAATCTTAAATTGCTATTAATTTTTTCTTCATAATCTTGAGATTTAGATTTTAAAAATGTCTGTTCCCTCTCTGTTCTGTCAAGAAGAACGTGGAAAATAAATGTTATTATTTTTCTCCCTGTACCGTTTAACACTTTAACCATACCTTGATAATAATTTCTAGCCACCACATTATTGATAGCTACTGATTGTACTTGTTCAAGCGCCGATGATTTAGATTTACTAGCATTCGAGAAACTCGCTTGAGATGTTTGCAAAGATGTCTTGAATCTTATTATCGCTTTATAGGATTCATCTTCATTGTTTTTACATTTAGTATAGTAATCTATGTTTTTTCTATACTGATTCATCAAACACTTCAGATTTTGAATCCTATTCTTTAACAATTCTTTTTCCCTTGCAGTAACTACCGAACGATTAATATCCATACACACATACCTCTTCACTCTTGTATTATGTTCACGATAAACTTATTTTTCTTTCATGTTTGTAAAATAACTCTCGGAATATTTAAAACAAATAATTAATAAAAATTAAAACAAATTTAACAATATCCAAATTATGAAATATTATAACTAAAAAGTTAATTCTGTGCTTTACCACAAAGATTGATTAACCATAACAAACCATCTCATTCTATTTATATTTAATAATTATATTCACCAGCATAAGTAATTTCATCTCAAATTTTTTAACTATTAGATTTAATATTTTCAAAGGATCATCCGGTCATAATAATTCCGTTTCTCATATACTTTATTGTATGGCATAGTATTATTATCATTTTTTAGTTTATTCATACTGTCATGATATGCTTCCTATTACAAAATATTATTCTTAACAACTTTGATTGACAATAATTCAACTTGTTGACGCTTTATTTTTATATATATTTTTTATTTTTGTTAAATAAAAAAATAAATTAATTCTACAAGAAGTATGCTTTACTAATCCAGCAAAAACGATTTCGCTGGATTAGCAAAGCTTTATTACTTTCTAAATTACTTTCTAAACTGACCTGCAATGCTCTTATCTGTCTCCTCAACGATGTTAGCCGTTGACTTGAGAGAAGCAGAGATTTCATCAACAAGTTCCTTCGCCTTTACGAAGCCGGGTCTGAGTTCTGCAAACCTCTGTGCAT
>JAIKWV010000023.1 GCA_024684435.1 Clostridiales bacterium
GTCGAGCGAACAACAGCTCCGCTTCTGTTGAGCGACAAAAAGCTGAAAATGAAATACAGATCCACCGACACCTGACCGCCGGCGCACATGTTACCTGGTCCAGCAGTGACCCGGATGTGGTCACAGTGGACGAAGACGGCACTCTCACCGCTGTGGGCAGAGGCAAGGCTACCATCACCGCCACCGCGTGGGACGGCAGAACAGCCACCTGCGAGGTGACTGTGAGATATTCTTTCATCCAGATAATTATAATAGTCTTCCTGTTCGGATGGATATGGTATTAAAGCCTCTATTTACAATACTTGCATCTCACGCAAACTTTACTAAAAAATAAATAAATCCGGCTCTGCGGGTCTTGATTTTGGACCCTGCAGAGCTTTTTATTATTGCAGAGCTTTTTATTATGTTATAAATAAAAATATAAATAATCAATTTTTGGGATTTTAGTCCAGAGTTTGGGTTCCTCACAATTAAAATGTCCACTAACCGGGTTCCCAACAATTCAAAGTGTCCAGTTTCTGGGGTACATTTTAAGCATATTACCTTAAATTCGAAATAATAGGAAGAACGATATGCAACAAATATGCTGCTTGAAAAGTCTATAATCTTAATATATATGACAAACGCCCTCTGTCCTACTCAAATCACGAGTGGAACAGAGGGTGTTAGCTATATAATCGAATCTGTTGGCCGATTGTTGAAACTATCAAAACGGGACTTCAAAAAGCACTCATATTTGTAAATGATATTATCCGTAAACGCTTGATTTTTTTCTTTTTTTGAGTGATATATAAATCAATCAAAAAGGAAGGTATGTATAGGGTATGAAAAAACGGATTGAGCACATTTTACGGGAAAGGCGCATAGAGCTCGGCATGACGCAGCAAGAAGCGGCGCTGGAGCTCGGTATGAGCATTCACCAGTATCAGAGATACGAGTATGGAGAGCACCGGCTTGCCAATTGTCCGATGAGAATAGGTCTTCGTATTTGTGAAGTGTTTGAGCTTGATCCGTTTGAAGTTGTAATGATTCAAAATAAAAATCGTAAGAAATGAATGTCTGTTTTGCAAATAAAATGCAAAACAGGCGATTTTTTTTGCAAAATACGTCTGCGCAGACGTAGACAACTATCCCGTATTATGGCATATATGAAAAGTGCCCTATGGTCAGAGGACTAATAGTGAAGGGAGGACGACTCATATGAACAGACAACGAAACGATATACGGGAGGTGAACCGATGGATGACGTCAAAAGAATTGCCGGGGAACGGGCAGCGCGTCCGAAAGCGTCGCAGGTAGGCGCGGGCTTTGAATCGGAACGGCAAAGAGAAAAGAACGCGCTTGTAAGGCAGCTGGACGCGCAGGACGGAAGAAATGTTCATAAAATCGCCGCCGCTGCCGATGCCGCAGAAGAAGACCGGGTTTTGCGCGTTGCCGCATACTGCCGCGTATCTACAGATGATATTGATCAGAAGCTTTCCATTCATTTGCAGATTCAGCAGTATATGAAAAAAATCAAAGAAAATCCGAACTGGAAATATGCCGGCTGTTATGTTGACGATGGTTTTTCCGGCACAAATACGGCGCACAGACAAGGCTTTCAAAAATTAATGAAAGACGCAATGGACGGCAAAATCGATATGATCATCACAAAAGCGGTTTCCCGATTTGCCCGTAATCTGATGGACTGCATCGGCTGGGTGGAGGCGCTGCAGAATCATGACCCTCCGATCCGCGTTTTCTTTGAGCAGGAAAATCTTGATACCATGTCTCAGACAAGCGGAATCATTCTGTTTGTTCTGGCAATGGTCGCGCAGGAAGAAAGCCATATGAAAAGCGAGGCGATTCTGCTGTCATTGGAATGGCGGTTCAGCAGAGGGCGATTTTTGACGCCCCGTCTCTTCGGATACGATAAAGTTGAAGTTCCGGACGGTTTCGGCGGCAAAAAGAAAGTATTGTCAGTCAATGAAAATGAAGCCCGCGTTGTGCGGTGGATGTATTCAACGCTTGTCAACGGCGGCACTCCTGAAGAAATCGCCGAGGTGCTGACGGAAATGGCGATTCCGACCGGCGGACGCCGCAGAGACGGCACGCTTAACACCCACTGGAGTCCGAGCGGCGTTGTCGCGGCATTGCGGAATGAAAAGCACTGCGGCGACGTTTTGGCAAGGAAAACGTATACGCCGAATTACAAAGATCACAAATCAAAGAAAAACAACGGCAAAAAGAATAAATATTTTCAGGCGGATCATCATGAGGCAATCGTATCGCGTTCCATGTGGAATGCCGCGCAGCGGATATTAAACAGCCGGAAATACGGTCACGAAGGAACATATCTTCCGATGCGCATTATAGACCATGGTGCTTTAACAGGATACATTTCCATGAACCGGTCATGGGCAGGCTTTGATTATGAAGATTATTACCGCGCCGGGCAAATCGTAATGGGAATGCTGGATGAAGAGTTAACAACCGATCTCGGCTCCGAATATCTCCCGGAAGCGGGCAGACGCATCGGCGGTATTGTTGACGATCACGGTATCGCGCAAATTGCCCGAGATCTGACTGAAGCGGAACAGGAAATCAAAGATGAACTTGAAGGTAAAACCTCTGATGAAGACGATAACGGAATCAACGCCGACAGCTCCAAAGCGTTTCAGGTGGTCAGCGGAGAAATGTTTTCGCGCGTATATGATCCTGTTGTTCGTATAACAACAAAAGGCTTTACATTCAATAACAGCTGCATTTCAAAACTATCAGATATTGAAACAGTCGAGATTCTTTTTAATCCTGTCGAGCGTATGATTGTTGTGCGTCCATGCAAACGAAATCATCCGAACGCCGTCTTCTGGGACGCGAAGTATAAAAGCGGAGCACCTTTTTGCAAAGTACTTTATGACAGCATGGGCTGGGACACAGATTATTCTTTCCGCGTTCCGTGCCAAACAGTTATAAATCCTATGCGGCCGGATGAAAAAGCGCTTGCTTTTGATTTGGATAATTTTGTCGGGCGTACAGCTAATAAAAAAGACGAGGTTATTATCGCGCAGCGAGATTCCGAAAACAACACAGAAGAACGCGAGGACGCGAAAAGCTACTATTATCCGCCTGACGAAGATGAACCGCAGGAGATCAGGGATATGGAAGTAAAATTCCGGCAGGCTGTTGAAATGAAAAAGAAGCGGTTCGGGACGCCCGTTTTCAGACATATAACGGGAGTCAGGAGTCCCGGCGCTGAAATGCCGGAAGAAGAATGGGATATGATGGCACAGGCAGAGCCGCTGGATACAACACATATCGTTGACTCGGAAACGGTGGATGCGCTTTTGGTGGAAATCAGAGAAGATCCTCCGGTTCTGCATCAGATTCTCAACACGTATCCCGGCGAAGAAATTGTTATTGAAAGTGAGGAGGCGCAGCAATGACAGTATCAAGAGACCCCTCAAAAAGCCGCCCTTTATCATCAAATGTCAAACGGCTGATGCGGCTTGCCAGAGCTTCTCCGGTTAATAATAATGTGATAAAAGTTGCAAGACAATTTACAAACCGTGATTTTGCCTATTGTCATAAGCAGGGTAATCTTTTCATGGAAGCGGCATCAATGGGATTTTCCATGGAGGATTTCGCGCCGCGTTTTATGACGAGCCAGCTTGCCGGTGTATTTGACGTCAGTTTTGTCGCCGCAAACGGAATGGAGAATGATGAGTTATCCAATCTTCTGCGTATTCCTTTGCTGCTGAAAAACCCCGAATCCATCGTTGAGGCGCTTTATTGGATTGATGATGTTGTATCAAAAGCGGAAGACGGCGATAATAAAAGCCTTTTGATTTCACAGGCATATGAGGCTGAACACCTTCGTCTGCCGCCTTCTTTGGCGGAGCTGCCGGAGGAGCCGAACCGCAATACCGAAGAGCTGGCATACGCTTATTGGCTGGGTTTTATTTACCGCTGTGAATGTTTGATGCACGAAGAATCAAGCCGGATGGTATACGGAGCGTTTCAGGAATGTATCATGCGAAGAGCTTATGAAGAATTGCTCCGCAGCCCGATGGGTCAAAACGATTTGATTGACAGCGCGATTGATATTTGCGCGGAACTTGACAGGCTGCTTATTGAGAAAATATGGCCTGAAAAATCCAGGCGCAGGCAAAAGCTGCAAAAGAAAGAACTTGAGCGCCCGAAAACAATCGCGGACGCGAATCAAAAGGAGGTCACATAAATGATAGAAGATTATAACCGGTCCTGGTACGGTCAAAGACAAGGATACGAGCCCGGATTGCCCGGCGCGCAGCGGACGCCGTATTCAGGAATGTCACAAGCGGAATCATCGATTGGCGGAGTCGGCGGTCTGTCACGCGAGGAACGTCAGGAAGCAAAACGTCTTGCTGAAGAAGCCGGGTTCAGCTTTTCGGGCTATCAAGTGGTAAGAAGAGAATTTATTTCACACCGTTTTGATCCCGCAATGACCATTCGCGGAAACAGCATTACGTTTAACAACTCCTGTATCAGCAAACTGGAGGACGCGACTTATATCCAGTTTTTAATCAACCCTGAAGAACATAAGCTGGCAATTCGTCCATGCGACGAAGGCGCGCGTGACGCCGTGCGCTGGTGTGTTGTCCGGGGAGATAAACGCAAGAGCCGTGAAATCACCTGCAGACCTTTTACAACGAAGCTGTATGAGCTGATGGGTTGGGAAACCATTTACCGCTACAAACTGCAGGGAATGAAAATCAATTATCAGGGTGAGAATCTTTATCTTTTTGATTTAAGTTCAAAAGAAGCTTTTCTTCCGCAGAGCCGGGATCCCGAAACGGGAAAAATCAAGCGGCCGAAACCGATTCTGCCGCGCGAGTGGATGGAAACCTTCGGAATGGATGTTGACGCGCATACGGCGTCTACACATATTGATCTGAAGGAAGGCTTTGTTTCTTCGGATATGAGTCCCGCAGAAAAATATGATGAAAAAGAAATGACGGAGGTAATAGAATGAACACACAGCTTCTTATGACATTGAATCTGCAGGAGGATTCCATTCTTCTGAATGAAGACGTTCTAAACGCTTTGGATCGGCCGCGCCAGGTGCAAATTCTTATCAACCGCGATGAAAAAATGCTTTTGCTCAGAGCCTGCACCATTGATGATTTACAGGCAGTGGTCGTGCCCGAAGCGCGTACTGCCGCATTCGAAATCAGCGGCAGAAGTTTGCTCAAAAAGATCCGGCAGATGGTTGGCTGGGAAGACAACAGACCAAGGGTGTGCCGCGGAGAATATCTTCCGGTGCATCAGGCAATACGTTTCAGTCTGATTGAATCAGAGCCGTTGGAAATCAGATAGGGATAATTGCGCGAAAAAAGGAGGATGCATATGGATCAGGAAAAGCTGTTTAAATATCTGCAGCAGCGTTATTTTTCAAGGCGGGATATTCTTTCGCGTATACCGCTCGGCATCAATCCGGACTCGTTATGGCGGGAATTGCTGAACCGGCGCCGCTCAGAAAGCGCCGAGCTGCCGCTTTACAGCAGCGCAGGCACACCTTTCTGGTATATGACAACAGATAAAATGATAAGCGCAAGCGAAAAAATAATCGAGGCTATGTATGAAAATGAGACTGAATTTGATCCCTATACGCAGCCTCCGCCCGTTTTAACACTGGAGGAAGTATTTTTCACAAGCTATGTGGAAGGATCCAGGATTACCATGCAGGACGCCATGGATTTTCTTACAGGCGGTCAGCCGCCGAGAGACATAGAAGAACAGCTTATCTCAAACAACCGCCGTGCAGGTGGATTTTCAGCCGCGAATCTCTACAGAAGCATTGATGAGGATTTTTTGAAAGAGCTTGCGTTCATATTGACCGACGGCATGGAAAACGGCGGTCATGATTACCGCGCAAATAGTGAAACCGATTTCAGCTTTATCGTTGAAGAGAATTTTGAGTTTCCTTCGCCTTATACCATTCCGGAAAGAGTCAGGCATCTATGCGTTTTTTTGTCCTCTGACAATACGCACCCTTTGATAAAAGCGGCGGCGGCGCAGGGATATATTCTTGCCGTCCGTCCGTTTCCCGAAGGAAACGAAAGGCTCGGCCGTATTCTGTCAAATATGATTTTACTGCGATCGGGATACACTTTTTTCGGCGACGTCAGTCTATCCTCGCTCATCGCAAGAAGAACTTATGAGTATTTTGAGGCTGTTTCAAATATTCTGCGAAAAGAAAACGGCGGTGATCTTACTTACTTCATTGAATACTACCTTGATCTGCTTTCACGCGCTGTAGATGAAAGGCGTCTCAGAATTCAGCAAAAGCAGGAGAAATTACTTCAGTCAGAGCAGGAATTCGCGCGAAAAGCTCTGTCGCCGCCGGATTTTTCTGTCAGCGGGGATGAGCCTCAGCCAGGTACGCATAACGCGCAAAAGAGGCAAGAACAGGACTCCGTTTCAGCAGAAGACAACGCGGATTTTTTTGACGGTTTTATTTCGATAAATCCCAACGATGATATACTGCCGGGGGATGACAATTTTTCACGGCAGGAAGGATTATGCCGATCTGATATTCTTAAAAAGCTTTACAGAATGAAAGAAAGCAACGGCATACTTGTGAAAAAAAGCGCGTGTCTGCTTCTTGACTATCTTGATAACGGTATTCAATCTTTCACAGTTGAAAATATCCGAAACGATCTCGATATAACGCAAAAACAAGCCGAAAATGTTATAACGCATTTGAAAGGCGACGGAATTATTGAGGGCTTTGGTGAACGGACCGGCGGACTCAGACAATACTGCCTTGCGGGAGACGATGAGCATCTTGCGCCGCGGGATTACAGTTCTGAAATCATAGAAGCTGTAAAACAATTACGTGTTTCTACCAGATCTTCAAAGGATAAACGCACCGGTCAGTTGCTTACGGTGTGTATGCCGAAAGGTACCGTCACGGTTGAAGACTACGCGGAGTACGGGGACGTGTCCAGGCTTGCGATAGATATGGCGCTGCCCGAAAAAATGGGTATTGTGAAAAAAATAAATCGCGGTATTTACAGAATCAACCGCAGCGTGGAAACCCGGCAGCCCTCTCTCAGCGAAAGCGAGCGGACTTTTCTGAAAAAGGTGTATGAAAAGTTCAAAGAAAAACCGTTTACAAGAGAAGACGCGATGGAGGTTTGCAATTTGTCAAGATCCTGCGTAGGAAGTTACCTGCATCAGCTTATAATGCTGCAGATCGCAGCTCCCTCGCAAGAAATCAACTATCATTATAAACTGCTTGTAAATCCAAAGAATAATCCGGATTTGTTCAACGGCGGACCGCGGCCTTCAGGCGACAGCCCGCAAAAGGAACAAAAATCTGAAAACGCGGACGCCGGAGCTCCGCGGAGCGATTACGCTCCTGAAGTTTACCGTATGATAAAAAAGCTTGAGGATTCGCAAACTTCGCCAAGGGACAGACGCCTTGCCAAAGCTTTGCGCCTGAGTCTTTCAAAAGGCACGCTTCTCCGAAACGACTATGACGCGTGGGGATTCACGGATAATATGTGGCAGACTGACACCAAGCTTGCAAAACAGCTCGGTTTAATCAGTAAACAGCCCGAAGGCGGATATATTCTTAACAGGACGCTCAAACCGGTTCTTCTGCCGCACCAAAAGAAAACCGTTACAGCGATTTATGACGCGTTCGGCGACAGGGAGTTTTCATCGGAAATGTTTATCGCGACACTGAATTATTCAGCTTCCTACACCTACGCGTCTCTGCACAAACTGATGCTTTTACAGATTGTGGATCAGGAAGGCGTCGGCGAGGACAGACAATACCGGCTGCTTGTGAACCCGGAAGATCATCCGGAGTGCTTTGAAAGCGCGGCGTAAATAATAAAGGGACGGCGGGAGGGAACAGAAAGGAAACATTATGAAAAACATAAGCAAACTGCTAAAGGATAAAAAGTACATGGTTGACTTGTTAAACGGTCCATGCATACCGGCTGACAGGAAAAATGATTTTTGTCCGGTTCGTTTAGACTGGATCGATGACGATGTGTCCGCTATGGCAACGCAGGCTTTTCACAAACTGCTGCCGGACGGTATTCCGTATATACCGTATATTCTCGCCGAAAAGAATCCGGATACAATGTATGACGGCACATGTGTTGACAAAAACGAGAAACGAATGCGGTACTTCGTTGTCACCGTTATCCCCGACACGGATTATCCGTTCGATTACAGTTATCCGCTTATCCATCAAATGTGGACTTTCAGTCTTCACTGCTGGGAAGTCTGCAGAGCCACGCTTGCCGCCTGCACAAAAGAAATGCAGGTGAAAATAGCGGCAAATCCCGTGCCTCCGATTTTAAACAACGCTGTAATTGAATGGGTCAGCCTCTATCTCGGCAGAAAACCTTACCGGGGAATCAGTAAAATCTCCGAACAATGGACTGACGCGAAAGACTTTGACGGCTTGGAAATGGATGTGCATTTATACAAAGCGCGCGAAATGGAAAGAAGCGGGCTGATTGAGAAACTGATCACAGCGTATGACGCTGATTTCCCCGCCGAGCCGAAAAAGGAGGTATGATCCTGTGGTATATTTTCATGGTGATATTCACGGTCATACGGAGGCGCTTCTTTCAAATTTAAGACGCTTTTCCGTTCAGCCGGGCGATACGGTTGTGCTTCTTGGAGATGTCGGTCTGAACTATCATATAGACAACAGCAATGACAAAATGAAAAAGGCGCAGCTTGAAAAAACGGGAGTAAACTTTCTCTGCGTACACGGTAACCATGAACGAAGACCGGGCACCATTCCTTCTTATCGCGAAAAAGTATGGCGCGGAGGAAAAGTATATGCTGAAAACGACTATCCGCATCTGTATTTTGCTGAGGACGGTGAGATTTTTGACTTGGAAGGATACAAAGCCGTTGCGCTTGGCGGAGCGTATTCGGTAGACAAATACTACCGTCTTGCTGCCGGATGGTCGTGGTTTTCAGACGAACAGCCAACCGGCGAAATAAAGGAATACGCGGAGAAAAAGCTTTCGGACGAAGGCTGGAAAGTTGATATTGTACTGTCGCATACATGTCCGTCTAAATATATCCCGGTAGAATCATTCATACCGAATATCGATCAGAGTACTGTGGACCGCTCCACAGAAGAATGGCTCGACATGATTGAGGACAGGCTGGATTACAAAACCTGGTACTGCGGCCACTGGCACATCGACAAGCATATCTCCAAAATACGGTTTCTTTACCGCGGTATTGAATGCCTGACGGAAAAAGGAGCGGTTTGAATCATGGCTCCCGAATTATATATTATTATGGATTATATGCAAAATGAAATACTGATTCCCCGAAGCGTCTATGACGCGCTCAGTGCGCCGGATGAGGTGAGTATAATATTCCGAAAACGCGACGCAATGCTCGGAATTACGGAAAAGTTTATTTGTGATGATCCTTATTGGAACAGCAACGCAAAGCGTCTTAAAAGCCTTTGGAACGATTTTTGGGACGAAGCGGCGGGGTATTACCGCGTGAAAAACGAATGCCTGCTTCGCGCTCTCAGCAAATACATTCCAGGTTTCATCGTAAACGGGATATATACCGTCAACGGAAATAAAGCGGATAAAACAAATGCCGTGCTGTTTGACCTGACGCAAGCCGAAAGGCTGACGTGACGTATGGGCGAATTATTCGCATAATTCTATCACAAGATTATTCGTTTGTCTACGTCTGCGCAGACGTATTTTGTAAAATTTTTTCAGCCGCCGGATCATTACAATCTGACGGCTGAATTTCTGTTTACGTAATCTGGTATGCGATGACTATACAGGGTGTGCAAAGGGTGTGCATTTTTCAAGCTTCTAAAACAAGGGTGTGCAAAAAATTAAGCATAGTAATACAAGGGTGTGCATCTTGTATCAAAATAAGTCGCTACTTACATAACTGCACACCAATTTTGATACAATTTGTATCATCAAGGGTGTGCAGTTTTCTTTTGCAAAAAGCCTTGAAATAAAGGCGTTCGTGAACACTTTTTAACGATAACGGCTCTGCGGGTCTTGATTTTTGACCTTGCAGAGCCGTTTTTGCGTTTTGGGGATTTATACTTTTTAACGATCGTTCGTCGGGGATGTGCATTTTTTCATCTGTTTTTGACCTTTCGTTAAATAGTTTGAATTTCATTGTTTAGAAAGAAAAGCAAACGCAGCTTTTCCGGCATGGAGTTAAACATCATTTGCACAACAGTTTCGGCGGATGTGATATTGTCATTCAGCACCCACTCCTGTGTCATGCCGACAGCTCCCATGCAGTAAAATCGAATACTATAGGAGAGCTGTGTATCGAGCAGATCGGTGCGAAGTCTTTCTTTTGCAAGCTCCGTATAGCGGGCGACAAAGTATTCTACCATATACCGCCACAGAGCGTTTTGGGAGGCATCCTCATACGCGCGCTTATAGAAGATCATGTCGCTTTTCATCTTGTTCATGCTCTGCGCCGCAGATTTCACAGAGATCACATCTGTCTCGTAAGCAGAGTGATAGAACATCCACGCAACAAGGTCATACTTGTCCTTAAAGTGATAATAGAACGTAGGGCGCTCGATCTCGGCTGCCTTGCAGATCTCCGTCACACGGATCTTGTCAATGGTTTTATATTTCATCATTTCGCGCATTTTATCCGCGATCCAGAGCTTTGTGATCTCCGCCATGTTCCGGCCTCCATTCTTTTACACAATATAAATTTTGTAAGAAATACTGTCATAATTATACTTCTGTCAGTTGTAAAAGTCAAGCGGATGGGATAAAATGAAATTACAAACAAAAAGGAGTTGTGATTTTATGAACCGTGTATGTGAAATGCTGAACATCCAATACCCCGTGATTCAGGGTCCGATGGCGTGGATCACCTCGTCCGAACTGGTTGCCGCCGTATCGAATGCCGGTGGACTCGGCGTGCTCGGCACCAGCGCAGACTCTACAGAAATTGTTAGAGGCATTGATGAATCTGTTGAAGAAATGCGCAAAGCCATCCGAAACACGAAAGCGCTGACTGACAAGCCGTTCGGCATCAATGTGTTCCCGGAAGCGGGCGATCCCTACGGTTTCAGTAAAGCGATGATCGCGCTTGCTAAAGAAGAAGGCGTGATGATCCTCGTCGTCGCGGGCAATGTCTCACCCGAAGAGATTCGGCAGTGGAAACGGGATGGCTTCACCGTCATCATGCGCGAAGCGAACCCCACGATTCGCGGGGCAGAGATTGCCGAAAAAGCGGGCGCGGATATCATCGTGGCGACCGGCTGTGACGAAGGAGGCTGCATGCCCGGCCTTTCCACCGGCACGACCGCGATTACGGCGTTGCTTGCCGACGCTGTCAACATCCCCGTTCTGGCAGCGGGCGGCATCGTCAACGAAAAGCTGTCTAAAGCTGCACAGATCGTCGGCGCGGAAGGTGTTTTCGTCGGCACACGCTTCATCCTGTCAAAGGAATGCCGCGCGGCTGACGCTACCAAAAAAGATATTATGGACACCCATCCCGATGATTTCATCGTGTTCACACAGTCGAACGGGGATTCCAAGTGGAGGACAACGCCGCACAAATACGGCAAAGAAGGATTGGAAGCAAATAAAAACGGCGATATGAATCCGCCCTCCGGCAGTTTCTATTACGGGATGCTCAAGGGCAACCCGGATGCGGGTGTGAACACCGTCAGCAATCTTTCCGGGCTGATTAGAAGCATCGATTTCTGCGATGCGATCGTAAAAGAGCTTGGCGCGCCGTTTGTGGATTAAGGAGGCAGTTATGGATTTTTTGGAGCTTGCAAAGAACAGATACTCGGAGCGTTTCTTTGACAGTCGTCCCATAGAGCAGGAAAAGCTGGATAAGATTTTGGAGGCCGGGCGCGTCGTGCCCACCGCCTGCAACTACCAGCCGCAGAAGTTTTATCTGATCCGCAGCGAAGAGGGACTGCAAAAACTCAGAACCGTCACGCATTTTCATTACAACGCGCCGTTGATGATCCTCGTCTGTTACGACGCACGTGAAGTGTGGACGAACCCCGGCGACCGATATTACAGGAATTACAATTCCGGCGAACAGGACGCCTCCATCGCGGCGACCACCATGATGTACGAAGCGGAGGAGCTTGGCGTACACACAATCTGGATCAGGGGCTTTGACTCCAAAACTGTGGTGGACACCTTCGGTCTGCCGGAACACATGATCCCAGTGATGATGCTGGGACTCGGGTATCCCAACGACCGCGCCAAAGCCAACGGCTGGCATTACAAGAGAAAGCCCATTGAGGACTTCGTGTTTGAACTGTAAGGAGCGCGAAATATGCATTTTACCGATACCATATACAGAAACCCGTACTGGCCCACGTTCCCGCTTTTACAGATCACACAGGGCTGTACGCATAACAAGTGCAAGTTCTGCACGATGTATCAGGACGTGCCGTTCCGGTTGCAGCCGATGGAGTGGATCGAAGAGGATCTGAAAGAGATTGCCGAGATCGCGCCGGACGC
Source organism: Clostridiales bacterium (assembly GCA_024684435.1). Taxonomy (GTDB): domain Bacteria; phylum Bacillota; class Clostridia; order Oscillospirales; family Acutalibacteraceae; genus JAAZFZ01. The sequence continues at coordinate 12,513 of JAIKWV010000023.1, forward strand.
AAAAACGATCCAGCTTCTCTCGGCGAACCCGCTCTGTATGACCTATGACAAGCTGGCGCCGATCCTTGAAATGATCAACAGATACCTGCCGAAGATGGAATACATTTACGCCTGTACCAGAGTGACGGATATCGCCAACAAAACTGTCGACCAGTTAAGGTCTCTGAAAGAGATGGGGCTCCGTGAGATCTCGCTGGGATCGGAAAGCGGCGATGACTGGACGCTGGAACGCATCAACAAGAACTGCCGCGCGTCGGATATCATCGAACAATGCGGAAAGCTGACAGAATCCGGGATCGACTTCTGGCTTTGCTTCCTCAACGGCGTTGCCGGAAAAGAACACAGTATGGATCATGCCATCCACTCAGCAGAGCTTTTCAGCCAGTGCAAGCCAATGCTCGTCGGCACCGGCGGATTGACGCTTTTCCCCGGCACACCTCTTCTTGAGGAATCCGAACGCGGTGAGTTCACCCCGCTTTCCGAGAAGGAAATGCTGATTGAACTGAAAACCTTCGTGGAACACCTGACCTGCGACTGCTATTTCAACACCCACCATACGACCGGCATCCATCTGTCCGGTCCGGATTTTCTGAAAAGAAAAGATAAAATCATCGAGACGCTGGACCGCGAGATTCGTTATGGAGATATGGACAGACTTGCAGCGATCCGCAGAAACAAGAGGACGCTGTAATGAAAAGAGAATTCAACAGAACAGACGGGCTTTTCTCCCTCTGCGGACTCAACTGCGGATTGTGCCCCATGCAGATCCGTGGAGCGTGCAGCGGGTGCTTCAACGGCAGCACCTGCTATCAAACCTGTCCCATTGCGCCTTGCAGTGTCCGACACGGCAACGTCGAATACTGCTTTCAGTGTGAAGAATATCCGTGCAAGCGTTATGACGGGATCGACCTTCACGATTCGCTGATTTCCCATCGCAATCAGAAGAAGGATCTTGCCAAAGCAAAGAAAATCGGGATCGAAGCATATCTTGCAGAGCAGTGTGAGAAGAAGAAAATCCTTACTCGGCTTCTCAATGAATACGATGATGGCAGCAAAGATGTGTTTTTCTGCCTTGCGGTCAATATGTTGTCAGTTGATGATTTGTGCAGTGTCCTTTCTAAAGCTGATTTGCAGACAAGCGGTCTATCTTTGAAAGAAAAAGCGAAACACATTGATGAGCTGCTTCAGGACTGTGCTGCCGCAAGGAATATTCCGCTGGAACTTCGTCCATGGTAAAAAGTGTGTATGCACTGAAAAATCAGAGCCGAATCATACGCCGACTCTGATTTCTTTGCCGTTATAAAATATAAATGTAATGGTCTGGTCTTTGTGGACGATTGCCTTTTCAATCATCACCGTCCAGACTGTATCATCCCATTCGGTTAAGACCTGTCTGCTCCTCTTAAGTGTGCGGATATGCAATAACATGGATCTGTCCTTTTGCAGCCGCCTTTCACGTTCCTCTTTTAGCGATTGAATCTCTTTCACAAGAACGTCAAACTTGGTGCAGAGTGTTTCCTCCTGCTTTTGGTAGTCGTCCTGTGACTGTGCCGCTGAAGCATTTTGGTGTATCAGTTCCCGTACCATATTGGCGAGAAGCTCACTCTCCTGTGTTTTCTCTTCTATCTGCCGATCAAGCTCCGTGGTATCTGTCAGAAGTCCCTGCATGGATTCACAATCGGCAACGATTCTCGGCGCGTCTGTCATGACCTTGTTGTATGCTTCAATAAACAGCCGTTGGATTTCTTCTGTTGTTAATGTCGACGTGCAGCAATGCGTATAGGAGGTGTATTATGTATAAAGCAACAATAGATTTAACGGATTGCAAATATCTGATGGAACTACACGAAAGAATTAAAGTTGGACTTCATCTTGATGATGGATACGGCAGAAACCTGGACGCATTTTGGGACGAGATCAACCGAAATATCCCGTGTAACTTTATTACGGTCAAAGGTAGTAACACCGTAGCAAAAGAGTTAAGAGGCACTGTTGAAAAAATGCGTGAAATATTAGAAAAAAATAAACAGGACTGGATGCACTCCAAATATCCTTTCGATTATGAATTTATCGACTGAGCTATCGTTACGTTAGATAAATGCGTACCCTTATACTTTTTAACGATGCAGCAAAGGGGTACGCATTTTGAATTAAAATAGGTCGCTACTTACATAACTGCACACCAATTTTGATACAATGCGTATCTTGAAGGGTGTGCAGTTTTCTTTTTCAAAAAGCCTTGATATAAAGGCGTTCGTGAACACTTTTTAACGATAGCGGCTCTGCGGGTCTTGAATTTTGACCTCGCAGAGCCGTTTGTGCGTTCCGGCGGTTTATAATTTTTACGATCGGTGTTCAGGGGCGCAAACGTTATTATCCGTTCAATAAAAATTCGATGACCGTACAGGCGCCCCAGGAGAAATCGCGGATGGCCTGATATCTGATCTCAGGCATATAGGGCTGAAGCGCAGGACCTTTTCTTGAAAGTCTTGACGGTGAAAATTCATTTAAGCTGTCGTAGAATTCATATATTACGCCGTCATTTATATACCAATGCTTGACGGTCTCTACGGTTTTATCTCTGAGCTTCTTTGCGTCTTCTTCAAATCCGTAATCGCGAAGACCCATTTCGATCAGGAAATTGAAATTGAACCAGACTGTACCTCTGAACATATCCCGGGTGGGGAATGTCTTGTCATCGGCAGAAACCGTAGGTATGGGGAAGGGCGTGTTGAACTCATTCGGATCATTGAGATGCTCCACCAGCCGCTTCGCTTTTTCGCTGTCGCAAACACCTGCGAAAAGAGGCATGAAGGATGCCGCCGATTTGACCTTGTGGAATTCGCCGTCAGACAATTTCCTGTCATAATAAAATCCGTCGTCTTCATCCCACAGCAATGTGTTTATTTTATCTTTTATTTCATTAAACCTGTTATTCCAGATCTTGCAGTCTTCATCCCTGCCGAGTACTTCTGCGATCTTGGACAAATATCTCATATCGTTTGCAAGGAAAGATGCAAAATCGATACAGTCCATTTCATCAACATCGTCAAAGCGGGGCGTGTTATCCAGACCCGATTCATCGCAGCGGCAAAACGGGTCGGGGGTAACGACCCATTCCGGCAAACCGTTACCGTTTATGTCTCTGTTCTTGATATCCCATTCAATATATTTTACCAGCTTGTCGAAAATTTCCGCAAGGAAATCCTTGTCATGGGAAAATTCATACATTCTCCACGCCGCCCAGGCAAGAACAGGCGGCTGAGTGATCTTAGACTGCCAATCCGGGGTCGTCATATGCGGCAAAAAACCGTCCTCATGGGCGCATTGAAGTATTGAAAGTATCGCCTGTTTCGCAACGTCGCAGGACATATATTTAATGCCGGCGATGAGATAAGCAATGTCCCAAAGCCAAACCGCCCTGTGGGGGAATCTGTCGGGCGTAAGGGAATAATAACTGATCTTACCCTCGGGAGTATATATTGTTGAGCGCAGAAGAGAAAAGCACTTGTAATACAATTTTTCTTCATTGACGTCTTTGAAGCGTGGTCTCGGCAAATTTTCGTAAAACCTGACTCTTGACTCGATCAGTTTATCGCAATCGGTATCAAACGCCTTCAAAGCACTTTCAAGAGAGTTTTCACCGTATGATATTGAAAACAAAGTATTTTTACCGTCCGTTTTCTTTGAGAGGGCAAAAACATCCTTGTCTCCTCTGTAAACGGTCGATCCGCCTTTTTGCTCAATTTCAACAGCATAGTCGAAGAACATATTGACCTCAACGTTAAATTGGCTTCTTATCAGTATCGTATTTTGATTTACAAAAAGAATGTCAAGATCATACAATGCTTTTTTCTCTTTGTCTTGTATCTGCGCACAGATCATATCGGAAGTAACGCACTTATAGTACATATTAAAAACATTTTTTCTGAGCTTTACCGCGAAATATGCGATGTTTTCCGCGTTTGATAAGTTGCGGAATTTTATTCCCAGGCAATCCGACATAAGCGTTCCGCACAGGCTTTTGTAATAACTGCACTCGCCTTCAAGACCGGAAAACGCAAAAATTTGTCCCTGACCCCAAACATCAGGCAAATGGATACTTGATTTCATAAAAGCACTCCTTTATTGCAATTTTTTCTTCATAGTCAATACGTTTTTGCCGTTTACATATTCATAGGAAACGGAGTCCATGGTCTTCTTCGTAAGGAATATACCCAGCCCGCCGATCTCTCTCTCCTCCGAGGATAGCGTGGTGTCCGGGTCCTCCTTCTCAAGAGGATTGTAGGGTGTGCCGCTATCCCTGAACACCACGATGACAACTCCGTCCTGACAATCAGCAGATATCTCCGCCTTGCCCGTTTTTTCGCCGTAGGCATAATTTGCGATGTTTACATAAATTTCCTCAACGGCTAAATCTATCTGCATCTGCACTTTCGGGGAACAGTCGTTTTGTTCCAGAACAGCGTCCACAAATTCCGTGACCTGCGACAGGTTTTCGGTCGTCGCCTCAACGACAAGTGAATTTTCATCTCCAAAGTTTTTTATCTTAAAACACAGCATCGTTAAATCGTCAAACTGCGGCGCGTCCCCGACGAAATCGCCAACGGATCTTTTGACGCCGTTCAACAGCTCCTCGGCGGAAAAATTGCCTGCGTCTTTAAAGCATTCCAGAAGCCTTTCCTCACCGAAAAGCTCTTCGCTTGAATTGTTTGCTTCTGTTATTCCGTCGGTATAAAGGAACAGTATATCGCCTTTTTTCAATTTTATTGTGTTTTCTTTATACTTAACGCCCTCCATACCCGCAAGAACAAAACCGTTTTTAACTTTAAGATATTCCGGCGCGTTATCGCTGACTAATATGGGCGGATTGTGCCCGGCGCTGACAAAAGTCATGTCGCCTGTCTGCATATTTAACACGCCCATCCACAGCGTAACGAACATATCCGCTTCGTTCCTTGCGCAAAGAGAGTTGTTCGCCACCGCCACCGCTTCGCTAAGAGACGGGATATCTCTGATACAGTTCTGCAGGGTCATTTTTGCCGTAGCCATAAACAAAGCGGCGGGAACGCCTTTGCCCGAGACATCGCCTATTTCAAAAGCAATACGGTTTTGGTCAACAAAGAAAGCGTCGTAAAAGTCGCCGCCCACTTCCTTTGCAGTCTCCATAATCGCGCTGACGTCAAGCTCCTTCCGCCCGGGGTAACCTTCGTTGATAGTCGGCAGCAGAGAATGCTGAATAACAGTCGCCACCTCAAGCTCCGACTGCATACGGCTTTTTTCAACGACAAGATCTTTCTGTCTCTCAATATATGTGATAATTGCTACCATCAGAGCAAAGCCTACCGCGTTTATAAGTATAAACGGAACCGCAATTTGTTTTACGATATCATAAGCCTTTTCAAAGGGCTTGACCATAATAAGAACGATGCTCAGATGGAGCACTTCCGATACGATACCAAGCAATAAGGCGATATACGGCTTTTTAACGGTTTCGTGCCATTTAAGAGAAACAAAACCGCTTATCAAACCGATACAGCAGGTCGCCACAACGCAGGCGTGTGCGGTTAATCCGCCGAGGGTGAGTCTGTGTATGCCTGCGATCAGACCCGCAATAATACCTCCCAAGGGACCGCCCACGAAACCGGAAAGCATGGGGCCGATATCTCTTACGGAAACGACAGCGCCACTCAGATTAAATCCCGATATATTTCCGTAAATACCGAAAAGACCGCCGAGAACACCGAAGGCAACGGAATATTTCCAGGTCCTTCCTTTTTTAATGACCTTTGATAAAACGTCGCTTCCGCCGATAAACGCAGCTACGACCAAAATGACTGCCAGAGTTCCAACTAATTTTGTAAAAATATCCACAGCATCAGATCCATTCTATTCAATATTTAAAATATCGGAAAAGCCTGTCATTTCGAAGATCTCCATAACGTCGTCCTGAACGTTGACCACCTTCATGGAGCCCTGTTTGTTCATGGCCTTCTGCGTCTTCAGAATAACGCGAAGCCCCGCCGATGAGGTATAGCTCATATCCTTTAGATCAAGGATAAGTTCGATGACTCCGCCTATGTTTTCGTTAATGTACCGCTCAAGCTCCGGAGCGGTGACGGTATCCACTCTGCCGGAAATAAAAATTGTAAGCCGGTCGTTCTCTCTGTTTGATTTTATCTGCATTTGACCATCTCCTTAAAAATACAGTTTGTCCACAGTGGGTACAAGCTCGCAAAGATGTTTCTTGCAGTTGTCGATAACATCCCTGCTTTCGGGTGAACGCTTGAGCGTTCTTCTGAGAAGCCTTGTATATCCGATTATTCTCGCCATGACCACGGCGTTATTTATGAAAGCTTCATCCTTGCCGTCAAAATAATATTTCAGACTGCTGTTCCAGAAATCAACGGCGGTGTCGATATCAATGCCCATGAATTTTGTTATGAGATCGGGGTCGGTCTCGCCGAAGCCGATATACGCAAGATACATCTGTGACAGCTCGAAAACGGGATGACCCAGGGAAAGGGTGTCCATATCTATCAGCAGGTTTTCATTGCCCTGTCTCATAATGTTTTTAATATGGAAATCGCCGTGGAGCATATTGTTGGTCTCGGGTATCGCCTTAAAGAGATCAACCAGCTTTGCTCCGATATCCTCGGGAAGATACGGTTTTACATAATCTGCCCATCCCTCGGCTTCTTTTTTCTTGCTGGGCAGCTCGCCGTCCTTAAGCATGGTTTTGTGCATGGCTTTAAGAATATCGACGCTCTGCTTTGCAAGCTCGTCAACATCCTCGCCGGCGATTATGAGCTTTGCAAAGGATTTGGCGTTGAGCAGCTCAAACACGGAGCCGTACAGGTCGCCCACCTGGACCACGTCGTAGGGGATAGCCGTGGGGATACCCATGACAAAAGCTTTCCTTGCAAGCTCCCTTTCGTTATGTATCTCGTCAAGAGAATCCGGGTTTTTGTAAACCTTAACGATCGTGTCGGGATCGGTGCGGTAGACGATGCCGTTCGAGCCTTCGCCGATGACCTCACAACCCTCAATGGATAATTTTCTGTACGCCTTTGAAATATCCATCATCTCGGTAAAGCCGGTCATATCGAATATCTCATAGACCTCCGGCTTGCAGTTGATGATCTTTGTTGAGCTGTTTGATTTTTTCAGCCTGAGGATGACCCGCAGTCCCGCGCTTGAAATATATTCAAGCTCAGCCGCGTCGAGCACAAGCTCGCCGTCAAAACCGGCGATCTGTTCGTTGATATTCGCCTCTGTATTTGCCGCGTTTGAAGAGTCTATTCTTCCGATAAGTTTTACTGTCATAATATTTCTCCTTTATTGTTATTCGCCGAAAACATGATGGACCAGATCTTCATATTCCTTATAAGCCGGGAAGCCGCTGAGCTCTTTTGTATATTCCAGGATCGTTGTGTAATACCAGCGATGCCTCGCGGGGTCTTTTTCGTTGAAGCGTTCAAAAACGGCGGCGCCGATCTTATCATGATCCCTTGCAAGAGCGCGGATGTTGGAGAGCTTATCGCCGATCCACAGCATTTTTGTTTCAATGCCGCCGTCCTTCAGCAGGGCAAGGCTCTCCTCCTTGCGGATCTTCCAGCTTGCGCCTGCCGCCATATCGGGACGTTTATCTTCGGTCTCATGCGCCACAAGTTCCGCTACCCTTTCACCGAAGTTTTCAAGGATATCCTCTGCCGTAACGGAGGTGTCTTCAACCGTATCGTGGAGCACGGCCGCCGCAAGCACTTCAGGGTCGTCCGTCATCGTGCTGACAATGACCGCGACCTCCAGGGGATGAAGAATATATATCCCGCCGTCTTTTCTCTTTTGCCCTTCGTGAGCCTTCAGCGCAAATGCTGCGGCTTTTTCAAACACATTACCCATCGTTTATAAGCTTCCCTCCGCGTACATATATTTTTGCCCTGTTTTCTATGCAGTTTTTCTTTAAATTATATTATATAACACCACAAGACTCATATCAATATCAACTTTTCGGGTTTTACAAAAAAACATAGGGACTTGCCGCGCAATGGGGCAGGGGAACCGGATCAAAATTTGCATCATGACCGGATTTTTATCTTGACAACCGGCAGACCTGTTGCTATAATCAATTTGCGACTGAGTTGCAATTTCGGAGGAGGTGTTGTTTCATGAGTTATATGACATTACAAAGAAAAGCATTGATAGACGTTTTGGAACAGCATCGGGATGAGCCTCTTTCAGCCGACCGCATCATAACGCTTATCGGCGAAAACGCCAGCAGGAGCGCCGTTTACCGCAATTTATCCGCCCTTGAAAAGCAGGGGCTTATCAAAAAAACGGCGGCGAGCGGTTCGAACAAGACGCTGTACCGCTATGTGGGATCGGACGAATGCAGGGATCATCTGCACCTTGAATGTTCAGCCTGCGGGAAGACATATCATTTGAAAGTACCGGCAACCAACGCCCTGATAAACGACGTTATGCAGGACGCGAACTTTCAGATCGACAGTTCGAGTACGGTCTTGTACGGCATATGCGAAAAATGCCGAAAAAGCTAAGTCAGGCAAATCCAACAGAAAGGCGGTGTTCATCATGAAAAAAGCAAAGCGTTTGTCAGCTGTGATCCTTACGGCTTTTATTATTGCCGCCATGATGACCCCGCTTTTTGTTATGGCGCATGAGGCGGATCACGATTGTATCGGTGAAAACTGCCCGGTCTGCGCGGTCATCTCGGCGTGTCAGAACACCATCAAGGCGCTGGGCAGCGCCCTTGTCGCATTGGCCGCGGCCTTTGCCTGCTGTCTCATTCTGTTTGCAATTTGTTTTACATACAATATTTCATACAACAAAACACCGATCTCATTAAAAGTAAAGCTTCTTAATTAGAAGAGTCAACACAAGGGATATGTCCGCCGTTTTCCGGCGGTCTTTGTCGGCGTATGCCGCATCCCTTGTATTTTTATATTTATTTTTATTTTTGCTTTTGATACGGAGGTTTTTATTATGAAAAAAACAGTTTCGATCTTGTTTTGCCTGATAATGCTTGCCGGGGTAATGGCAGGCTGCGGAAATTCTTTGACTAAAGACAGCAAGCTCAGCATAGTTACGACGATCTTTCCGGAGTACGACTGGGTAAAACAGATCTTAGGCGACAAGGCGGATCATGCGGATGTTACGATGCTTCTTGACAACGGCGTGGATCTCCACAGCTATCAGCCCACGGCAGACGATATAATCAGGATCTCCACCTGCGATATGTTTATATATGTGGGCGGCGAGTCCGACGGATGGGTGGAAGACGTTCTGAAGGAAGCGGCAAATAAAAATATGGTCGTTGTAGATCTTCTTGAGGTGTTGGGAAACAACGTTAAGGAGGAAGAGATCATTGAAGGCATGCAGACCGATGAGGAGGAACATGAGGAAGACGGTCAGGAGGACGGCGAGGTCGAATACGATGAGCATGTCTGGCTCTCCCTCAGAAACGCCGCCGCGATTTGCGGACATATTGCGGAAAAGCTGGGAGTTATCGACAGCGGCAATAAGGATGTTTATGCCGCCAACGCAAATTCGTACATTGAAAAGCTGAACGCTCTTGACAGCGATTATAAAGCCGCGGTAAAAGCGGCAAAGACAAAGACGCTGATCTTCGGAGACAGGTTCCCCTTCCGCTATCTTGCAGACGATTACGGTCTGAGCTATTACGCCGCCTTCGTGGGCTGTTCCGCGGAGAGCGAGGCAAGCTTTGAAACGGTGGTTTTCCTTGCAAACAAAGTGGATGAGCTTGGTCTTAAAGCGATCATGCAGATCGAAAGCGCCGACGGCAGGATCGCTCAAACGATAAAAGATACGACCAAAACAAAGGATCAGAAGATACTTACCCTTGACTCCATGCAGTCAACGACGGCATCAGATGTAAAGGACGGCGCTGAATATCTTTCCGTTATGGAAAAGAATCTGGAAGTTTTAAAAGACGCGTTAAAATAAAGGAGGACTTGCAAGAATGTCACTGTTAACCTGTCAGGATCTTTCGTTGGGATACGACGGACGGGAGATCGTCCGCGGATTGAACTTCACGATCGGACCCGGCGACTATCTGTGCATTGTGGGAGAAAACGGCTCCGGCAAAAGCACGCTTATGAAAACAATACTCGGTCTGCAGGCGCCTATTGACGGCAAAGTCCTGACGGGTGACGGCTTAAAGCCCACGGAGATAGGCTATCTGCCCCAGCAAACCGTTGTTCAGAAAGATTTTCCCGCCTCGGTTTGGGAAATAGTTCTGTCCGGCTGCGGAAACAGAATGGGGCTCCGTCCTTTCTACACAAAAGAGGAAAAACAGCTTGCAAGGGAAAATATTGAAAAAATGGGGCTCACACAGCTGACAAAACAATGTTACCGGGAGCTTTCCGGTGGACAGCAGCAGAGGGTGCTGCTGGCAAGAGCTTTGTGCGCCACGCGGAAAATGCTGCTCCTTGACGAGCCGGTATCGGGACTTGATCCAAAGGTCACCGCCGAGATGTATGACCTGATAGAATCCCTGAACAAGTCGGACGGGATAACTGTCATTATGATATCCCACGACATTGACGCCGCCGTAAAATATGCCGATCATATCCTTCATATCGGTCAGGAAATTTTCTTCGGCACAAAGGACGAATATGTTGCCGGCGGTTTTTCGCAGGCCTTTTTGAAGGGCGGTGACGACTGATGTCAGAGATTTTTGAAAAGTTGTCGCTCTATCTCAATTATCCGTTTGTCAGGTATGCCCTGATCGTCGGAGTGCTTATCGCCCTTTGTTCGTCGCTCCTCGGCGTGACCCTTGTTCTGAAACGTTTTTCGTTCATCGGAGACGGCCTTTCCCACGTTGCCTTCGGCGCAATGGCGATAGCGGCTGTGGTCGGTCTGACAAATGAAATGCCCCTTGTGCTTGTGGTAACCGTTGTCAGCGCGGTGCTGCTTCTGCGCACAGGACAGAACGCAAAGATAAAGGGCGACGCCGCCGTAGCGATGATATCCGTGGGCGCTCTGGCAATAGGTTATCTTTTAATGAATATCTTTTCCAAGTCAAGCAATTTGTCCGGAGACGTCTGCTCCACGCTGTTCGGCTCGACATCTATCCTCACCCTGACAAAAACGGAGGTCTGGATATGCGGCATCCTCTCTGTTCTCGTCATTGCGGTGTTCCTGCTTTTCTACAACAAGATATTTTCCGTCACCTTTGACGAGAATTTTGCCCGCGCCACCGGAACGAAAGCCGGGGCATATAATCTTCTCATCGCCATAGTTATCGCCGTGATCATTGTGCTTGCCATGAATCTTGTGGGATCTCTTCTGATCTCGGCTCTGGTGATCTTCCCGGCGCTCTCGGCTATGCGCGTGTTCAAAAACTTCAGAGCCGTAACGATCTGCTCCGCCGTGTTTTCGGTGAGCTGCGCCCTGCTCGGGATACTGATCTCGATACTTGCCGGCACACCAATAGGTTCGACCATCGTGGCGGTGGATATCGCAGGCTTCTTTATTTTCTTTATGGCAGGCGCCTTAAAAGGAGGTATAAAACGATGAAAAGAACGGTTTGTATTATTCTCACTTTGATAATGCTTGTTTCTCTTGTCGGCTGCGGTTCTTCATCGGAGGGCAAATCCGCACCGGGCGGTCAGGTGAAAACCGTAGACGACGTGTTGAGCGAAAGAATGGATGAGGACGGCGGGACTACATCCCCCGGCGCGTCTTCAACAAAGCCGTCAAAAACCGCCGGACAGGTGGACGCGGGACCTGTGGACATTGACCTCACAAAACTCAGCTCCACCCTTGTTTACTCGGAGGTTTACGATATGATGAGCTCTCCCGAAAATTATATCGGCAAGCGCGTCAGAATGAGGGGACCTTTCACCTACAGCAAAGGAGACGGCAGATATTATTATGCCTGTATCATTTCGGACGCCACCGCCTGCTGTGCCCAGGGAATTGAATTTTTGCTGAAGGATGGGAGAACTTCCCCCGAAGAGTATCCCGCGATAGACACAGAGATAACTGTGGTGGGGGTCTTTGACACATACTATGAAGGCGCAAACCAATACTGTCAGCTTATCGACGCGGTAATGGAGTAAGCAATTGATATACGTTAAAATTTTTTGGCAACGGAACAGGACAGAGGATTTGCCCCTTTACCAAAGGGCGTCCCCGTATTGCGGGATCCTGCGGGATGTGATATAATCTCAACAGGATGTATAACACAGCGCAGAGGAGTTTGTTTTTATGGAAGCAGAAAACAGCATATACGGCGGTCGATATCCGGAAATGGAAGCGGTGATGAACTCTCTGGCGGAAGATATCCGCGCCGCCGCAAAAACGGTCAAAGAAAACACCGGGATGAACCCGGTGGAGCATTTGAAATACCGCATCAAGACGGAGGAGAGCATGCGTGAAAAATGCCGCCGCCACGGCATCCCCGAAACTGAAGAAAGCGCGTTGGAGACGATCCATGACGCCATCGGTCTGCGGGTGGTATGTACTTTTCTTGACGATGTTTTCGCCATACGGGACTACTTGTTTTCTCTGCCTGACCTTGAAGTTGTAAACGAAAAGGATTATATCCGGGACGTAAAACCAAACGGTTACCGAAGTTTACATCTGATCGTCAGAAAGAACGGATATTATGCCGAGATACAGATACGCACCATATCCATGGACACATGGGCGGCGCTCGAACATCAGATACGCTACAAAAAGAACGTGGGCAAATCCGCGCTGATATTTGACGAACTCAAGCGATGCGCGGACGAGCTGGCGTCAACGGATGTTTCCATGCAGATCATCCGTGCGGCTATCAATGAAAAGGATGATAGATCATGAAAGTATTGCTTGCGGAAGACACCAGGGATCTGAACCGTTCCGTCACGGTGCTGTTTCAGATGCAGGGGTATGAAGTTGACAGCGCCTTTGACGGCGAACAGGCGTTGGATTTCCTGAAAAACGACAGTTACGACTGCGTCGTGCTTGACATAATGATGCCCAAGGTGGACGGTTACGGTGTACTGGCGGAAATGCGCAGACGCCACATTTCCACCCCCGTTCTTCTGTTGACCGCGAAGGCGGAGATCGACGACCGGGTGACCGGACTGGACGCCGGCGCGGACGATTATCTTCCCAAGCCTTTTGCCGTTAAAGAGCTGCTGGCGCGTATCCGCGCGCTGACGCGCCGCCGTAATATGGATGATTTTGAAGAACTGCGTGTGGGTGACACAGTCCTGAACGCAGACAACTATACTCTCTCTTCGGCAAATTCCGTCCGCTTGTCCAACAAAGAATTCGATCTGATGGCGCTGTTGATGTCCAACACCGATATCGCCCTTTCCACCGACTATCTTCTTGACCGTGTGTGGAAGCACGATGAAAACGCCCATGAAGATACGGTGTGGTTATATATATCGTATTTAAAACGAAAGCTACAGGCGATCAACTCATCCTATACGATAACCGGAAGCAAGGGTGAAAGCTTTCAGCTTGCGGAGGTGAAGGGACAATGAACGCGAAAGAGATACAAAAACTGCGCAGAAAATTTATCCTGATAGCTTCTGTTTCCTTTTTGCTTGTGACGGTTTTCATAGGCAGTCTTATAAATGCAGCGAACTATATCGTCACGCAGACTGAGATAAACTGGACCCTTGACAGGATCAGCGAAAGTCAGGACGCTTTTGACAAAGAGACAGAGCCCCGCCGGCCGCCGAGTTCGTTTTCCGTGGTGGAGATCTTCTCTCCGGCGTATCAGCGCAATAATTTTTATCAGATAACATACGATGAATCCGGCGAGGAGGCTTCCTATTTTTCCGGCAACGGCAACATAATGTCCAAGGAGTCCGTTACCGCCGCCGCGGAAGAGATACAAAAACTGCAGAAACAGCAGGGCCGTTATGAACAGTATTCCTTCAAATTGACCGAAAACAGCGACGGCACGACTTCACTTGTAATGCTTGATATCGGGATCGTGTTGTATGCCCGTCTCCGTCTTGCCTATGCAAGCGTCGCTGTGGGCCTGATCGGAATGCTGATAACCGTAATACTCGTTGTCGCCATGTCGAAAAAAGTCGTTAAACCGGAAATTGAAAACAGCCTGAGGCAGGAGCAATTTCTGACCAACGTGAGCCACGAGCTGAAAACGCCTCTTGCCGTCATCCGCTCCAACACGGAGATGCAGGAACTGACCGGCGCAGAAAGCGAGTGGACGCAATCCACGATCCGACAGGTGGATCGCATGAACAGCCTGATACAAAACCTGGTGATGATAACCAAATCCCGGGAGATGGAAAGCAAGTCCGGCACTGAAAAAATAAACGTCTCTCAGGCCGTATCACAGACTGCCCAGGATTTTGTCAGCCGCGCGGAAAGCGAAGGCAAGGCTTTAAAACAGCAGATCGAGCCTGATCTTGAGCTGACAACAGACGGCAGTAAGATCCGTCAGCTTACAATGCTTCTGCTGGATAACGCGGTAAAATACTGTGATGAAAACGGCGCGGTGGATATCGCCCTTGAGCCGCTTGCCAAGCGGGGGAAAAAAGGCGTACGCCTGACAGTTTCCAACGATTACGCCGCGGGCAAGGACGTGGACTGCGCGCGGTTCTTCGACCGATTTTATCGGGAAGACAAGAGCCACAACATCGACACCGGCGGATACGGTATCGGTCTGAGCATCGCGGAAAGTATCTGCACACAGCAAAACGGCAGTATCCGCGCCGCATGGCACAACGGACGTATATCGTTCATCTGCGAACTGTTCTGAAGTTGTAAAAACAAGAATATTCGACGCACACCCCAAAGCAGTATTATTAAGAATAGAAAAAATGCACACCGAACCTAACGGTGTGCATTTTCTGTCACTGTCATTGTCTTCACGGCTCCAGGGAATATCCCACGCCCTTTTTCGTGTCTATTCTTGCCTGCGCCTCAACACATTTTAACTTTTTGCGCAGGAATGAAATATATACATCCAGATTGTTATATTCGTTTTTTTCCTCCAGTCCCCAGATCTTTGTTATCAACAGCTCTCTCGGAAGGATACGTCCTTTGTTGATCATCAGATATTCCATGAGCTGGTATTCTTTCTTTGCCAGCTTGACGGAGCTGTCTTTGCCGAACAGCCTGAAAGTGGTTTTGTCCAGCCGGAGGTCATATGCCTGCAGCATATCCGGAGATTTTATACCGCTTCTGCGCGTACGCGCCCGGATGCAGGCGAACAGCTCTCCCGCGGCCACCGGTTTTGTCAAATAATCATCCGCGCCGCTGTCCAGCACGAGGATCTTTTCTTCTATCCGGAATTTTTCAGACAAAACGATCACCGGCGTTTGTATACCTTCGGCTCTGGCTTTAAGCAGGACATCCAAACCGCCGGGCTTCGGCAGCGTAATGTCCAACATCACAAGATCATATACGTCTGTGAGCATATAATCCAGACCGCTCGAACCATCGTATACAGCGTCAGTTTCGTATCCTTCTTTTCGCAGAACGGAACGAAGGTCTTTTGCCGTTTCTTTTTCATCTTCAATGATGAGGATCCTCACATGATCACCTGTTTGCTTTATGATTCATCATTATCCATTTTATCCAATGTTTTTGTTATTGTCAAGAACGGCGGGATATCCTCTGCCGGGAATGCACACATTTTGCCCCGACATCCGAATCACTCACAAAATTATCCCCCCGACGCGGACCGAGATATTTTCGTCTGCTTCAGGGGGGTCAATTTTTATGTTTTTTGACTGTGCTTTTCGGCGGCTCAATCAAGGTCTTCGTTCTCACGAAGCGCCTCAAACTTTCCAAGATCTTCGTCCCAGTGTTGATATGCGTTGTCGCCGCTGTGTACGGGCAGAGAGTAATTTTCCTGAATATATTTTCCCAGGAACGCCGTCGCGGCGACAGTTCCGGAATAATTCAGATGATTGCCCTTGTCGCGGAAGCACGTCTGCATATCCAGCCCCATTTCCCGGTAGCACAGGTTCAGGTCGAGGAAGGGAACGCCGCGCTCTTCAGCGTACCGCTCAACGGCAAGATGACGCGCATAATTCCATGAAGCCGGCGATGGTATAGCCAACAGAATGGCAGCAGCGTTTTTCGATTTGCAAAAGTCGAGCAGGTCATCCATCTGTGCCGTGTTCCGTTTGTTCAACGGCTCTTCCTGATCGGTTTCCTTCATGTAATCTGTGTTCCCCAGTTTGTATGTATGGGAATTGTACTTGTATCCGTGGGTGTTATAAAGCTTGCTTTTGAGGTCATGATCTTCGCTTTTCCAGATGTTGTGGAACTTAAAAACGGTAAACAGGTTTTCGATAAAGCTGTCGAAGTATTTCGGGTCTGCATTTTCCATGAAATACTCCAGAGAGTCGTCCTGATTCCTGACGTTGCCGTTTTTTAAATTGCGGTCGTACAGCATATCGGTCTCGATCAGTACCACCCGGGGAGACTGGGTCTCAAAAACGAGCTTGAGCAGCTCCAAGGAGTCCCTGATCTTCTGCCGGGGCTCAGCGCAGACGGTACTCGTCAATCCGTACTGTTTCCACAGATCAAGGGGAGAAAATCCGGAATACAGATCACTGTTGCCGACCCCGACGATCTGCAGGGTGTTTGGCTCATCAGACAAAAAGTTATATGAATCCTGCCAGCCGCTTTTGAGCTGGGATACCGCTTTTTCGGAAAAGCACAGAAAGGAAACACCTGAGAGCAAGATCATGAAGATCAGCATAAAGGAAATGATCTTAAGAATTTCCGATGCTATTTTTTTTATCATATTTCATCCATCTCTCTAAAAATTCGCATAGATCATATCTACCGCGCCGTAGCCTTCTCCGTAGGCTCCGAAAATGATTACTATAAACAGCGCCGCGATGTAGACAGGCACTTTTATATAATAGGGAAGCGCAAAGATCTTGCCGCGAACGTCTACGCCTTTCTCACGAAGGATACTGACCAGCAGCAACACGGCAAAGCCGACGGCTATCGCTCCGTGATCGTAAAGGCTCATGCCGAACCGGGCTTCATGCCCCGCCGCGAAAACGGAAAAGTCGATCTTTGTTATCATTGAACGGAACATCTGCGCGGCGGTCTTCAGATCCTGCGCCCGGAATATCAGCATTCCGATAAGGACGATAAAGAAGGTGCGCAGCTGACGGAACAGGGCAAAGGGCTTTGAGGTCTGCCTGTCGATCTTCAGCTTTTCGGACAGCTTTTGGAAAAGCGGCTCCAGCAGCATGCCCAGCGCCATCAGTACATAATAATACAGGCCATAAACTATGTATTTCCACCCGGCGCCGTGCCAGAATCCGTTTGTGAACCAGACAAAGAACAGGGCGATCAGGGTGGGGATAAGGGTGGCGTAATAGGGCCTGAAACGGTTCTTTGTTTTGGCGGATATCTTGCGGAATCCTTTTGAAAATGAGACGCCGAAGAAGACATAATCCCTCAGCCACACGCCGAGAGTTATGTGCCAACGCTGCCAGAAATCGCGAATGGACTTCGCAAAGAAGGGGCGCGCAAAGTTTTCGGGCAGCTGCAGTCCCATCATCTCTCCCAGACCGCAGACGATGTCCATGACCCCGGAAAATTCACAATAGAGCTGCAGGGTATAAAACGCTATGCCCGCCGCCACGGTAAACCCGCCGTATTCCGTATGGTTGTCGAATACCGTGTTGACCAGCATAACGGCGCGGTCGGCGATCACTACCTTTTTGAAAATGCCCCAGATCACCCGCAAAAAGCCCTTGCTGACATCCTCGTAAGTGTTCGCTTTTCCTGCATTCAACTGTGTGCCGAGTTGGGCATATTTCGCCACGGGACCTTCGACAACCGTAAGCATAAAGGACAGATACAGCGCGATCCGCAGGGGATTCTTTTTCGCTTCGATCCTGCCGAAGTAGATGTCGGCAAGATAGCTGATGCCTTCCAGGACAAAGAAAGACAGACCCACCGCATGGACCACCGAAAGGGGTTTGATATGCGTTGAGAAAATTGCGTTTACGGTCTGAACGAAGAAATCGTCGTATTTACAGACCAGCAATATAGATACGATGGACACAACGGCAACCGTAAAGACACAGCGTTTGTATATTCCGTAACGGTCACGTATCTTTTTCCTTTTTCCCTTCTCTTCCTTCGGTACCTGTTTCACTTTGCGCTGCATGGTGTCGCCGAGGAGCTGTATCAACAACCCGGCTCCCCAGGAAATAAGTATGCAGATCAGCAGGGATATCACATGCCCCTTCGCGGTAAAAAAGTAAAACACAAATGATCCGAGAAGAAGCACGAACCATTTTATCTTTTTGGGCGACAGGCTGTAGAGCAGGAAGGTGCCCCCGAAGTACAGGAGAAAAAACGAAAAAGTATTATAAGCGATCATACTTCTTCACCGCAGAGCTCGGCGATAAAATCACGCACGCATTCGGGTGTCGCAAAATTTTCGGGGACAACGTCTCTCAGGGATATGTCAACATCGTAAGCGTTGCACAAAGCGGATACGAACATTACCATGGACATGGAATCCAGTACGCCCTCTTCCATAAGCTCGGTCGTTTCGTCAACCTGCGCGGTGGGGTTGATCTCTCTCAGGATGTTCAATATAGTTTCCATGTTACAGACTCCTCTCCAAATTCTTTCTGTCTATCTTTCCGTTGGCATTGCGGGGAAGGACGGGCAGTTTGTGTATCTGATCCGGCAGAAGATACCGGTTCATTTTTTTAGTGAGTTCAGCAAGCAGTTCTTTTTCTTCTGTTTTGTCCGCGGTGTAAAACAGGTGTATGCTTTCCGCTTCGGCGTCATATGTACAGGCGCATTCCCGCACGTCTCCCACGGTCTGCGCCACGTTTTCGATCTCTCCCAGTTCGATACGGTAGCCGCGGCGCTTTATCTGATGATCCTTGCGCCCCAGATACAACAGTTCGCCTTCGGGGTTTATTCGGACTATGTCTCCCGTCTTATAGCAGATCTCCGGATAGGCGGGACGAAGTGGATTCTGCACAAAGAATTGCGCGGTCTTCTCAGGATCGTTATAATATCCCGGCGACACAAAGGTGCCGCGGACATACAGCTCACCCTCCTCGCCGGGCGCCGCTTCCAGACCCTCTGAGTTCAGGATGAACACGCCGCAGTTGTCGCAGTGCCTTCCAATGGGCAGGGACACCGGGATCTCAGCGTTGCGGGGAACGACATAATATGTGCATATATCCGTTGTTTCGGTGGGACCGAACAGATTGGCAAACAGAACGTCTTCGCCGAAATGCCGCATCCAGTAGCCTAGGGTCTTTGCAGGCATGACCTCACCGGCGAACAGCGCTTTTTTCAAATATTTTGGCTTTTCGATCTCGAACAGACCGCTGTTCGCGGCGATACCGTACGCGCTGGGCACCCAATAGATCAGGTTCACCCGATAACGGTTCAGGGTATCCGCTAAAGTGATGGGGAAGGAAAAGCATTTCTTCGGCAGCAGGATAAGCTCCGCGCCGGCGCGGAGAGTGCCGTAGACATCTGTCACCGACATGGAAAAATACAGGGGGGTCTGATTTCCGATGACAGCGGTCCCGTCAACTCCGAAGGTGTCAACGAACCATTGGCTGTAAGACAGAACGTTCCTGTGAGTGATGACCGTACCTTTCGGCATACCGGTGGAGCCGGAGGTGTATAAAATATACAGGGGATCGGCGTCCGTCTGCTCCCCGCGGATAAGATCGAGGGAGGCTTCATCTATGACGGACTTACAGATCTCATTCAGAATAAAAGTCTTCTCGCAGAGAGAACGCGCGGTTTGCGCGTGCTTTTCGTCGGAAATGACAGCGGCGGGATCAAGGGTGGCGAATATCTTTTTGATCCTTTCAGGGGGCATCTGTATGTCAATGACGGTATAGATATTACCGCTGTACACGATACCCAGCATTGCGGTGATCGCCTCGACGCTTTTGTCCAGAAATATGGCGACGGGTCTGCCCTTTCCAAGCTGCGCATACAGAAACGAGCCGATACGTTTGGCGCTTTCCACAAGTTCAAGATAAGAGATACTTTTCTTTTCATCAACAAATGCGGTCTTATCCGGCGTCCGTTCCGCCGCAAGCTCCGCCATCTGCAAAATGTTTTTCATTATAAAAACCGCTCCTTACAAAGCTGTGATGCTATCGGAAATAAATCAGGGAAAAATAAACTGAAAAATCGTCATAATCACACACACTAAAACGTATTTTAACAAGCTAATCTATAATTAACATTGAAAATCTATAATTAACATTGAAAAAGTTGATTTCCGGACAACTGTATGATATGATAAATTAAAGAAATGCGAGGAGGATCGCGGTGTACCGTTTGACTGTTGTTATGAATATTATTTTGTCTTTTACGATGCTGTTCAGCGGAATCGCATCACAAACGGATCTTCTGATCCATCCTGATAAATACAACGCAAAACAACTGGAGATCACCGATCTGCCCGAGCCTGCGGTACAGTTCGAGACGGAGAGCTATGTCCAACTGTCCGAGGTGCGTATGCACTACATGGTGTACGGCAGGGATAAGCCTCCCCTGATTTTGGTTCACGGCAACGGCGGGAGCGTAAATTCCCTGCGCGAGGCCGCCTCGTACCTTGCAAACGATTTTACAGTTTACGTCACCGAAAGCCGGTGCCACGGGGACAGCAGCGATCCGGGGGAGATAACCTATCATCTCATGGCGAAGGATCTGAAAGAATTTATCGAGGCGCTGGGGCTGGAAAAGCCCATAGTGATGGGGCACAGCGACGGCGCCATCAACGCGGTAACCCTTGCCGCGGATTATCCGGATGTACCCGGAGCTGTCATAGCCTGCGGCGCAAATTCTCATCCGAAAACGTTAAAATCGTATTTCCTTCTGGGTGTGGCGGCAAGAGATCTGTTCCGCAGGGACAAGCTCAACACCCTGATGTTGACGCTGCCGGATTTCACGCCGGAATATCTTTCTCAGATCACCTGCCCCGCATATGTGGTCAGCGGACAGTTTGACATATTGTGGATATCCGACACTGTTTATATTGCTGAAAATATTTCACACAGCGATATGGCGATACTGCGAGGGGAAAACCACAGCTCCTATATATCGCAAAACGGGAAAAAAGCTTATGTCCTTGTCCGGGATTGGCTTAAAACCAAGCCGGAACTGAATTAGAAAAGAAAAGTGAAGAAAACGAACGGCTTTGAGAGTCCTCTTTTATGAACTCGCAGAGCCGTTCTGTTATCCCCCAAAAGCACCTTGCAAGTCCGGTCACGACTGATCTTTTCGCCGATCGTTTTTGAATAAGCTTATACGCTTGAGCTCCTTGGCAAACAAATTATAGCATGAGCAATCGGTTGCATTGAACCAATTTGGAGTTGTTTTTTGTCAATTCACGGTTGCATCTATGCTTTTTACATATAATATCGTGACGATTCGACATTATTCTTAGTCTTAGAAGCATATGTCACAAAAAGTTTTCGGCAATCTGTCCACGGTGGTCCGGCGCAGTTTGACATCTTGCCGCTGTGTGTTTATTTTGAAGATCAAACAAAAGCCCTTGAACGTTTCCCTGCGATAAAAGCGAAAAACAGGAACAACGTTCAAGGGTATTTTTCAGCATTATTTTTATGACGGGCATTGGCGGCCGAACACTCTTATTTCAAAAATGACGAGATAGCTACGGTCAGCACGCTGCCGAACATAATGATCGCCATGATCAATGCGATTATTCTGACTATTTTTCTGTTCATGTCAATTTTCCTTTCCTCAGCAGATACCCATGAGCTTTTTCATTTCTTCGCCGATGCTCTCAGCAGTTTTCACGGCGTCGTCTTTTTTATCCGAAACAGACGTGATATAGAGCTTTATTTTCGGTTCCGTGCCGGAGGGACGGACGATAACGCCGCTGCCGTCGGAGAGGATGAATTCCACAACGTTGGACTTGGGCAGGTCGATGGGGGCGATCTTTCCGGTTATGGTGTCCCGGGTCTCGCCGCTGCTGTAATCGGAGACGGAGACGACGGTCTTGTCGGCGATCTTTTCGGGGACGGTCTTGCGCAGATCGGTCATTATCTGCTTCATGCGCTCCATGCCGTCCGCGCCTTCAAAGGTGAAGTTGAGCAGGGTGTTGAGATATACGCCGTATTTACGCGCCAGCTCATCCAGGACTTGTATCAGAGTTTTGCCTTTTGATTTATAGTACGCGGTCATTTCGCAGATGAGCATGGAACCCACCACAGCGTCCTTGTCTCTGGCGTGGGTGCCGGAAAGGTAACCGTAGCTCTCCTCCGTGCCGAGGATGAATCTGTCCGCTTCGCCCGCCTGTTCCAGCTTTGTGATATATTCTCCGATATACTTAAAGCCTGTAAGCAGGTTCACCACCGTGCAGTTAAAGTCCTTTGCAATGGCGTCAATGAGCTTTGTGGTGACAAAGGATTTCAGTATAACGCCGTTTGAAGGCAGAGTACCGTTTGCCTTGCGGCAGGAGAGAAGGTACTCCGTGAGAAGGGCGCCCACCTCGTTGCCGGTAAGGAGCTTGTATTCCCCGTCGTCCAGAATGGCTATGCCCACTCTGTCGCAGTCCGGGTCGGTGGCAAGAAGCAGATCGGCTCTGTCGCTCTCCGCTAACTTTATGGCGCACTCAAAGGCCTGACGGATCTCCGGGTTGGGGAAGGGGCAGGTGGGGAAGTTGCCGTCGGGCAGTTCCTGTTCCGGGACTACCTTCACGTCTTTGAAACCTATCCTGTCAAGCACTTCGCGAACGGGAAGGTTGCCTGTGCCGTTGAGAGGCGTGTATATGATCTTCAGGTCGCTGTTCCTGCACACGTCGGGGTTGACCAGCCTGCTTATCACGGCGGAGTAGAATTTTTCATAAACATCTCTGCCGATGTATTCGATCATACCGTCGGCGACAGCATTTTCAAAATCGGCGAGCTTAATGTCATTGAAAATATCCGTGTTCTGTATATAACCGTATATCTTTGCCGCCGCCGCGTCGGTTATCTGATAGCCGTTGGCGTCGTAGCACTTGTAGCCGTTGTACTTTGCCGGGTTGTGGCTGGCGGTGATGTTTATGCCCGCGCTGCATTTGAGTTCCCTGACAGCAAAGGACAGCATGGGCGTGGGCACCAGCTCCGGGTAAAGATAGGTCTTGATCCCGTTGGCGGCAAGCACACAGGCAGAGCCTATGGCGAACACGTCGGAGTTTATCCTTGAGTCATAGGCGATGGCGACGGAAGGGGAGGAAATTTCACTGCTGAGATAGGTGGCAAGTCCCTGGGTCGCCTGGTTTACGGTGTAGGAGTTCAGACGGTTCGTTCCAGCGCCCAGCACGCCTCTGAGACCGGCAGTGCCGAATTCCAGATTGCGGTAAAAGCGGTCGGCGATCTCATTCTCATTGTCCTTTACCGCCAGAAGCTCATCATAGACCTCCTTGTTGTCCTGGGTGTTCTTGAGCCAAAGGTCGTACAGCTCTTTAACGTTGTTCATAATAACAGTCCTTTCTGTCAGGTTTTGTCGGGGTCTTCATCAAGATATTCAAATATTTTTTTAAGCAGTTCAAGCTGATTGTCGTCCTTGAGAAGCTTTACGGCGATGTGGGGTTTGCCGCTGGCGCTGACGGATACTCTGCCGGGCATTTTCTGGGCTAAAAGGGTGATCTTCTTCATGTCCAGATCATCGATGTACAGAGCGATCTTGTCCGCCTTTTTGCCGATCTCATATATGCCGTGACGGATGGCCACGCCCCGGAGCAGGGACACCGTGATAAGCCCAAGCACGCTTTCCGGCGGCTCGCCGAACCGGTCTATCAGCTCGTCGATAACGTCCTCCGCGTCATCCCGGGAGCGGATGTCAGCTATGCGCCGGTACATACCTATCTTGTGGGGAACGCTTGAAATATATTCCGGCGGGATGTAGGCGTCAATGGGCAGGTCTATTATGCATTCCTTTTCCACACTGCTCTCAACAGGCTCTCCCTTTTCCTCGCTGATAGCCTGCTGAAGGAGCTTCATGTACATATCGTAGCCCACAGCCTCCATGTGACCGTGCTGCTGAGCGCCCAAAAGGTTGCCGGCGCCTCTCAGCTCCATGTCCTGCATGGCGATCTTGAAGCCGGAACCGAATTCCGTAAATTCCCGTATCGCCTCTAAACGGCGGGTGGCGATTTCGGAAAGCTCCTTGTTCTTTCTGAAGGTGAGATATGCGTTTGCGCGCCTTGCGGAACGGCCTACTCTGCCCCTTATCTGATGGAGCTGAGCCAATCCCATTTTATCCGCGTCCTCAATGATAAGTGTGTTCACATTGGGTACGTCTATGCCTGTTTCTATGATAGTTGTGCATACAAGGATGTCGATCTCCCCTTCAAGGAGACTTCGCCATATCTCGCTGAGTTTGTCCTCGTTCATCTGACCATGGGCGATGGCGACCCTTGCATCCGGCAAAAGTTCTTTTATTCCCGCGGCGCAGTGTTCGATGGATTCGACCTTGTTGTGCAGATAATATACCTGACCGCCCCGTCGAAGCTCCGCGGTCATTGCCTGCACCAGAATGTCCATATCGTGTTCGATAACGTAGGTCTGGACGGGGTGTCTGTCCTGGGGAGCCTCCTCCAGCACGGACATATCCCTTATGCCGGACATGGACATATTCAGCGTTCTCGGTATGGGTGTGGCGGTCATGGTGAGCACGTCCACCGTGGGGTACAGCTCTTTCAGCTTTTCTTTCTGAGCGACACCGAAACGCTGTTCCTCGTCTATTATTATCAAGCCCAGATCCTTGAAGGTCACGTCTTTTGATATGAGTCTGTGGGTGCCTACGACGATATCCACCGAACCCCTGCGCAGGGCGTCTATGGTGGCTCTTATCTCTTTTGAGGAGCTGAAGCGTGAAAGCATCGCCGCTTCGATGGGGAAGCCCTCAAACCTGCGCTTTATCGTCTGATAGTGCTGGAGAGCCAATATGGTTGTGGGTACCAGCACAGCGCACTGCTTGCCGTCCGCAACGCACTTAAAGGCGCCACGGAGAGCCACTTCGGTCTTTCCGAAGCCCACGTCTCCGCAGAGCAGTCTGTCCATGGGACAGGGCTTTTCCATGTCGTTCTTCACTTCGTTTATACAGCGGAGCTGATCGTCTGTTTCGTCAAATTCAAACCGACGTTCAAAGTCGCTCTGCATATCTATATCAGGGGAAAAGGCGTGACCGGTCATGGACATACGGCGGGAATAAAGGGTGATAAGCTCCTGCGCCATGTCGTGAACGGCGGAGCTGACCTTGCTTTTGGTCTTCTGCCATTCCTTGCCGCCGAGCTTGTTCAGCTTTACTGCGCCGTTGTTGGTGGAGCCGATATATTTTGATACCTGATCAAGCTGAGCCACGGGCAGATAGAGGATATCCCCCTTGCTGTACTTGATCTTTATATAGTCCTTGACCGTGCCTCCCGCCTCAAGTCTTGTTATCCCGTCAAAAAGACCGATGCCGTGGATGGTGTGGACGACATAATCCCCCTTGTGCAGTTCCTCAAGGCTGTTGAAGGCGTTCTTCTTGCTGACCTTTTTCTTTGACTTGGCGGGCACGGCGTACCGCGCGCCGTAGGTCATTACGGTGAATTTCTGATTGGGGTACTCATAGCCTGCCGACAGGGTGCCGGGAAGAACGCAGACGATGCCGGAGGGCAGGGTCTTGGGGATCACCGGGAGAAACATGCTTTTGAAGCCTTCCGCGACCAGATCCGAGCTCAGCGCCGACGC
Source organism: Clostridiales bacterium (assembly GCA_024684435.1). Classification (GTDB taxonomy): domain Bacteria; phylum Bacillota; class Clostridia; order Oscillospirales; family Acutalibacteraceae; genus JAAZFZ01. Next base: position 38,249 of record JAIKWV010000023.1, read on the forward strand.
CGCCTTCTCCGTGCCGGCGGTGATGGCTATCGTCCAGCCGGTTCTGCCCTTGTAACCGGACAGATCATCAAGCAGTAGGGAAAACGAACCGTTCCACGGGGAGATCTGACGGGCGGTCACGGTGACAAGTTCCTTTACCGGGGTATCGAAGCTGCCTCTGGTAAGGTTGTCAAGGTATACCGCCCCCACCGATGAGTAAATGCCGATAAGCTCATCCCTTGTCAGGGCGAAACGGTCAAGCCCACGGGTTATGAAGCCCTCCGCAAGGAGCAGCTTTATATCCTCGAACAGGAGCGTTTCGCAGGCCTTTGCCCTCTCGCTTGCGGAAAAGCTTTCGCTGACAAAAAGCATTCCGTCGGACATATAATCAAAAATAGTGGATGGCTGTTTGTATATGATGGGCATGAATCTGTCCAGTGAGGAAAGGGTCATGTCGGATCTTATTCTTTCGATATCGTCCCGGAGCACGCTCTTTGCTTTGACGGAGCCTTTGCCCTTTACTGTCAGGTAAAAATCCTCCAGAAATTCCGCGAGATCGCCCTCGCCGAATACTACCTCTGCCGCGGGGATTATGCGAAGCTTGTCGAGGATCTCTGTCCTTCTTTGGCTTTCTGTGTCAAACTCCACGATGCTGTCAACGGTATCTCCCCACATTTCGATCCTTGCGGGTCTCGGACAGTTGGGAGAGAAAACGTCGATTATGCCGCCGCGAATGGCAAACTGCCCCACGCCGTCCACTTGCTGGGAGCGGGAGTAGCCTGCCGCGGTGAGCCTCTTGGCAAGTGCGTCGATATTTAATTCGTCCCCGGAGCGGAGAGAGAAGCTGTGACGTTTCAGATCTTCGACGGGCATGGTCAGCTGCATGGCGGCCTCCGCGGAGGCGACCACAACGTCGTAGTCCCTGTCAACCATGTGGGAAAGGATGCCCAGTCTTATATGCTCATATTCCCGGGAGTGACCCTCCGTTGTGCGGAACACAAAGTCCCGGGCGGGGTACATCACGCTGTTTACGCCCATGGCGGTGAGATCCTGCACAAGCCGGGTGGCCTGCGCCTCGTCGGGGGTGATGACCAGAGCGGTTTTGCCTGTGTCCTCACACAGGGCGGCGGTGAAATTCGCCTTATGGATATGAGAAAGCCCCAGCACGCCCATGGGCAGGCGGCCGGCAAATATGTCCTTGAGTACGGTGGAGTACTCGGGAGCGGTCTTCAGTTTTTCGGTAAAACAGGACATTTGGCTTTGATTACCTCTCTGAGTCTGTCTATATCATGGTCGGCGAAGCAGTGCCCGTCCATTCCCAGAGCCAGACCGCCGTCAATGTTTCTCTGCAGGTCGTCAACGAAAAAACAGTCCTCCGGCTTAAGGGAAAATTTCTCAAAGAACAGCCTGTAGATCTGTTCCTCGGGTTTAATATAATGGCACATATAGGAGAAGAATATTCCGTCCAGCAGACCCATTACGGGGATCTGATCCCGCTTGTCGTAAAACTGCTGAGCCGCGTTGGACAAAAGATAGAGCCGGTATCCCTGATCCTTGAGCTCCTTTATGAAACCGTACATATCCTCATAGGGAGGCAGCTGTTCGCAAAGGTTGTGAAACATATTATATACCGTGGAGTGAAGCCTTTCCGGGAGCTCTTTGCAGACCTTAGCCGCAGTCTCGTCCTCGTCGGCAAGACCCCGGTCAAAATCGTGCCAGATGTCGCTGCCGAAAAGCAGTCTGCGAACAGCCGGGATATCCTCCGACTCAAAGTTCGCGGCAAGGAGCCTGTCGGGATCGAATTCTATAAGCACTCCGCCCATATCAAAAACTATGTTCTTCTGTGTCATTATATGTCACCTGTCGCCCACATAACAATAATCATACTATTACAATCTATCATTTTAACATATCGGGGGGAGTAATTCAACAAAAAAATACCGCCTCCCGGGCTTGCAGAGCCGATAACAAATCACCTGACCTTTTTCGGCACGCATATATGCGTGCCGTACGTTATAATTTTTTACATTCTTGCTTCTCACTTCGGGAGAGGTGGCGCCGCGAAGCGGTGACGGAGAGGGCAAATCTTCCATGCCCTCCCATAAGCAAAAGCGCAAAACAAAAAGGGCGCGGCGTTGAACCGCACCCTGATTTGGTTTTCGTTAATCGGAAAATCCTGCTATAGATTCTTTGACGGCGTAATATGCGGGCTTGGGGACACCGTTGAGATCGGTTATGCCCCAGGCTGTTTCAAAGGGGCAGTCATCCTGTCCGCAATACCAGCAGACAGTGGAATCTCTCCAGCAATAGATGAAGAAACCGGCTAAGCAGTCCACCTGTTTGAGAACGGGTATCAGCTGACGGTAGTACTCCGCCTGTCCGTCAAAAGTGTGGGGAATACCCTTTATTGAAGCTGTAAGCTCACCGTAGAAATGGCTGTCTTTGAACACTGCGTCACCCCATTCAGCGGGTTCGGAATGCGCCTCATAGATGCGTCCCTGGAAGGCAGGGGGAAGCCTCTTGACGAAGTTTTCAATGTCGGCGCGGGCGGCTTCCTCGGAATCGTAACCGTACCGAGCGAGCTTGGCGGCTTTTTCCTCTGCTGTCTTGGGTGCGCCCTTGCTGAGGTAGCCGAATTCCTCTATGATGATGGGCTTGCCTGTCCACATATTTACATCCCGGAGGGCGTTGACATAATCCCTCAGCGTGCCGTCGCCCCATGAGCCGTAGTAAAGATCCACGCCCACATAATCCATGTAAGAAAGGTAGGGCTTGAGAAGCTTGTGCAGCTTTTGATTTTCGCCGGCGGTGTTGTAGCCCACGATGATGTCGCCCTTAACATTGTTGAGTGCCTCAGCCTGTATGCCTATAAATTTTGCCGCCTGCTCCAAATTCAGGGGCAGGGTGAAGGTTGTAACGCCCATCTCGTTGGTTATCTGAATACCGCTGACAATGTCCCGCAGATCGTTGCAGAGGAACACGGCGATATCCTGTGTGCGCTGTATGTTCTCATCAGCGGAGGGATCAAAACCGCCGATGTCGAAATATGATCTGGGATAGGGAGTGATGGCCATGATCTTTATGCCCCGCTCGGCGTAGCCCTTTGCCCTGTTCTTAAAGGCGGTGTATGAGCCGCTGATACTGCCGTCCGAGTTGTAGGGATAAGGTATGTCGAACCTGACCCAGCCCAGCCCGGCGTCCTTGAGGGCTCCGTAGTTTTCGTCGGGATGGCATACACCGCAGATGTAGCCGTCGGTCTTTTCCAGAAGCCGCGCCGTCTTTGCGGGGGCGTTGGTAAAAAAGCCCGAAACGGCGGAAATAATAAGAGAGATCGTAAGCAGAACGGATTCAAACCAGGTAATGATGCTCATTTTAAATGCCTTCTTTCGGTATAAGTAAAAACCGTTACATAAATTTTGACAAGGGGAAAAGTCAATAGCTTTCAGCCGGGGTTTAAGATCTGCTGACCGCCGGAGCCTTCTGCTCCCCGCTGTTGTCCGGAAGTTTTTCGGAGGGCTTATCCCACTCGTCTCCCCTGACGGAGCTGAGATCTATTCCCTTTGTGTCGTGGGTCTTTGACGCGAGGATGGCGAATGCCGCAACAAGTCCGGGGATGGTCACACACAGCGCCACAACAGCCACCGACGTGTTCCCGAAAACCGTTATAAGGGGCAGCGAAATGCCGTAGGAAAGCCCGATACCCAGCCCCGTGGCGAGGTTCGCGGCGGCGAGTATGGATGACCGCAGGGCGGTGGGTGCGCTTTCCCCGGTCATCAGGTTGATTATATCCACATTCGCCCAGAACGTGCCGATGCAGGCACCGGAAAGAAAGCCCACGATATAGGGATCAAGTCCCGCTTTTGCTCCCAGCGAAAAGCCGAGAAAGAGCGCCACCGCCGCAAGGGAAACGCTCAGGGCGGCCGCTTTTCTGCCCTTTTTATCTGCAATAAAACCGGGGATCAGCTGTCCGAGGGCACAGCCCACCGGAAACATGAACAGCGCGGAGGTTATCTCGTTCACGCCCACGCTTTCCACAGCGGTCGCAAGATCGGCAAAGCGTCCGTTTGCCACAAAGCCTCCGGCGTAACCGTAGGTCATTATGACCTGATAATCGACCGTTAGGATAAAACCTGTTTCGGAGCAGGCAAGGGCTAAATAAAGCCACCTGAGCTGTTTGTGCTTCCACACGAATTTCAGCGCCGGTATAAGTCCGCCGTTCTGCCCCTTGCCCTTATCGCCTTCGCCTTTAAGACTTGCTATCCTTGCCTTGTTGAAGGAATCGGTCTCCTTCGCGAAAAACAGAGCCGAGAACCCCACGGCAAGCCCCACCACAGCCGGGATGAGATATACCCTGCGCCACTGGGAAGTTTCATGCATGAAAATGCGGCGGAGAGCCGGGATAAGCATCACGCCAAGCATGGCGACGCATTTGATGACCGAATATATTTTTGCTCTGTGTTTGTCGGGAGCGGCCTCCATGATATAGACCGCCTGCATATCGTGAGGAATGAAAAATTGTATGATGCAGGCTCCGATGACGTACATGGGAATACTGCCTGAAAGATAAATTATCATCAGACCCAGGCTCATTCCCAGGGTGTTGATGACAAGGAAAGGCTTTCTGCCGAATCTGTCCGCCAGAGGTTTGTAAAAAATACCCAGCGCCATGAAGGGTACGGATATCATCGACAGTATATCAAGAACGCCTACGGAGGAATTGCCGAAATGCGCCAGCATATCGTTGGCGATCTCGGTCTTCATCAGCGTGCCTACCTGGGATGCTATCTCGTCGGTTATGTAAACAACGCTTATTATGATAAGCAGCAGGGGCAGATAAGCCCTGCTTCTTGGAGCGTTGAGCTGTCTGCTTCTGCGCTCAAGCTCTTTGTTTATCCTGTTATCGTCAGGCGCTTTTTTCAATATTTTTCACCCTACCCTTCAACAATGTAATAGTATCACATCCCGTGGGTAAAAACAATCTTTATGTTCAGAAAGCAGCAACGAACAGCAAAACGCAGACTATATTTCCCTTTTCATATGGACTTTTTCTCCCGCTTGTGATATACTGCTTTCTTGGAAAATGTGTTTTAGAAGGCAGGGGATTTTTGTGAAAAAGACACTGTTATCATACGCCGTAAGCCGCGCCATGTTCAACTCCGCGGTGAAGGGATCAAAGGCTCAGGGCAAGCCGGGGGATGGCAAGGATTTCAAGCCCGTTCTGCGCTTTACCGTGTGCAGCGACTCCCACATACAAAAGCCCGGAGACGGCCGCTGTAAACTGGTGGAGCAGGTGATAAATTTCGGATATAAAACGGCGGAGGCGGACCCGTATTACAAGTCTCTTGACGCCGCCGTCTTCGTGGGAGACCTGACCGACAACGGCACCGAGGAACAGTTCAACGCCTTCTTTGACACGGCGAGGGGCGTTCTGAAGGATGAGACGGAGCTTCTTGCCATCACCGCCAGGAACCACGACGGCTGGGCGCTAAAAAAAGCGGCTGTTCCGCTGTTCGAAAAGCTTTACGGGGACAACGCGGATTCCCACAAGGTCATCAACGGCTATCATTTTATCGGAATATCCACCTCACGTTACAAAAACGAGAGGTATGGGAAATATCAGAAAAAATGGCTCCGGGAGGAGCTGGCAAAGGCGGCGGCTGACGCACCAGGCAAGCCCATCTTCGTCTACCACCACGAACACGTGCTTTCAACCGTCTACGGTTCCTACGACTACGAGGGCTGGGGCGTACCTCATTTCAGGAGCATAATGAACAAATACCCGCAGATAGTACATTTTTCCGGGCATTCCCATTATCCGCTCAACGACCCCCGTTCGGTGTGGCAGAAGCAGTTCACCGCCATTGGAACAGGCGGTCTTGCTTATGAGGAAGTTACCGTGGGACGGGATCGCTCACTGCATCCGGAGGGCTTTTCGAAGGCCGCTCAGGGATGGGTGGCGGAGGTGGACGCGGACAACCGCCTGCGTCTGAGAGGCTTTGAAGTAATGACCGGCGAATGGCTTTGCGAATACGTCATTGACGACGTGACTGACCCGAAAAAATTTGCCTATACACCGGCACAGCAGAGGAGCAGAGCTTCGGCGCCGAAATTCCCGGAGGGCGCTGACCTGACCGTGACCGAAAACGGAAACGAATACACCGTCATAGCCCCAGCCGCCGAGAGTGGGGAGGGGGATATAGTTTTCCTCTACCGGCTTTTCGTCGAGGACGGGGGAAAGACCGTTCACACGGAATATAAAGTCAACAATTATTGCAGCAGCAGCCCCATGGAAAAAGCGGAATTCAAGTTCAGCGCGCCAAAGGGAGCAACAGTCAGGATCGCGGCGGAGGACGCCTACGGTATACAGTCGGAATTTTTAAGTCATAAGATTTAACAATAAGTTTCGCAATATATAAAAACAAACCACCGGTTCAATTCAATGGAATCGGTGGTTTGACTTTTGCGCTTTTATATTTTATTTGTACCATATCCAGCCGAACAGGAAGATGTATATGAACCACTGCATGAAGCTGTATCTTACCTTGACGCTGCATATTGCTGTTTGACCGTCCGATTTTCTCGCGGTGATCGTAGCTTCGCCGCGGCCCACGGCGGTCAGAATGCCTTCGTCGTCAACCGTAACGACATCTTCATTGTCGCTGGACCATCTGACGTGATAATTGGCAGTCAATTTAGCCGTGGATCTATAGCTCATTCTCAGCGATGTTTTGCTGATCTCAAGCGCGGCGGCATAGTGGTGCGTCGATTCGTTTTCCCCCGGGTCAGAAGTATCCGAGCTGACCTCTGCCGTCGTGGTGACGCCGGTCAGGGGGATGACAGGCATATCTCCCGCGTGTACGAACATCGTTACGCCTAAGACTGTAATAACGATCAATGCGGCGACAAATGCAAAACATTTTTTCATGAGAACATCTCCTTACTGTAACGGTATGACAGGCAGCTCGTATCTGTCTTTGCGACTGTCTGTCGTGGGCAGTGTGCTGTCCAGGGCGGCGGGATCGGTGGCACTGCTCCCGTCTGTCGTGGGACTGACGGTACTTTTTGTTGTCGATGTGGTTGACTGATCCTTTGACGGCGTTGTCGTTTCAGGTACCGTTGTCGTTTCCTGACTTGAAACAGTGGTGTTCCCGGCTGCGGTTGAGGACGCCTCTGTCTTTTCTTTTGTAGATTGTTCGTCTTCAAGGGACAGAGTGGTCTCCCGGTCTTCGGGAGTAGAGACAGTTTCAGCAACGGTCTGTGTTTCTGTTGCTCCGGAGGCGTTATTTGCGGTGTTCCTGTTGGCGCATCCTGCCGACAGCAGAAGCGCAGCCGACATAAGCACAGCAAAGATCATTTTTGAATTAAAAGAGTTTGAATTTGTATGTTTCATTTTATTACCTGCCATGTTGAAAGTTTCAGTCATCGGGAGTAAATGTATTTTGGAATTAAATTATAGCACAGTTGAAAACATATTTCTTTCCCCAAAAGAAATATAAAACGTTTTTTGCTTTGATGAGTTTTTACAGGCAGTTTTTCGGCACGCATTTATTTGAGGGAAGAAGTAATAGTGAAGATGTAAGAGGTGTGGAAGGGCTTCGCCCTTGCCCATTGTATGACGGTTGACCATTGTAGGGGTCGACGACCTCGGCGCCCCTTTCCGAAAGTATACGAAGTGGGGTAGGGGAGGGCAATTCCACGTTGATTTTCACACGACAAACGTAGGGCAAGGATACATCCTTGCCGTTGGATTACAGGTTCGATTTTAAATGAACGGTCGTAGGGAACGCCGCCCCCGGCGTTCCGTTGCCGGAAGTCCGCA
>JAIKWV010000017.1 GCA_024684435.1 Clostridiales bacterium
GATACCGACCGGGAAGCCCTTTTGAAGGGGCTTCCCGAAAAGGGTATTGTGGGAGTGATAAGCTGCGGGACGGATATCGCTTCCGGTTTTGCAAATCTTGCTCTTGCGGAAAAATACGACTATATCTTCGCCGCTTGCGGGATCCATCCCGAGCAGGCGTCTGATATGGCTGAAGGCGATTATGACAGGCTGCTTCTTCAGCTCGCTCATCCAAGATGTGTCGCGTTGGGGGAGATAGGACTTGATTATTACTGGGATATTCCGAAGGACGTTCAGCTTGAAGCGTTCGAGCGTCAGCTGGAGATCGCCGTGAAGCTTGATAAACCCGTTATTGTACACGACCGAGAGGCTCACGGCGATACGCTTTCTCTGTTGAAGAAGTATAAACCCCGCGGGGTCATGCACTGCTACTCCGGCAGTGTTGAAACCGAACGGGAGATACTGGATCTCGGTATGTACGTGGGATTCGGCGGCGCGGTCACTTTCAAAAACGCAGTCAAGCCCATAGAGGCCGTAAAGTTCGCGCCGCTTGACCGTATACTGCTTGAAACAGACTGCCCCTATATGGCGCCGGTTCCGTACAGGGGCAAGCGGAACGATTCCTCGCTTATTCCCTTTGTCGCCGAAAAAATAGCCGAAGTGCGCGGTATCACGGCTCAGGAGGTCGCCGACGCTGCGGCCGAAAACGCCCGTGTGCTGTTTTTGACGTAAATCAGTGTTTTTATGATTAAAATCGATACGATAGATAAAAAACCGAATCTGCTTCCCGCTGTTATCTGGACGGCTGTCTTCGCCGTATTTGCCGCGGTGGTTTTTCTGACTCTCGGCGCGGATTATGCGGTATACGTCAGTCTCGGCGCGACGTTTTATTTTGCAGGACTTATGGCGATACTGGTTTTCGCGCTTGTGGGGCAGGTGCGATATAATCCGTATTCTTACAATACGATATTCTATTCCGGCTTTTCCCTGTTTCTGATCACGCCTGTTGTCATATTTGCCATAAATACCTTCAGGATGTACAGGATGCCGGATCTGTATACCGCCAGAACCCTGCTGCATAACGTAAACTCGTCGGTAATTGTGTTTATGATGTTGTCTCTGCCTTTTGCGATAGTGTTCGCTGCGGCCCTTTGCCTGTCGAACGTTTCGCTGATACGGCATGAGGGCTTTTCGTTCGTAAACATACTCGGTATCCTGTTTTCTTTCGGAATAGTCGGTTTCGGACTTCTCCTTTTCAGACTGGATTATTACGTGTCCGGCAGCCAGACTTTTGTTATGATACACGATCTGCTGACCGGCATCATGTACTGCATCTGGCTGTATGCGGAATGTATGCTTATAGGCACCATTTTTTCAAATCAGCTTGTTCTGCATTATAAACCCGGGTTTGATAAAGATTTTATAATTATCCTCGGCTGTTCCATCAGACGTGACGGGACGCCGACGCCTCTGCTGCGCGGCAGAATAGACCGTGCTCTGGATTTCCGCAACAGGCAGAAAGCTCAAACCGGCAGGGAAGTTTCTTTCATTGTCTCCGGCGGTCAGGGGCCAGATGAAGTGATCGCTGAAAGTGAGTGTATGAAAAACTACCTTACACAGCAGGGAATTCCGCCCGAACAGGTAATAGAGGAAAACCGCTCAACAAATACTCTGGAGAATATGACTTTCTCCAAGGAAATTATTGACGGAATAAACCCGGGGGGTAAAGTTATATTTTCTACAAACGGATATCACGTATTCAGAAGCGGTATATTTGCAAGACAGATAAATATGCGCGCTCAGGGAATAGGCTCCAGGACTAAATGGTATTTCTGGCCCAACGCTTCCGTGCGTGAGCTTATCGGTCTTCTGACAGGGCACAAAGGCAAGCAGGCGGCGGTTCTTTTAGGTATAATAATTGTTTATTCCGTGATGGTGCTTCTCAAATACAGTCAATAGATATTCTGAGTTTGTATACGCAATTCTGTCATTATATTTATTTTCGGAAAGTATTGACAATACATTTATTATCTGTTAAAATACCTTACTGTTGCGATAGAACGCAGCAAACCTTTCCCCCATTAACCGAGGGGGACAAAAGACCAAAAGGAGGTGCAGACAATGGCCAAAAACGCATACCAAGCCGTTGTTATCTTTACACTCAGAAACGGCGAGGAAGCTGTCGAGGGTTACACCGAGCGTTTCCTCAACCTCATCAAAGAGCACAGTGACGATGTAAAGATCAACGAGGACTGGGGCGGCAAAAAGAAGTTCGCCTATCCCATTGAGGATGAGACGGAAGGCGTTTATGTGGAATACGATTTCACTTGTGAACCCGAGTTCCCCGCAGAGCTTAACCGTATCGTGAACATTACCGATTATGCAATGCGCGTCGTAGTGTTCAGAAAAGATGAAGAGTAATCAGTAGAATTAAAAGTATTGAGTCAGAGGTTTATTTAAATGTTGAACAGAGTTATTTTGATGGGCAGATTAGTTGTTGATCCCGAGCTGAGGACTGCCGGGAGCTCCAATCTCTGCAAGTTCAGGATCGCCGTGGACAGGCAGTTCGTCGGTCAGGACGGTCAGCGTATCACTGATTTCATCGGTTGCCAGGCTTGGGGCAAGAGCGCGGATTTTATATCCAAATACTTCCGCAAGGGGCAGATGATAGCTGTAGAGGGCTCCCTGAGGCAGGATAATTACACGACTGCCGACGGTCAGGAGAGACGCAGCTACGTCGTCAACGTCGACAACGCCAGTTTCTGCGGTTCCAAGGCGGAGACCGGCGGCGGACAGTTCCAGAGCAATAACGGATATAATAACAACAATTACAACGGTTATAACAACAACGGTTACAATAACGGCGGCGCGTATGACCAGCAGCCTGCGGGCGGTTCCTACGGCGCGCAGAACGAGGATTTTAACCAGATAGCCGCGGCGGAGGACGATCTTCCGTTTTGATTAACACAAAAGGAGACACATAATGCCTTACGATAAAACTGACAGGCCGCAGAGGCCCATGAACAAGAGACCCCGCAAAAAGGTCTGCGCATTCTGCGTGGAAAAAGCGGAGACTATCGACTTCAGGGATGTTGACAAGCTCAGGAGATTCACCTCTGACAGAGCGAAAATACTTCCCAGAAGGATCACCGGCACCTGTGCAAAGCACCAGAGAAAGCTCACCACCGCTATCAAGCGCGCACGTCAGCTTGCCCTGCTGCCTTACACCGGTGACTGATAATCCGGTCGTAAAAATAATTTCAGGCGGGAACGAAATTTTTCCCGTTCCCGCTTGACAATTGTTTTTAAAGGTGATATTATTTTAACACTTGATTTGCGGATATGGCGGAATTGGCAGACGCGTTAGATTCAGGTTCTAATGGTCGCAAGGCTGTGCAGGTTCAAGTCCTGTTATCCGCACCACATCAAAAAGCCCTTCGTTAAGCGGTTTCCGGGCCGATAACGAAGGGTTTTTCTTTATCTCCGGTTTTTCTGATTTACGGTAAAAAACCGTTTTCAGGGGGTTTTAACCGTGTAATTTGTCCCAAAATTTGTCCCAGGTTTTCCGTGAGCATACTTAACAAACACGGATTTGCATTTTTGTATGATCTGATGAATGAAAACCAGCAGTTTATGGCAGTGATAGTTTGCTCCATTCAGCTCGATTTTTTAAACGAATTGGAGGATTCTTGATATGAATTCCGGCAATGTCAAAGCTAAGATCATTCCGGCGGCG
>JAIKWV010000028.1 GCA_024684435.1 Clostridiales bacterium
CCGCCGCCCTTGACTTGCGTTCCGGTTTCCGCTTATACTGTTGATAAGGGAGGCCGGTCTAGCCGCCCTCCCTGTAATATATTTTTTTGCCCTGTTTTATACCGGCGTTTGGACTTTACACAAAATTCGGGACACTACCGCGGCTGTTGTTTTAAGCGTCGTTACACTGCTTATCGTACATACGGATGACCCCGCGGCGGAACCGGAGTCTGCGCATATAACGGAAACGGAAACAGAAACATACACTGAGCCGAGGGACGACACTCTGACCATCTCCTTCGTGGGCGACTGTATGTTCGCCAGCGACCACGGCACAGCTGAGTCCGGCTCATTCAATCTGATGGCTCAGAAGCAGCCGGCGGATTACTTCCTGCGTAATTTTATTCCTATGTTCAGTGAGGACGATTTTACCATCGCCAACTGCGAATGCGTGCTGTCCGACGGTGACCTGACGGCGAAGCCCACTACAGGCGGGAGAAGCTTCCGCTTTAAAGGCCCTGCGCGGCACGCTGAGATATTCAGCACGGCGAAGGTGGAGTTTGCAAGCGTCGTCAACAACCACACCCACGACTACGGTCAGCAGGGGAGCGACGATACCGAAGCCGCCCTGGAATCTGCGGGTGTACTGCCCGGCAGACGGGATGAAGTGACCTATGCTACGGTCAAGGGGCAGAAACTTGGTATTTTCTGTGATGAGTTGGTCAGCTACAGCGGCGTGAAAGCCGTTACGGAAAAAGTGCGCGAGATGCAGCGGGAGGACTGCGATCTGATCATTCTGTATTTCCACAGCGGGCTTGAGTATAAGACTGCGCCGGAAAAGTGGTTGGTTCGCGCCTTTCATGAAATAATAGACGCCGGTGCGGACATTATCGTCAGTTCCCATCCCCACGTTTTACAGCCCATGGAGGTATATAACGACAAACCGATTCTGTATTCTCTGGGGAATTTTTGCTTTGGAGGCAATTATCATCCCCCCGTTGAGACGGCTGTTTATCAGGCGGTGTATAAACTGCGGGACGGGGAGATCACCCAGCGCAGCGACGTGCTGATCCCGTGCGCGACTTACGCCGGCAAACAGAACAACTTCCAGCCCTATATCGTCACTGACGAAGCCAAGAAGCAGGAGATACTGGATCTGCTGAATTCCCCGGTCAGGTCTTGACTTGCTTTATGCGGAAATATCCTATTTCGGAAGCTTAGTTTGTCATTATAATCTGGTTATGCATATGCGCCCCACTTTGACAGGTGGGGTGCGTTTTTATATAAATTCCTCGGGGTAAAAAGCATTTATTAAGATTCGATTAAGAACCTTAAGGTTTGCTTAAGATTCGTCCAAAAGGGTAGATTTTTGAGGTTTGATACATTAAAATGTACCTGTTCCCGGAGAACAAATGCCATGAAGCGTAAATACAAAACGGAGGTACGGAAAATGAAAATATTAAAAAGAACACTCTCTGTAATCCTTGTGTTGTCAATGTTTGTATATGTGTTCCCCCTGATCTGCAGTGCGAATGCAGCCGATGAAAGCGATATTGTACAGTGCAGGGGATGGTCAACGCCCGACAGTAATTATTACAATTATATCTATGAGGTCGTTCTTGATCCACGATACGTCAAATACGGAAACGTTAAGTTAAGCGCTGTATACTATGACGGTGACGAAAAAAAGGTTGAAGAAAATTATGCTAACTATAGACTTGAGCAGAGAGATATAGAGGATTTTGGATCATGTTATGTCATATCTGTCGTCACTAAGAATCAAACAGCATATCTTCAGCCGAATTCTTTTTTTGACAAGGACGGAAATGGAAATAAGAGGATCTGTCTGACAAACTCCAAATATTATACACATCGGTGCGCCTTTAATGTGGAGCCCTCTTTACGGTTAATGAAATATGTCGTAGAGCAGGGAACGTGCACAAAAATTACGTTTGATGAAAAAGGTTCCGTAATATTTGGCGGAAAGACGCTGGCGGAAAACGTGAATGAATACACTTTGGAATACACAGACCCGGGAGAACAAGAGCTGATCTTGACGGTAAACGGTCTGACTGTGATGAAATATAATATCGCCGTAAAAACGGCGGAGCAGATGCGGGAAGATAAAATTGCCGAACTCAAAAAAGATCTTTCGAGAGCGACAGAAGCGTTTTTTGAAAGTCTGCCCATTGCTATTGTCACACTGCCACTTGCGCCTCTGGCCATATTCGGATTTTTATGGCCCTTTGCGCCTATTGAGATAGGGGGACACATTTTTGACATTATATCCGAGATCATAAAGCTTAGATTACAGCGTTGATACAAGCGCCTTTGTAACGTGTTTCACAAAATAACAGCTTCAACATAAACAGCAAACGCCCCGACGGATATTTCCGCCGGGGCATTTTGACAACTCATTCATACAGCGAAGGGGTGATGAAAACAACTTCAACACCTTGATTTTTTACACCTGCGATCAACTTTTTATAATATATATTTCTTCTTGTTGCCTGTTCCTCTGAAACCGGTCTGCGCATGTTGGGATCATAATAATTTGAATTTATATTAACGGAAAAACCGTCCAGCCCCGCAAGATATATTTTCTTTACTTTACAGGCAAGAAGCAGGTTTATTGCAATAACCAAAGATGAATCGTGCGTCCTGTTGTCAACTGTTATCCAGTTTTTATAATTCAATACCTTGACATTGCCCCTTCCGCCTTTTGAAACAGCGGAGGTCACGATAATATTTTTACCTTCAGAGACCGATTGCTCATAGACGTCGTTCCTTGTTGTCAATACGAAATCCGTACCGAAATCGGTGGTGAGATTTAATCCGATCGATATAATATCGCTTTGATCTTTTATTTCGTTTATTTTATCGGAATACTCGTTGATAGATTTACCGGGAGCTATCAGCATTACTTCTTTATCGAAAAAAAACTTTTTTAATTCATCTACAGCTAAACTGTCGTCTACGACCTTGCTTTCATTATACTGTCTATATAATTCTTCCGCATAGTTTTTGTCGAAAGATATTTTCTTTTCCTCGGCAATGAGACTTAACAATTCACCGACCTGATCTATCGGCAGCATATGCTTGTTGTAAAAATGACTTGCGTAACTTGGCGTACAATGATTTGCGGATGAAAGATAATACTCCGGCGCATAGCCCCAGTAGAATTCAGAGTGCAGCTGATTTATGACTTTGTCAATTACCTCCAACAGCGGCGAAATGTTATAATGTCCGCCGTAATAAAGGTTGATATGCTCCAATAGAAGTTCGGTATTCAGATTGCCGGCGCCCTTGCCCATACCCATAATAGAGGCGTCCAACATAATATCTCGGTTTGTAGGAAACTGTAATAAAGCGCAGGCGTTTGAATAGGACATTTGAAGGTTATTGTGGGAGTGAAAGCCAAGTGTCATTGAAGCAATGAGATTATGATCGACAAGGTTCAATATCCTGTTCATGTCGTTGGGACGCATCTCGCCGAAGCTGTCAACGATATAAAAGCCCGAAGCGTCCGGGAGCTGCTTGTTCACAAGGTCGATCAGCTCCAACAACTCCAGATCGGAATAACGTAAAGTTATCATAGGCTGAATATAAAATTTATATCCCTTTTCTATGATCTTTCTGCCGAGCTCGATCATATTGAATCTGTCTTTTTTATGAAAGGCGAGCCTTATCCCGTCTATACCGTTTTCTGTTTTTTGGTGCAGGTTATCTACATTGAACTTCCCGTAATCCATCATAGCGACATATGTTGTGCCGCTTTTTTTGTTCTTCAGAAAGTATTCAGATATGACCTGATCGTTGATATACTGTGTCCTGCCTTTTTCAGAACCCATTTTTTCATCTATATACCCTAACTCGATCACATCCACACCGGATGCTTCCTGGGCGGCAAGTATCTTGTCCATGTAAACTTGACCGAAATTAAAATTATTAACGCATCCGCCGTCCCGCAGAGTCGCATCCAATACCTTTAATGAATTCATTTATTATCTCCTCATATTTTCACAAAAAGTAAAGCCTGAGCTAATTCAAAATCCTCGGGATAATCTATATCAACAGCTTCTTTATAATCGACACATTTTATAAAAGGTTTTACGCCGACTCTCCGTTTATATCTTTCAAAAACCTCTTTGGTAAAAACGTATACTCCCGAAGTCTCCTGATATATTGGTTCAAGATCCTGTGTCCTCGGCAAATTATCCGAATCAAAATTGAGCGGTTCACCGTTTTTCCACAGAAATGTCTGGATTTTTTGCGCGCAGAACGATGAATCATATTCTCCCGATTGCACCGCCTCGATACATTCCTTCATGGTTTCGACTTTTATAAACGGCGCCGTAGCGTGGGCGTAAACATAGATGTCGGCGTCGACCTCTTTCATAAAGCTTGTGAATATCTGATTAAAATTCGACGTCGGCAGATCCAATTTGACGGGTCTTTTTATAAACCGTGCGTATTCCGGCAAAAACGGAATAACGTCTTCCGAACTGCAATAAACGTTTATACTGTCCACCGACCCGGTAGCCTTCAGGCTGTCAAGCTCGTATTGAAGCAGCGGCTTATCTCCGAGAAGTCTTGTGTTCTTTCCGGGACACCTGTCGTTTTTTAATTTTATCGGCATAATCGCAACGGTTTTCATGGTCATCCTCCAAAAGAGAAAAGTCAGTTTTTAATATTCAAATTTACGATAATCATCAATAATGATACCATAATTCCCTTCGTGCAATATCCGGAGCATCCTTTCGGAATAACCGAAAAACACTTCTTTGAACAAGTCGTCTTTTGAAAAGAATTTGTCATTTAGTAGCCATCTGTGTTTTTCAAAATAATCAATATCGGCTTCAAAGAACCCTTTTTTCTTCTTGTCAAACATACACTTCAGCAATCTGAGTGTGTAAAGAATCGTTTCCGGTATATCTTCAAATGAATTCAAATACTTTTGAACTGCCGGAGCGTAGGGCATAAAACTGTCCACAGACATTGCGTAAGAGGACAGCTTGTTCTGTAAAAAGGCGACAGGGTTACCGTCGGGATCGACTATCAGATGATCTTCTCCCAATCCGTAGATAAACGTTATTCCTTCCATACAATGACCCTATTTGACCGAAAGACCGTGCTGAGCCAAAAGATTTTTGATATCGGAAATATCAGAGTTGAATTTCCTTATCAGAACAGGAAATTCGCTGAGCGCAAAATCAGGGTCTGCAAAATAGACCAGAGCTTTCAGCTTTGCGTCATTTTTTAATATCTCAAAAGCCGATATGTTCAAGGGCTTTGTTACGGAATTATCTTTTCGTTACCGTAGATAGTATCGTTCAATTCAACCTCAACAGGTTCATCAAAAAAGGGGAGTTTTTTCAGCTTTTTAATTACTTGTCCCATAAAATAACGCCTCTATTCGTTTAGTTTTTTCGCTTTTTTAGCGTCAAAGTGTCCGACTGTTAGATCCTCGCAAAACGATCCGGTCAAAGTACGTCATCCAGATCTTTTCTGGGAATACAATCTATAACGGTCGTAGACGAGCAGTTTATCAATTTGATGTTATGGCTGTCACAGTACTCTCTTAACAGCCTGTAATCGACAAACGTATTGTAATAGGCATTGATATGTCCTTCAAGAGACAATGATGTGAATATCTTATATTTACGCTTCTCTTCATTTTCGGTCGTAGTGTATGCATGACTTTCGGTATTAGAAGCTTTTAATATAGTATTGATCGTTCCCATCAATCCGGTATTATCGCATCCCAAAAGATATATTTCGGAAAAGCCCATATAGATTGCCGTTGTTATACACCATTGAACTACAGTCCCGAATTCAGGAACAGTTTTCACATAATCGATCGGTGTACCGTAATTTGAGTAATCTTCCAATCTCCCGTAGGATAAAAAATAAGCAATGTCCATAAAAGATCCGAGATCATGCAATTTGACAAAATCATACTGTCCGACAGGGAAAAAACATAACGGTTTTGTTCCGGAAGCATTTATGTTCTTCATTGTAGAAAGCAATTCAGCGTCTTCCGGATTATTTATATCGATCTTAAAAAAGAACGGATCCGCCCAAAAATGATAATTCGTCTTCAGCTTGTAAAAATCGGGCATTCTCGAGATTTGATTTACCGTAAAAACATATTCATTTTCCAACTTGGAAAAATCAACTGTTTTTAAGGAAGGACCGTTCCCGAGAATAAAACACCTTTTTCCGGAATGTACATTCTTTAATTTTTCGTTTTCGTGCAGCAACTCTTTTGTCAACGGATCAGAACAGAGTTCTTTTATTGTCTTCTTAAAGCGTTTAACTTTTATCATATGTGCCGGTTTAAAATATAATAAATACGCCACTTGACTTAATAAAGACATATGATTCTTTCTCCTTCAAGCTTTATTCTCATGGTTTGAGTCTTTTTATAATTATATTTAACTATAACATACGGATATAATTTTTGCAACACAAAAAACAAAAGGCATACATCAACAAAATGAACGCCCGATGGATTTCAATTCCACCGGGACGTTTGATAATTCATATCAGTCTTTACTTTGTCAGCTCGATTTCTTCGTTTTCGTTTATGATAAGTTTGCCCGGAGCGTTGAACTGTTCTGCCCGCGCTCTGTCGAAATACTTGCCGTTTTGCGCGGCGATCACATGATAGGGGATATTGTGTTTTGCTCCCACAAGGCGCGCGCACTCAACCGCTTCGTCAATATTCATATTATATATGCCGTCACAGCAGAAGAAAGCGTAGTCGATCTTCTTTTCTGCGAGCTTCGGCATCTGTTCCGTTTTGCTTGTATCACCGCTCAAATAGACCGAAACGCCGTCGTAAAGCGTCAGGATGTAGCCCACGCAGGAGCTCACGTCATGATTACGGTTATAACCCGCTTCTGTTGCCTCCACCGTAACATATCCCAGATCGAAGGTTTGATGTTTGCCGCCTTTAAGCGCATCTTCCCATGTGATGATCCTGCAATCGTCAGCTCTGTTTTTGATCTTCTCAAGACCGTTGTGGTCAAAGTGACCGTGGGTCACCAGGATAAGATCCGCCGCCGGTCCGTAACCCTCTCCCGCGTAGGGATCAATGTATATGACCTTGCCTTCCGGGGTCGTGATACGTATACTTGCGTGTCCCATGTAAAGAAGCTTTGATTTTTCGTTCTGCATATCGGATACCTCCGTGATTTCATTTGATTTTTCGGTTGTTGCCGGTTCACCTGTAATGCTGTCCGGAGCGGGCTCCCGAATGTTGCCGCAGGCCGCGAGCAGGATCACAAATGACAGCGTCAATATAAATGCGGCGACTTTTTTCATGCTGACTCCTTTCGTTCGTTTGCACAATGATTTCTGTATATTTTATTATATATGAAAATCCAATTTTATCAACGGTCAAATAAGCAGAAACAGAAAAAATCAACTTTTTGCGTTGCCTTATCGGATCAGGATGGTTTTTCTGTTTCTCACGGAATAAAAACAATTGTTTTGACATATCCTTTTACCGGGTGATGATATGAAGATAAATTGGAAAAAACTGCTTATCAGTATTGGCTTGCCTTTGGCGGCAGGGGGATTGTCCGCACTGCTGACAAAGAATGACATGGAAAGCTTCAAGGCTGTGGCAAAGCCGCCCCTTTCTCCTCCGGGATGGCTGTTTCCTGTGGCGTGGACGGTGCTGTACATTTTGATGGGGATCGCTTGCTATCTTGTGTGGACAGCGCCGAAAAAAGAGCATAACGCATTGCTGTTTTACGGAATACAGATATTTCTCAATTTCTTCTGGTCGATAATTTTCTTCAATTTCAAAAATTACCTTTTCGCATTTATATGGCTTGTGTTGCTCTGGGTGACCATATTGATAACCACTGTAAAATTTTACCGCACCAGACCCCCGGCAGGCTGTCTGATGCTGCCGTATGTACTATGGGTGACCTTTGCGGGATATCTGAATATGGGAATATATCTTCTTAACCGTTAGATAAATTTAAAACAGCCGCGGTCGGGATCCCGATCGCGGCATTGTGTATATAAAATTATTTTATCGGCAGAGTGTTGATTCGCTGAATATAGTCCACAAAATAGGTGCGGACATCCGTTGTCCTTAAAAATCCGCCACTGAAAAACATATGGTCTGCCTGCATCGTGGGATAAACGTTCCATATTCCCGACTCAATGTTGTCAAGGTCAATGTCCTTTTGCGGCGCGTTGAAGGGCGCACGTTCGGATATCGTGTTTACCAGACCGTCGTTTTCCTTCCATCGGTCATCAAGCTGTACACCGCCGGCGGTCACTCCCTCGAACATACCGATGGCTCTGCACAGCGGCTTCATCAAAAACACCATATTTGATTTCGGTGTTTGGTTGCCTTTCCCGTCCGGCTGGGAACAGGTACAGGGGACAGAGAAGTAATAAACGGATTTGATCGTTTCGCAGGAGTTTGCGATTTCCATTGCCCTGTCTACCTGCATATCATAGGCCGCCGTATCGGTAAAGGGACGGTTCCTTTCGGTCAGCCATGAAACGGCGTCCAATATCCCCGTACCGGGGTATTCTATGTTGATGTCAGGTACGACCGTATGAGGATTGCTGAATTCATAGAGGGTAGTGCCGTTGGTAGGCGACGCAAGTGTGGTCAGAGAATAGATCCAGTCCGCCTTGCCGCCCTCAAACAGCGGGGAAACGGTCTTTCCCTGCGCAGCTTCACATTCCGCGGCGTTGCCGTTTGCCATCAACTCCAAAAAATAAAGTACGGTGGCGCCGCCGAAGGAGTGCCCGATCAGGTTGATCTTATGCTCCGCGTCAAAGGCTTTGATCAGCGGCTTGCCGGTGAAATCCTTGCCGTAGCGGGAATGGTGGCATTGTGCGCTGTGCACCTCGCCGTAGTCTGTTCGGGTCCCGGTCAACTGTGCGTAAAGCTCACAGGCACGGTCCCACGCGCTGTTTTCAAGGCTCAGGGTAGCGGTATGGCAGTCGATCCCCCGGGCACGTAAATATTTGACCAAACTTCCGCTGAAGGTGCCGAAGTAGGAGATGACGTTTTCCATGAGCGAATCCTCGCCCCAGCCGATTATACCGTGGACAAGAACATAGGAATAATCCGTTGTCCAGTTGGATTTGTCGATTTCCCGGCGCGGCAGGTTTGCCGCGGGACACAGGAGCATAATGACAGACATAATCATAGATATCAATTGTTTCAAAGCAGATGCCTCCCGAGTTTTTTACGGTTCAAAAATTTTTATTTCGTCTCGCTGCCCAGCTTGCCGTCTTTGCCAAGCGTTCTATAGAAATATTTTCCGTCGGGCAGGATGCGGACGCTTGTTACGGTTTTGCTGTCGTCGGAGCTTTCAAGGAGGGTCTCGCCAAGCTTTACGGAGGGATCGTCGCCGCCCGTCAAGATCATGGAGCCTCTCTCATAGCTCATGGCGATATTTTCAATGTCGGAATCGTTTCTGTGGGGCAGGAAGGCGTATTCAATGGTGTGCTTGCCTCTGTCGGCGGTGGGGTCGGGAACTTTTGCAATGTCCGCGCCGTTGGGAGAGGTTAGGATGGTGAGCCTTACTCTGCTGTCCAGCGTGTCGTAGCCGTGCTTGGAGCGGTTGAGGAGAGCAAAGGAATATCCGTCGCTGCCCATAAGATCGGCATAAGTGATTGCCGGGACTTCAAATCTTGCCTTTTCATAGGGCGTATCTCTCTTGACGGGGCGTTCAAGCCTGCCGAAGGGCACCTTGTAGAACGCCCGGGGATCGGATATGTTAGTCTGTGCGGAGAGCTTGAGATCCTTGCCGTTCTCCCACCAGTCGGCGTGGAGGACGCATCTTATCATGGGATCGTTGGGGTAGAAAATGAAGTCCTGGGTCAGGAAGCTTGTGGGGTAATCCACAGCTGGAGTGTGCCAGAGATAGGTGCCGTAGTAGGGCTTTTTCTCTCTCCAAAGCCCGAAGGAGTATTTAGCCCTGACCACAACTCTCACCGGGCCCTGTTCCGCTATTTCAAAGTCGAAACAGTTGAGATCCCATTCCTTGCCGGTAAAGCCGAAGTTCCATGAATCATAGTCGCGGCTCCGTGTGTCCTCAAGAATTTTGAAGCTGCCTATTTCGCCGCCGCTGAACTCCTTGCCGTCAAATATGAGTGATGTTATCACGCCCTTTTCGGGGTCAAAAACAGCCTTGACAGCGCCGTTGTCTATCTCATTGCCGTTGATGGATATCGCGGCTTTCGGCTGTCCGTCAGTAAAATCAAGCCTGTTGAAGGAATAGGGCTTGAGGCTGTTAAAATAGACCGCTGTTTTGTTGTCAAAGGTTTTTTGATAAGCGTGTTTATTGCCGCTGCTGTCAACGGCATAGCCTTGATCGCCGGCAGGCGCTTTATCTATGATAATGGGCGTATTCGTCTCAACTGAGACTGGATTGAAGACATAGACCTTATCACCCACGCCCAGAGCCTTTGCCGCGCAGTCTTTGTTTGAATCGGAAATTATTTCAAAGGCTTTGTCAAATTCTTCGTACATATCAAGGTAGACCTTGAGCATGGAGGTTCCCGCGAGAACGTCATGGAACTGACCGAAAAGCTCCTTTTCCCACGCCTTTGTCACATCACGGTATTCACCGGCTGCCGCCTGTAAACTTTCGCAGTTGAGGAGCGCGCGTTCGCATTCCCGGTTGAGATATTTCATCTTTGACTGAACGGAGTATGTCTTGTGGTGTGTCTCAAGGAACAGCTCGCCCTTAAGGGTCGGCAGGGTGGAGAGATCCTCCGTTTCGTTCAGGATTTTATAAAATTCCGTCATTCCGCAGAACCTGATGTTGGGGAAGACCGTCTGCTTTTTAAGATCGTCGATCCTGTCCATCATAACGGGCTGAGGACCGCCGCCGTGGTTGCCGTAACCCCAGAGCAGGGGAATGTGGTAGAATCCGTCCGTCATGTGATGGATACGGACTGTTTTTGCAAGCTCGTCGTATTCAATGGGATTTGAATGACCGGGATATTCGTGCAGGGTCAGTATTCTGCTGCCGTCGTCACCCTCCCACCAGAAATGGATATAGGGGAAAAGGGTGTATTCATTGTAGCGCAGTTTTTGGGTAACAAAATAGTTGAGCCCGGCATTCTTAAGTATTTTCGGCAGTCCGGCGTTGAATCCGAAAGCGTCTATGTTTACAGCGCAGGTGGCTTTTTTACCGCAGGTCTCCATGGAGGCTTTCTGTCCGTTTTCGATCTGGCGGAACCAGCTCTCTTCACCTACGCACTGACCGTCGGTCTCGCACCACATACCGCCCTGAGGTTCAAACTGACCCCTGTCCGCCGCGGCTTTTATCTTCTTCCAGAATTCGGGATATTTTTCCTTCATATCTCTCCACAAAACTGAGGAGGTCTCAACGTAAACGTATTCGGGGTTTCTCTCCATAAGTCCCAGCTGGGTCTCAAAAGTGCCCTTCATGCATTCGATGGTTTCGGGATATCTCCATTTCCATGCAAGGTCGATGTGGGAGTGCCCCATAAAGTAGACTGTAAATCTCTTCGCGTAGTCCGCAACGGGCTTGAGCATATCCAGCGCGGGCTGAAGCTTTTGCAGTATCGTGTCGTCACGCATTGCTGAAACGACAAAGTTCGCCGTATCCACAAGGCACTTGGCGAGGACTTTCCTTTCCTCATCCGTAAGCTTTGACTTGTTGATATCCACCTCGCCCTGAACATAGAGATTGTCACGCCTGTTGGAATTGGAAAGCAGATGACAACCCGCGCGCAGAGATCTGGCAAGGTCAGAGATAAGATCGTTGGTCTCTTTAAGTCCCTTGAGGTAGTAGCGGGAGGTTATGCCGCAGACAAGCTTGTTGTTGGGACTGTCAAGCCTGAGAAAAACACAGTGTTCCTTACCGTCGGGGGAACAGCCCAGGTCAAAATGTCCGCCCATGTATGTGTAAAGTTCAACCGGGTGATCGTCACAGTAAATGTCAAGATCATAGCCGGTGTAATATGTGAAACCGTAGTTGCCGTAATCCTTCTTGTCAAAATATTTGCTGATATACGGCAGGGCAAGCTCCGCCATCATCCAACCGGTCACGATGCTGTTCTCGTCCTTCTGTGTGGGATCGAAAACAGGGAACGACTTCATCTTTTCGATGCTCGGAAGAGGTTCCTCCTCGCTTCCGTCCCAGCCGTGAAGGCTTCTTATCACAGGAAAAGCGGTGTCCTCAAGACATCTTGCAAAGTCGAGAACATCCTCAAGATCACGGCAATAGTTTTCACGGTAGTATTCAAGTGGTTTAAAATGTGCGTTTTCAGGTTTCATTTTTAAAGACCTCCGAAAAATTTTGCGGCTGCCGATCTGCGGGCAACGGCAAATTTTTATTAATTTTATCATTAAAAAACATTATACATTCTGCGACAACCTGTGTCAATAAAAACACACGGATATCCCACTGCTGAAGGATGATTTTTGCAGGATGTTTTATTTGTTGCTTTATTCAGGGTATTATGTTATCATTTTTACGGAACAAAAACACCTGAAATACGGAGGGCTTATGGAAAAGGGCATTCATCTGATCGGCGCCGCTTATCTTGATCCCGCCTGGCTCTGGCGCTGGCAGGACGGCTCAGGCGATCTCATTATATGCGCCGTGGAAACTGCCGGAAATACTACCTCGGCGAAGATAGATTACCTTCCCTCAAGGTCAGCTTTACCGCGGAGTTTGCGCCGCTTTCCGTCAGGACCTTCAGGATATCAAAGGGCAAAGCTGTGCCAACGGATTTCCTTGAGGTGATAGTTTAAAAGAAAGAATAATAACAGCATAATGTATATATTCAGCCTTAATGAGAAGGGAGGAAGAGTATGCGCAAAACAGTAAGTAGTTTTATTCTGATAACTATTACCGTGGTTCTTGTGTTGTCAGGATGCATGCCCGGACGGACTGAAAAAGCTGTGTCTGAGCAATCGCAAATCTCAACGACCGTTACACAGGTTGCGGAGGAAGTAACGGAACAGGACACACAATCTCAGACAGAGACAACAGCGACGGAAACGACCGAAGCTGCCGAAACGACTTCAAAGCCGCCGCGGACAAGACCTCAGACAACTGCTGAGGATGTCACATCCGCAACAACTCTGCCGGTCCCGGAAACCACTGTTACAACGACTGCCGCGGAGGTCACATCCACCACAACGCCTACGATCGCGGAAACCACAGTCACAACAACAGCGGCGACAACTGCCGCGGCAACAACTACAACAACAGCTGTCACAACTACGGCAGTTACTACTGTTGTCGCCTTATCTTCTCCCCGGGATATCCTGAACAGCGCGTCACTGCATCCGCAGAAGACCAACGACGACGTCCTTGACGAGGAAATACAGGAGATATTCGATAATATATTCAGACCGGGTATGTCCACATATGAAAAGGTGACAGCGTGCTATGACTATGTTATCAACCATTCCGTATACGGCAGAAAAAATTGGAGCGTGTCCGCGAGGGATGTGCCTTCTTATGAAAAAGATCAGGATTCTAAGATAGTTGTCAATGCAAGAAATATCCTGAAAACCGGAACGGGGGTTTGCGATGACTACTCGGCGGTGTTCCTGGTAATGACCCGGGCTATAGGATTGGATTGCTACTATACCCACGGCTGTACCACAAACACCAAAGGCGAGACCAATTCGCATATCTGGAATACAATTACCGTAAACGGTGTGGACTATATTTTTGATACTCAGGTGGAGGATAAAAAGAGTTCCGACGGGATCAAATATCAGTTTTTCTGCAAGTCTTATGATTCTTCGATCGCCCAAATATATTCAAAGTACGATCTGTCAGCGGACAAAGCGGCGTATAACGCCTTCCGTTTGAAGAATTCATAAAGCGATATGTGATCGAAACGCCCGATTTGATATCGGGCGTTGTTGATGATAAAGAAAATATGCTGTCTGAAAGTTTTTTATTTTCCCGTTTATTTATTTTCCCGTTTACTTGAAGGGGAATATATGATAAAATAATATAAATATGTTTTTGAAAGGAACAGTATCGTTATGCTTCTTGATAAGACCCTTTTTATCCCCGATTTAGGGCCGGTCGACGAAAACAGCGGCTTCCATTTGCTTACCGCCACGGAGGACGGCAGGTTTACTGCGGGTCGGAACGGCGTGGAGTTTATTGTTGCCACCGGCGACAATAAGGTCGAATTTGTTTCCTTCGGCTCCCACACCCTTGCCTGTGTCAAATCAGCCATTGCCTATCCGGTCTATTATCCTGTTTCCCCGGTCAAAACAGAATATCCCCTCAGCGCCGTGCTGATGGATCTGGACGGTACCACCGTGCGCAGTGAGGATTTCTGGATATGGATAATTCAGATGAGCACCGCGAGTATGCTGGGCGATCCGAAATTTGAACTGGAAGAGACGGATCTGCCCTTCGTTTCAGGTCACAGCGTGTCGGAGCATCTGCAGTACTGCATCGACAAATACTGTCCCGGAGAGTCTCTGGAAAAGGCGCGGAACTACTATTTTGAACATACGCACAGGGAAATGGAAGAGATCATGGCAGGCAGGGGCAAAGAGGGCGCTTTTACTCCCACCGCGGGGGTCAAGGACTTTTTGTTGGAGCTTAAGAGCATGGGCATAAAGATCGGTCTGGTGACCTCCGGACTTTACGAAAAGGCTTGGCCGGAGATCCTTTCCGCCTTCCGTACTCTCGGTATGGGCGATCCCAAGGATTTTTATGACGCCATCATTTCCGCCGGTTTCCCGCTGCGCAAGGGCAGTGTTGGCACACTGGGCGAGCTTTCGCCCAAGCCCCATCCCTGGCTGTACTCAGAAACTTCGATCGTCGGTTTAGGTCAGGCGTTCGCCGACCGCAGCCGTGTTATCGGCATTGAGGACAGCGGAGCGGGAGTATGTTCCGTACGCCTTGCGGGCTACGCCACCGTGGGCATTGCCGGAGGCAATATTGAATCCAGCGGTACAAAAGCGGTCTGTACCCATTATTGCGAAAACTTTGAAGAAATAATGAAGATCATCAAAGGATAAAGGAGAACCGATATGGACGAAAAAGATAAGATCAAATGCCACTTTATTTCCAACACCCACTGGGACCGTGAATGGCGTTTTTCCGCGCGCCGTACACAGTATATGCTGGGATATATGCTGGATATGCTCATGGATATTCTCGACAAGGTGCCGGGTTACCGCCATTTCCACCTTGATTCCCAGACGATGCCCGTGCAGGATTATCTGGAAGTGTATCCCGAAAAGAAAGAAAAATTCAAAAAATATGTTTCGGAAGGCCGCATAGGTATCGGACCCTGGTTCTCACTTCCTGACGAATACACCGTGGGCAGTGAGGCGCTTATCCGCAATCTGCTGCTGGGTCACAAGATCGCCCGTGAGATGGGCGGCGTGAGCAAGACAGGCTATTCGCCCTTCGGCTGGGGTCAGATATCCCAACTGCCGCAGATATACGCCGGATTCGATATCCACTTTGCCTCATTCTACCGGGGCATAAACGAATATGTAGCCCCGAAGTCCGAGTTCTATTGGGAAAGTCCCGACGGCACCCGCATCTATGCCTCGCGCTTGGGCAAGCGTCCCCGCTATAACATCTGGTATGTGGTGCAGCGCCCGGTTTATTATAATCAGCAAAACGAAAATAACCGTGATATGCTCTGGAACGACAACAACGGTATTTTCAAGCTTATCGATAGGGACTGGAAACTGGATTATCAGTACACCCATCCGTTTTACGAGTACCACAAGGAAAACATAAAAGCCCGGGCGGAGCAGGCTATGAAGGAACAGGATAACGACTGGACCACGCCCCACCGCTTCTGGAGCGACGGTCACGATTCCTCCTGCCCCGACGCCCGTGAAGTACAGCTTATCAAAGACCTTGACGCTGTGTTCCCTAACGCCTGCGTATTCCATTCAACGTTAAAAGAAATGGAGCAGGGGGTCATTGACTGCTTCAAGCCGGATTCCCCGGTGCTTAAGGGCGAGATGCGCTGTCCCTACACAAAGGGTTCGGTGAGCTCAATGTGCGGTTGGATACTTTCCGCCCGCACCTACATCAAGCAGGCGAATTTCGACGCCGAGCGCCGTCTTATAAACTACGCCGAGCCTCTTGCTGTGTTTGCCGCCATGGAGGGCGCAAGCTATCCCCAGGGCTTCCTGGATCTGTCTTACAACTATCTGCTTCAGAACCACGGACATGACAGCATAGGCGCCTGCGGCAGGGACATTGTTTATGAGGACGTGCTTTCCCGTTTCCGCCAGTCCGACGAGCTTGCGAAATGCGTTTTCGAGCGCGCGTTTATGGACATTGCCGGAGATATCGACCTGTCCGCTTTTTCAAGGGACGACGCCGCCATCGTGGTGTTCAACCCGGCGCCCTTCAAACGCAGTGAGACCATAAATCTGCGTGTGGAGATCCCCTTTGAGTGGAAGGCGGATTCCTTCCGCATCACCGATGAAGAGGGTAACGCTTACAAATATCAGATAATTTCATCCAACAAAGACAACCGCCAGATCATACAGAACCCCAACGATGTTGCAAACGTGCTCCACACCGAGCAGTACCTTATCGCTCTGGAGGTCAAGGATATCCCGGCCATGGGCTACCGTACCTTCAAGATGGAGCCGCTTTATAATGTGCGCAATACCACCCCGGTTACCATGCTGCGTTCCGACCGCGTTATGGAAAACGAATATCTGCGGGTGACCATCAATGAAAACGGTACCTTTGACGTGTATGATAAAGAAAACGCCAGAAGTTACACCTCGCTGGGCTATTTCAAAGACAGCGGCGAGATCGGCGATCCCTGGAACCATGTTGTCCCTGAATTCGACGAGACATTTACCACATTAAGCGAAAGACCCACGGTCACTCTGCTGCGTCACGGCGAATTTGAAACGTCATACAAAGTGTCCTATCGCTGGATGCTTCCCGAAAAGCGCAGCGCCGACGAGCGCTCCCGCAGCGAACACCGTCTGCCTGTGGACA
Source organism: Clostridiales bacterium (assembly GCA_024684435.1). Classification (GTDB taxonomy): domain Bacteria; phylum Bacillota; class Clostridia; order Oscillospirales; family Acutalibacteraceae; genus JAAZFZ01. The sequence continues at coordinate 16,977 of JAIKWV010000028.1, forward strand.
TAGATTCCGTCATAACCCTGCGCAAGGGCTCCCGTCTGGTTGAGATCGAGACCACAGTGAACAACCGCTGTGAGGATCATTATCTGCGCGTGGCGTTCCCCACCGATCTCAAGACCGATCATTCCTGGGCTCAGAGCCAGTTCGACGTTATAGCCCGTCCCATTGAAAAGCCCGATTATTCCCTTTACGATGAGATCCCCATGACCGAAATGCCCATGAATTCCTTTGTTGATCTGACAGACGGTAAGCTGGGAGCGGCGCTGTTCAACACCGGTATAAAGGCGTATGAGGCTGCCGACGATGAACGCAGGACGGTATATATCACCCTTCTCCGTTCCTATCCGCTGCGTATCTGTGTTACCACCGATATGCAGGATTACAGCGATTGGGATAAGGGCTCCCAGTGCATAGGCGTAAACACTTTCCGCTATGCATTTATGCCCCACAAGGGCAACTGGGAAGAGGCTAAGATCTGGCAGGAGAGCGAGCGTTTCAATCTTTACCTTACCGCCGCACAGCTTGCCCCCACAGCCCACGGCAAAACGCCCGCTACTCACTCGTTTATTGAACTGAAGGATGAAAACCTCAACATTTCCGCCGTCAAACGCAGTGAGGACGGCGAAGGCTGGGTCATCAGGCTGTTTAATCCCTCAGACTCAACGGTGAAAAACGCGATCCGCTTTAACGGAGGCATTGCCCCCGCCGCGCCGCAGTCGCCGTTAGAGCGTCAGCAGGCTGAATTTGAATTGCCCGCTTACACAGATAAACCCTGGTCTCAGGTAAAGCTTGTGACTCTTGAAGAAAAGGACGAAAAAGAGCTGAGCCTTAACGAAGACGGCTTTGTTGATTTTGAGATCACCGGCAAAAAGATCCTGACTCTCAAATTCATTGGGTAATCTTTCAAACGGTTATAATAAAATCAGGTCTCCTATGATTATTGCTTCATAGAAGACCTGAATTTTTTATTTATTTAATTGTCCACGGTTTGTCGCTTCTGCCGTAAATAACAGCCATTCTTGCCATATTTTTGCTCAGAGCCTTTGAAATAGCGCCGACGTCCATGCGCCATTGCCAGTTGCCGCAGGATGTTCCGGGGGTGTTTATACGCGCCTCGGCTCCAAGCTCAAGCCAATCCTGCATCTGAGCTATGAACAGGTCGGCGACACTGCTCATTCCGCCCCTTAACACGCCTTCAATAAAACCTTCGTTTTCGTTCAATCCGAGATATTCCTTTGCAAAGGCTATATCCTTCGGGTCTGAAGTCTGATACCACTCCTTGAGCGTGGCGTTGTCATGGGTGCCTGCGTAGCAGATGCAATTTTTGTTATAAACGTGGGGAAGGTAGTTTGAAGGCTTGGTGTGGTCGAAGGCAAATTCCAGCACCTTCATGCCGGGCAGGCCGCTGTCGGCAAGCAGCTCCCTGACCTCCGGGGTCAATATGCCCAGATCCTCGGCAATGAACTGCATATCGCTGAACCAGTTTGTGAGCATGCCTACAAGCTTCATTCCCGGACCCTTGACCCACCGACCGTTCCTTGCGGTCTTCGCTCCGTAGGGCACCGCCCAGTAGCTCTCCATCCCGCGAAAATGGTCGATACGCAGTACGTCGTAAAGCTTTTGCGCGCCTCCGATACGGCGTATCCACCAACCGTAGCCGTCCGCCGCCATTCTGTCCCAACGGTAGAGGGGATTGCCCCACAGCTGACCGTCCGCCGAAAAATAGTCCGGGGGAACGCCGGCGACCTCTTTCGGAACATTGTCATCATCCAATTGAAACCATTGAGGCTCTGACCAGACGTCAGCAGAATCCATGGCGACGTAGATCGGGATATCTCCGATGATACTGATCCCTTTTTCGTTGGCGTACTTTTTAAACTCATCCCACTGTTTAAAAAACAGATACTGCACATAGATGAAAAAGTCTATATCCTCCGCAAGGAGCAGGAAGTATTTCTTGACAGCCTCAGGTTTTCTGAGACGGATGTCCTTATCCTCCCAATCGAACCATGCCTTCATGCCGAAGTGACGTTTTACCGCCATATAAAGGGCGTAATCCGGCAGCCAGCCGACGTTTTCACGGGCAAAGGCGTCGACCTCAGCCTTGTCTCTCTCTTTGCCTCGCTGATAGGCTTTGCGGAGTACGTCAAAACGGTTGTTATATATTTTTGCGTAATCCACCCTATGGGGATCGTCGCCCCAGTCGGGAGATTCGCATTCCTTTCTTGTGAGCAGTTTGTCGGATATAAGCTCTTCGAGGTCTATGAAGTAGGGGTTCCCGGCAAAGGTGGAAAAGCTCTGATATGGGGAATCACCGTAGCTTGTGGGACCCACAGGCAGTATCTGCCAGTAGCTGTGACCGGCGTCAACAAGAAAATCCACAAATTTTTTCGCGGCCTTGCCCAGAGTTCCTATACCGTATTTTGACGGCAGGGAGAATATGGGCATAAGCACGCCGCAGCTGCGTTCCAGCATTGTCAACTATCCTTTCGGACACCTGCCGCGTAACAGGGCAGGTGAGTTCAAAAATGATCCCGGCTGCCGTGTTTTGATAAACACGGCAGCCGATAAGATATGTTTTAATTTTACAGCTCCGCTTCGTATTCGGTGACGTTGAGAACGGTCTCACCGTCGATCTGAGCGGCGCAGGGTCTTGAGAATTTGACATGGATCTTGTTGCCTGTAAAGATCTGTACCATGTCCTTTTTGGTAATATGCTCACCCTTGAAGATCGAGGGGAATGTGGTCAGCGCCTTGAGCTTGCTCTTTGACATGTATACAACTACCGTAAGCTTGTCAGAGTTTCTGTCCTGCGCGGGAGCCATCTTCATGCCGCCGCCGTAGTATCTGCCCTTCATTGTGGGAGCGATCCAGACGTTGTCGAATTCATGGGTCTCGCCGTCTACAGTAACTGTGGCGTGGCAGGGTTTGAAGTGGAAAAGAAGACCCTTTATCGCGATGCCGGTATAGTTTATCTCCTTGTTGGGGGTGGCGGCTTTGATCTGATCTGCTACCTCACAGCAGTAACCGTCAATGCCGAAGCCCATGTTGTTCAGGAAGAGCTGTTCCATTCCGTTAACTCTTACCGTGGGAAGATTGGTAATATACGGATTTACAAGCACTGTCTCACCGGGTCTCTTTTCAATGTCGTTGAAAAAGTCGTTGCCTGTTCCGCTGCCAAGAAGATACACGTTGTTCTTGATCTCATAACCCTTCATGGCGTTTACGAAATAGTTGAGGGTGCCGTCGCCGCCTAAAAGAACGACTTCATCTTCAGGGTTGAGATCATCAAAGAACTTGGGGTAATCCATACCTACGGCGTCAATGAGCTCAACGCCTGCCGGGACCTTGGGTTTGATACCGTTGTTTGCCTTTGAGTTGTAAAGATAATACTTCATAAGAACACCTCCGATTATTTATTATAATAAGCCGAGAACGATCAAAAATTCGCCCAATGAATAAGTCAGCATAACAAGGAAGTGGGTCTTTTGTTTGCTGTCTTTATTAAACCTTACAAAGAACAGGGAAGCGTCGGAAATAAAGAACAGGATCGCGCCTATGCAGGTAAATACGGTGTTGAACAGGTATTGCCCGCTGATCATCCTGAATATTGCAAAGCAGTTCATAGCGCCGTTTACAAGAAGATAAAGATACATGGGATAGAACAGCGCCTTGGGAAGATAGGGCTTGAGATTCTTGAAAATCACGGTCACGATGCAAATGAACAACAGCGCAAGGATAATGATCGGCGCAAGGGGAACAGATACGAAATTGATGTCGTAAATGTAGCTCCATATAAAGAAGCCGTGACTTATCATGAACGATATGCCGCCGAGGGTGAACCACTTGACGCCGGGAATGATAAGCAGTACGTCGCCCAGCCAGCTGCAAATAAGCGCTGCGACAACAGTCCACAGGATCTTTTCAACTGAGAAAATATAGAAACCGAGGAGCGCCAGCAGGATAAAAGGCTTGGTTATGCCTCTGAGCTTTTTGTTCTGCTTCTTTGAGGCGTACAGGTGGATAGATGTGGAAACCAAAAAGATTACGAGAAAAACCCATTTAAGGATATCTTTCATGATTTTCTTTCCTTTCTTGATAAAATATTATGTCTCTATTTTAAATAAAAAACAAAAATATGTCAATATTCTAATACGATTATTATTAAAGACTATTCCTCTTTTATGGCTCCCGCAAAGAGGTTGAGCAGGGCGCAGGAGATAAGAACGCTGCCCACAATGTCGGTAAACCAGTGTACTCCGGAAACCAACCTCAGACTTACAGTTGTAAATATAGTCGCAAGACAGATCACCTGAAGAACGCGCCTTAAATGAATGTTGGAAATATAATATTTGAGCATCATCATAACGCTGCCCCCGATAACAATGGCGAGCATGGTATGGGAGGAGGGGAAAGAGGCCTCCGGCAGTTCTTCACCGGGCATTATGACCGGTCTGTAGTTTATTATGACTTTTTCAAATATGGCGTATATGCCCAGCAATATCACATACAGCTCACCTAAAGAGATTATTCTCTTGTCTACCTTGAGCAGGCTTTTTCTGCGTATGACCTGCAATACCCCTGCCAGCGCGAACACCGCGCCCATGGCTATCAGGGCATAACCGAGGATCTCGGTCACCTTGTATACCTTTATATCCATGACGAAGAAATTTGAGACCGCCCGGTTCAGATGAGCAAAGCCCACTTCAGTGCCGACAGGACCTATCGGCGCAACGTCGATGGTTTTCAGCATGGCGATGAATGCGATGAATAATGCGCTGAGAACAGCAGACAGAATAAAATTGTTTTTTCTTTTCGTAAATATCACCCTTTCAAAAGTTATGTAAAGTATAACATTTATACTGAAAAAAAGCAACCGATATAACGGCAGGAATAAAATTCGATTTAAGCACAATAAAACGCTTTGTTATATATAATTTAATTTTTTTGAAAAATTGCTTGCAAAAAAAATTGTTTTATGCTATGATATCTACTGCTTGGGGTTGAGAGTCATCAATTTCAGGTCGTGGCCCGGTAGTTCAGCTGGTTAGAACGCTAGCCTGTCACGCTAGAGGTCGACGGTTCGAGCCCGTTCCGGGTCGCCATGCGCTGCTATGGCTCAGGAGGCAGAGCACATCCTTGGTAAGGATGAGGTCACCAGTTCGAATCTGGTTAGCAGCTCCATAAAATGTCCGATTAATTTCGGACATTTTATCATCAGGACCATTAGCTCAGTTGGTTAGAGCAACCGGCTCATAACCGGTTGGTCCGGGGTTCGAGTCCCTGATGGTCCACCACTTTAGGGGTATAGCTCAGTTGGTAGAGCAGCGGTCTCCAAAACCGCGTGCCGAGGGTTCAAGTCCTTCTGCCCCTGCCAAAACAGGACTCTGATTTTGATACAATCGGAGTCCTGTTTTTTGCACCACACCCCTTGTTCAAAAGCCCTTTATATGGAGGACTTTACGGCTTCTTACACATGATTACAAGAAAACCCCGGCTTTGCAGAACGCTCTGCTTAACCGAATTTTCTGCGTTTTATTCCGATTTCGCATTTTAATCATAAAAATAATCGTGCGTGAGATGGTGTCTACACTATGTATTAGTGGCCTCATTGTTAACGGTCGGACACTGAGATTGCCCAGCGGATTAGGGGTTAAGTCTATCATTGCGCGTCAGCGCCACTTTTGATAATCAAAAGTGGCGCTGAAAAAGAGAATTTGACGACGTTTATGATTTGGATATGGGTGTTGCCGAGTACGAAAGAAAGGGTGAAATAAAAATGCTTCTTGAATCATTGAGAGAAAGAATCCAGTGGCTGAAACAGCAACTGAATGAATTGTTTGACAGAAAGCGCCGTGAGGAGGCAGAACGAGACTCGTTTGCTGCGGCGAGTGATTTATTTCGTAAACTATATAAGGAAAAACAGGACGAAATTAAGTCGTTGTATCAGTCCCTAGTATCAGGTGCAAACGAAATCCAGGGCACCAGATTTAAGAGAGAATATCTAGAGAAAATGAAAAAAACTCTTCAAGGTGCAAAAGCAGCTGAAGCTTTTAGATTGTTAGAAGAAAGTGTTTCTAATGCGACCAATGGTCACCAACAAGCAGAGGATAGGATTGCGGATCTTACTAGGCGGATTCGTAGTGTTGAGGATGAGTTGGTTTCTACAAATGCACAGTTTGTTCAGCAACAGGAGGAAGAAAAAAATGGCGGAATCTAAAACAATCATTGTCAAAGAAGATTCTATCAAGTCCGCAGCAACAGAATTATATAATTTATGTGAATCATGGACCAGTTTTCCTTTAAAAACTATAAATTCTGTAAATGGGATGGAAAAAAGCAAGGGAAAAACCAAAAAAGCACTTTGTGATTACGCAGTGGCAATAAGAAATGCTCGTAACGCATTAGATAAACTGTTGGATCATACACGTAAGTATTTTCTGACGATCAACGCAACGTTTGAACAGGCAGATAAAGACGCTGCACAAATGGTCAAGCATTCGTAAAGGAAAGTCGGTGAAAACTTAATGAATTTGGATCACGATTTTGTTTTGAAAGTTCAGGAATTTGAAAGATTTCAGCTTTGTGCTGTTGAATTCTCGTCGGAACTAGAAAAAGCACTTGATACTTATGTGATAATCCTTGATAATATGACGGAGTATGGTGTTCCTTCCGGACAGGTGCACGATGCGCTGGCAGCATTGTATGAATATGTGGTGAAACTTAAGGAAGAAGCAACGGGAATTGGGAATCAGATGAAGTCGAAAATAAGCGATTTTATCACTACTGTCGAGCATACTGATCAGATTCTATATGACGCCGGCTCTAAAACGACAAGAGACTATTCCCAAAAAGAGTTTGAGAGATTAAACAGGTTCTTATCGAAGCCATTAATTATTGCGGTAATGGATTCAACCATGAATTGGTATACGTTCCTTGTCGAAAAGGTTAGAGGTATAGTCACATATGTTTTGGAAAAATTCAGTGCTCAGTTCAAATTAATTAATGAGATGGCATTGCAGGTGAACAAGGCGGCAAAAGCTGAGTTGGAGAAACTGTTTGAAAATGAAGTCGCAAATGATTCTGCATATGGGTCCGCTTTCTCAAAAATAGTTGATGCAATGATGACGGTGAGCAAGATAACCGAAGAGATAGACGCACTTATTCTACTTGGCAATGATTTAACAGTTGAAACAGTAAACTTAAAGCTGAGCCCATTGTATGAAGAACTGTCTGCTGTTTGTGGGCAGATTCTGGAAATTCGGACGGTTTCTTCTGTCCCGACTACGATTGAAATCGGTTCTTTTGCCGGGCACCCGTGGTCGGATGCATATTTTAATGGATGTGTTTCTATTGTTTCGGAGTTTCTGGGTTCCATGGATTTCTTGGATGAGACATGGATGGTTTTGTACAACGCGAAAAATCTTACAAAAGAAACCGTTCTAGGCATTTTAACTCAATCTGGTTATAAGCCAGAGGAATATAAAACGCGACTGCTTCTTCTTGAACAGCTTAATACGGTTGCAGAAACAGATTTGTATAAAGGAGGAAGCACTGATAGTGAAGTTGAAGATTTTAGGGCTTTACTTGGGCTATTTAAAAAGTACGGAAATGATTATTACAAATATGCAAACGTTATAAGACTCAACGATGGCAGTTTGGTTCTGGATGGAAGAACGATTGATGCTAAAACATTAAAAAAGTTTAATAATATGCTTGGAAATGCTGACGATATATTAAAATATGGCGATGAAATTATAGATTATATTGATCGATATTTAGCTGATTATTCAAAAGGATTGGCGATTCTGGAGTCGTTTGAAAAGAATTATGGAAACGATGGGGTTATATCCAGGCAAATTGCCGATATCAAGGCACTGTATCAACGGGATTCAGAAGCTTGGCTGAAAGAGGCCGCTAGGCTAATTGCAGAAGGAGGATATGATAAAGTTGTGGGAGAATTGCAAAAGAAAACGTTCAAAGATTTTACACAGTTTGAAATTGAAGCAGCGAGAATTGGCATAGAGTCATATTCAGATCTTTCCGGACACGGAAAAATCGGGCAAGCTCTCTATGATGTCACATGCTATAGTGAGATTTTCTCTGCAGAACTCCGTGCTTATCAATCAGCAATTCAAAAACTGCGCGATGCTGATCCGAATGCCGAAAAATACCCGATACTTGCTGAAGATGCCAAGAATTGCTTTGAATTAGTCAAGAGCGTAGCAGCCAAGATGTTTGAGTCAATGGAGGATGCTTCATCTTCCGAATACAGAAAACGTTATTATCGGTACTGCCAGCAGCAAGTGAGCAAAGCCAGTATGTTCGATGATCATCCTTTGGAGTTTTTGTCATTTGAACAATATCAGTTGTGCGCTTGAGTCATATATGATTATCGGTATTTCAAATATTCAGTTAGAAAGGAGAAGTGATTCTGACAAGAAGGACGCTTCGTCTTCTTTTGTGAACACCGGATCGCTCAGTGATGAAAATGGCTTATCTTTCTTATCAACCTTTGATCCGCGATTTGCAGGCGCTGCAGGATTACAGCGACCTTTTGACGGAATATGACTGTGATCCGGCGTTGCTTGTTTCGCTGTGAGACACGGGGCTTATGCTGTGCTATCCACTACACTTGCGCGGATCCATTCAAACCGATTTGGGGGTATCAGGAATTTGAGCTGTAATCAGCTCTTATAACCGAACAATTAAATGGCAAAAATGATAAATGCGCCCCACCTTTGCACTGGGGGTGCATTTTGTATCAATATCAGGGCTATTTGCCAGAAAAAAAGTGCCTTTTGTCTATCAAAAGGCAACTTTTTTCAATGGCGCTTAAGCGGCATAAATCCCCCGGTTCAACCGGGGGAAATAAAAAACACTTTAGTAAAAGAAAACCTCCGAGTATAATGTGGATGTGTTTGGCGACGCATTACCACAGAATACAAGGAGGTTTTACACATGAAAAAAAGTAATACAGAAGTAAAACGACAGCACATTCGACATACCGATGCCAGTACCATATAGTTTTTGCACCAAAGTTCAGAAGAAAAGATATATACGGAAAACTACGAAAAGATATAGGAGAAATCTTGCGAAAACTCTGTGAGCAAAAGAAAGTGGAAATATTGGAAGCAGAAGCGTGTGCGGATCATATACGTATGTTGGTGAGTTTACCACCGTATCTAAGTGTATCACAGTTTATGGGATATCTCAAGGGTAAAAGTAGTCTAATGATATTCGACCGGCACGCAAATTTGAAGTATAAATACGGTTCACGACATTTTTTGTGCAGAGGTTATTATGTGGATACGGTAGGAAGAAATAAAAAAGTGATAGCGGAATACATACAAAACCAATTAGCAGAAGATTACGCAAATGATCAAATATCATTCAAGGAATACATAGACCCGTTTACGGGTGCCAAGAATAAATAAGCAAAAACAAACAGCCGCACGTGAGCGGCTGCTTGAAAAAGTAATGCGTTGTCAAACATTCGATACCCCTGGTTGCAGGGGGTACGCCTGTAATAGCCCCTTATAGGGGCAGTTCAAATCACCGGTTCAACCGGTGGTTCTGATTGATATCCGTTCCTTATTGGAACGGGTGATATCCCTTCGGGATGATATTGCACTTCGTGCGATGATATATGCCTGCGGCGCATGAAGGAACGAATATTATATCATATTTGCATAAGCCAAATATATCACTTTTGCAATTTTATTTGTTAATCACAAAATAATCAGACAATAGGGAAAAGTGTGAAGTCATTCTTCTCAAGCATATTATCCGCTCATCCGTGGTTGAAATTACCAATCAAATATGCTATAATATAATTGCAAGATTACAGGAAAGGAGGGAAATAACGATGTTTGACGGTATTGTATCATTTTTCGACGGAATATTTGATGTGATCGGTTCATTCTTTGTGAGCATTCTGTATTGGATCTTCGGCAATTGATGATAAGATGAATATCAATTATATAAACTTTGCGAAATAATATTTTTTGCATTTTGATCAAGTATAAAAAAGCACTTGCTGACGCAAGTGCTTTTTTGTATCTGAAAACCACGCGTTAGACGCGTGGTTCGGTAAGAATTAAATAGTTGAATAAAAAATAATCCCTTTATAGAATAGACGTGCGGTCTGCCAACTGCACAAACTACAAAAT
>JAIKWV010000024.1 GCA_024684435.1 Clostridiales bacterium
TATGCGCTCAGATATCATATTGACATCAAAGGGCTTGAGAAAATAATAATCCGCGCCGTTGGAGAGGACCTCTTTTTCAAGGTTCAGATTGTCCACACTGGACATGAGCATTATCAGTGGTTTCTTGTTAAGGCTCTTTGATTTGAGCTCCTTCATGACTCCCAACGCGTCGATGTGCTGCATGAATGTGTCCATTATCAGAACGTCGGGAACACCTCGCTCGATATTTTTTATTACCTCATACCCGTCCTTTGGCACTAATGTGACATCATAGCCCTCCGATTTCAGGACACCGGCACATTTCCTGCCGAACTCGTTTAAATCTTCCGTAAGCATGACCTTTAACGCTTTTTCCATTTCAATTTCCTCCCTGGTGTTTTTTTCAACGAAATATTAGCACAGAGAAAATGAAAAGTCAAGCATTTTTGCTGTTTTTGTGTGAAAATAATTCAACAAGTATCTTGTTCAACAATTTTTGACAATTTATTGTATAATTCCCTATACATCAATTTTTATCAGTAGACAGTCTGCTACAATCAATCATATTTATATTTGCTGTGTGAATTAGATTCACTCATTGTTCCGCGGCTTTGTTTATTGCCTTTGCGATCATCATTTATGATTTCATAAATACCGATTTTACAGATAATATCAATTTTTATTTTTCTCTTGAAAACCTATCAAACCTATAGTATAATTGTATATTAAAGGACGGTGTTTTATATGATTTCCACTCGGGGAAGATATGCCCTGCGCATGATGATCGATCTGGCTGAACATCAGAATGACGGCTTTGTTGCCCTTAAGGACATTGCGGAACGTCAGAACATATCAAAGAAATATCTGGAGCAGATAATTCCTGTTTTGAACCGTGCCGAGTTTTTGCAGACTATGCGTGGTTTCGGCGGCGGTTACAGGCTCGTAAAGCCCCCCATGGATTACACCGTGGGAGAAATACTCAGAGCCACGGAGGGAAGCATGGCTCCCGTATCCTGCCTTGAAGGTCAACTGAACACCTGTCCCCGCTGTCAGGAATGCATGACTCTCCCGGTATGGGAAGGACTTTACAGGGTAGTCAACAACTATCTGGACGGCATTACTCTGCAGGATATCCTTGATAAAAAATCCGAAAGCGCGGGAAACAACTACTATATTTAAATCTATCGGGAGGTTGATCCGTCTGCCTCTTGAATTTTTACGCCAGTATCTTACTTTGCCTATTGACATAGTAGGTTTATGTGGTATAATAACTTAAGAAAAAACAATACGAAAGACAAGGAATAAACATGATTTACGCAGATAACGCAGCAACAACAAGATTAAGTAAAACGGCGCTCAACGCCATGATGCCCTATTTCAGTGAGATATACGGCAACCCTTCCAGCCTGCACACCGCGGGTCAGGAAGCGGCGGAGGCGCTTGCGGAGGCAAGAGAAACCGTCGCCGGGTGCATAGGCTGTTTGCCAAAGGAAATTTATTTTACCTCCGGCGGCAGTGAAGCGGACAATCAGGCAATAATTTCCGCCGCCGTTCTGGGAGAACGTAAGGGCAAAAAGCACATCATTTCCACCGCTTTTGAGCACCACGCCGTGCTTCACACATTAAAAAAGCTTGAAAAACAGGGCTTTGAGGTGGAGCTGCTTCCGGTAGGAAGTATCGGTACGGTAACGCCGGAGCAGGTCAAAAACGCCATTCGTCCGGACACCTGCCTTGTTACTGTAATGTACGCCAACAATGAGATCGGCTCGATTTTACCCATTGCGGAGATCGGCGCCGTCTGTCGGGAAAAGGGAGTTATTTTCCACACCGACGCGGTACAGGCGGCGGGGCATCTGAAAATAGACGTAAAAGAACAGAACATCGATATGCTCTCAATATCCGCCCACAAATTTCACGGACCAAAAGGCGCGGGAGCCCTATATGTCAAAACCGGCATCCCCCTGACCAATATAATTGAAGGCGGCGCTCAGGAACGGGGCAAACGCGCAGGCACGGAAAATATCCCCGCGATAGTCGGCATGGCAGCGGCGCTGAAAGAGGCAACGGATAATATCGATAAAAATGCGAAAAAGGTCGCCGCCCTCCGGGATAAACTGATAGACGGGCTTTCAAAGATACCTAAAAGCGCATTGAACGGCGATCCGATGAATCGCCTTCCCGGAAACGTCAGCTTTTGTTTTGAGGGCATTGAGGGCGAGAGCCTGTTGCTTTTGCTGGACGCAAAGGGCATCTGCGCGTCGTCGGGAAGCGCCTGTACCTCCGGCTCACTTGATCCCTCCCATGTACTGTTGGCTATCGGACGCCCCCACGAAGTAGCTCACGGATCCCTGAGGCTGTCCCTGTGCGAGGAGAACACCGAGGAAGAAATGGATCATATAATCGCCGAGGTACCGAAGATTGTTGAGCGACTTCGCAGCATATCCCCCCTGTGGAAGGATCTTGAAAGCGGCAAAAAGCAGTTTGTATTGTAAGGAGAATTATTATGGCTTTATATACTGAAATCGTAATGGATCACTTTATGAATCCCCGGAACGTGGGTGAGATCGAAAACGCCGATGGCGTGGGCGAAGTTGGCAACGCAAAGTGCGGCGACATAATGAAAATGTACCTGAAGATCGAAAACGATATTATTACGGACGTTAAATTTGAGACCTTCGGCTGCGGCAGTGCCATAGCCTCCAGCTCAATGGCAACGGAAATGATAAAGGGCAAAACTCTGGAGGAGGCTCTCGCCGTGACGAACAAGCAGGTGGTGGACGCTCTGGGCGGTTTGCCGGCGCACAAGCTGCATTGCTCCGTTTTAGCGGAGGAAGCAATTAAATCGGCTGTAAAGGACTACTATGATAAAAACGGCATCGCCTATGACGGCACAAAATTCCCGGACTGCGAGCACTGTGAAGGATGCAGGATGGTGTAAGAAAACAATTTCGGCTCCCTGTAACGGGGAGCCGATTTTTTGTATCTGAAAACCACGCGTTAGACGCGTGGTTCGGTAAGAATTAAATAGTTGAATAAAAAATAATCCCTTTATAGAATAGACGTGCGGTCTGCCAACTGCACAAACTACAAAATAAAGGGAGGCATTCAAAAT
>JAIKWV010000026.1 GCA_024684435.1 Clostridiales bacterium
ATCGTTAAATTATACAAAGCGTTAAAATGCAAAAACGGCTCTGCAGGTTCATTTTTGACAACCCGCAGAGCCGTAATCGTTAAATTGTAAACCGCAAAGCCTTATGTATCAACGCTTTCAGCAAAAGAAAACTGCACACCCCTCAAGATACGTATTGTATCAAAATTGGTGTGCAGTTATGGCGGAGAAGGGGAGACTCGAACTCCCGCGCCGGTTACCCGACCTACGCCCTTAGCAGGGGCGCCTCGTCACCAACTTGAGTACTTCTCCATGGTAACTGAAAATTTTATTAAGTTTCGATATTAAGCATACAGCGCGGACTGTATGCTTAATATAATGGCGGAGAGAGTGGGATTCGAACCCACGGTGCCTTGCGACACGACGGTTTTCAAGACCGTTCCGTTATGACCACTTCGGTATCTCTCCGTGAGGTACGCAAATAATGATATCACATGACAGAGAGATTGTCAACAGTTTTTTAGCTTTTATTGCCGTGAAAATTTTAAGGATAATAATCCTTCGCAACCCTCATAAATATCCCTGTATGCCGTTTCAAAGTCACCGGTGTACCAGGGGTCGGAGACGTCGCCGGGTCTGTGTGTGTAGTCCATCAGCATACTGATCTTGCCGTCCCTGTCGCCGCCGAAAATCCGCCTTACGCTTTGAATATTGTTCCTGTCCATGCATATAAACATATCGTATTTTCCGTAATCATCGGCGGTCAGCTGGACGGCTCTTTTGCCCGCGGCAGAGAGACCGTGGCGGGCAAGTATCTTCCTGGCGGGGGATAGACCTCCGCGCCGATCCCGTTGAATACGTTTTCATTGCTTGTGGCGCTTGACGCTATAATGAACTCATCACTTCTGCCTGCGTTTTTGACCATATTTCTGAATATGATCTCCGCCATGGGACTGCGGCAGATGTTGCCCAGACAAATAAACATTATCCGTGTCATATTTTGATCCTTTTCTTCCTCAAATTATTTGATATCTTCCTGCAATGTGCACAGAAAATCAAAGCTTCGGCGGCTGTCGGAGATAATTTACAAGACACTCCGCGGAGCATTCCTCCAGTTGTATATAACGGGCGGCGTCGGGGATGTTTTCAAGATAATGGGAGTCGGAATCCGTCAGCAGACGCATATTTTCAAGTATCGGATATTTGAGTATATATTCTTCACGGTCAGCAAGAGCGGTGAGCTCCGCATTGCAAAAGCCCATGTCCTCGGTTATCATACCAAGGTTCGATATAATGCTGAATGAGGGTCTGTCTATGTGGGCGGGGAAACAGACTCCGCCGAATTCGGAGACTATTTTTACCGCTTTGTTCGCGGATATATCGCTTGCCACGTTGAGCAGATGATCCACCGTGCCGATGATATTATCATTTTCATCCATGATAAGCTGATTGCCGAAAATATCCCGCGAATAGGATATTTTCATCATTTTTTCTTCAACGTACCCGGAAAAATTCAAAGCCGCTTCCACCGTGGAAAACAGACAGACTATGTGTACTTCCTCGGAGGTACAAAGCTCCATGCCCGGCACCACTGTTATGCCGGCATTTTCGCCGACTTTAACGGCGGCGGGACAGTTCAGTGAGGAGTTGTGGTCAGTTAAGGCAATGATATCGTACCCTGCAAGCTTTGCCATGTTTACAAGGTTGTTAGGGCTCATGTCGTCGCTGCCGCAGGGGGATAAACATGAGTGCATATGTAGATCGTAATAACATTTCATATCAGCTTGGAGATCTCGACCGCAAGGCGGTATGCATTGAGGGCGGAGCGGAAAACGGAAACATTGTTTTCCTTTGCCTTGACCAGAGCATTGCCGTCAAGGGCGGCGTTTTCGCTGAGTATTATGCAGGAAACGTCCGCAAGCACGGCAACACCGATGGAGTTGATGTTGCCCATTACAGTGATCCACGCGTCGCCGCTGTCTGTGCGGGACATCACCCAGCTGAGCAGATCTCCGCAGTATCCGCCTGTCACCTCGCGGTCATCGGAGGACATATTCAATATTTCAAGATCAAGTTTTTTCGCAAGCTCAGAAGCTATCATAAGCAAGCACCTTTCCGCTTTTTATTTACAATAATAATTTATCATACAGGTGGGACCGTGTCAACAAAATAAATGTTCAGGATATTTTAAAAATGCGGCTCCGGGTCGATACCGCGTAGAACAATAAATTTCCCGGGGCATATAATAAACCTGAGGGCTGACCCTCAAAATTAGGCGCGTACTGCCGGAGGTGACAGTGCTTGTCCTCAGAAAAGCCGCCGGCGAAAAGCGCGCGCCTGAAAATAACGGGCCGGAATTCATATTTTGCCGATATGTATTCCGACCTGCGGTTTTTGTAATAAAACATTTTACAATTTGAAAATAATAGTATATAATAAAGCACAGGAAAAATTTTGGAGTTGATTTGATTGTTGAAAAAATATCTTAAGTGGATAATAATAGGCACCGCGGTGATCCTTGTAGTGATCGGCGGTATTTTCCTTGTCAAGCATTTCGTAAGTAAAAAGGAAAAGAAAATAGAGCCCAAGGAGCTTATAAGTTTGTCGAAGGCTTCAATAGATACGGAAAACCTGGTGATAATCGCTCACAGAGGTCTTTCGGCGATAGCGCCGGAGAATACGGTGTATTCTATTCAAGAAGCAAAAGACGCGGGGTTGACCATGGTGGAGTTTGATATCTCCGAGAGCCGTGACGGTACCCCTGTACTTATGCACGACAATACCGTGGACAGGATGACCGACGGAAAGGGAAAGGTCAACAGCTTCACCTACTACGAGCTTCTTAAGCTGAAATTCGATAACGGGGCAAATATAGAAAAGTACGATGACGTAAGGATAGCCACCGCTGAAGAGATATTGGAGATCTGCGATTCAGGCATGATCACACCGGTAATTGAATTTAAAGATGTAAGTGATGAATGCGCGAAAAAAGTTTTTCAGATAATTGAGGACAAGGCGCTGCCCACCGTGCCGATAATCATTTCCTTTGACGGCGAAAAGCTTGCCAGACTGAAAAAGGAATATCCCGACTATAAATATATGTACCTTGTTTCAGAGGTAACGGATGAAAGTATACAGTTCTGCAAGGATAACGGTATGGGCATTGACTTTGAGGCGAGCAAGAATACGGATGAGGTCATAAAAAAGGTTTTGGAGTCCGAGCTTGATCAGGTCGCCTGCTGGACCGTGGATGACATAGAGCAGCTTAAAGCTCTTATCGATCTTGGCGTCAGGCTGATAACAAGCAACGTGTTTGTTCCGTAAGCATAAAGGTCACCTCTGAAAAACAACCGCAGAATTCGCAATGAATCCTGCGGTTAGTACAATTACTTGATTGTTATGTATTATTCATCAATACCAAGCAGCCAGTTGACAGATACGCCAAGCACTTCGGCGATCACCTTAAGCTCAAAATCGGTCACATAACGAAGCTGACCTTCGAGCTTCGATAAGCCTGATGCGTTCAGATCAACGCCCTTTATTTGAAGTTGAGTCAAAAGCGCCTTCTGTTTGATGCCAAGTTCCTTGCGCTTTGCTTCAATTTTTGCTCCGACGATGTTACGGTTGCCCAAAGCCTGCTTTCTGATTCTCATTTTTTCTTCTCCTTCTTTATTTGAATTTGTAAAATAATAAAAAGTAACCGCCTGTTCCGACAGAACAGGGGCTGCGCATAAGCAATTGAGAGAATTTTGCTTAAGCGCTCAATTATATTTATTATAGCAAAACTTTTTACAGGTTACAAGAGATTTCCGTTAAAAATTGTAAAATTTCCGTTAAAAGTTGTAAAATTTAATGCTTTACTGCGTTTTTTGGAAAAATAATTTTATTTGGAGGTATTATATGGGAAAATGCGATCAATTCCATTCCTTGCTGAACGACTTTTATACCCTGACTCTTGCGGATGGCTGCTATGCTCAATTCGGAAGTGACACGGTGGTGTACTATGACGTTTTCTTCAGACGCATACCCGACAACGGCGGGTTTGCCATTATGGCGGGTCTGGAGCAGCTTGTAAATTATATCAATAATATATCATACTCCGAGGACGAGCTGGACTTTCTGAAAAACAGCGGCATAAGCGAAAAATTTGTCGAATACCTTCGTAACTTTAAATTTACCGGAGATATTTGGGCGGTCCCCGAGGGAACACCCATATTTCCGGGAGAGCCTGTCGTTACCCTGAAAGGTTCGCCGGCGGAGCTTCAGC
This sequence comes from Clostridiales bacterium, assembly GCA_024684435.1. GTDB lineage: Bacteria > Bacillota > Clostridia > Oscillospirales > Acutalibacteraceae > JAAZFZ01. Next base: position 4,226 of record JAIKWV010000026.1, read on the forward strand.
TGATCGAAACCGCGGTTTTGCAGTTTATCAACCATCAGAGCCTTATCGCCACCAAAGCAAACAGAATAGTCCGCGCGGCGGCGGGTCACGGAGTCATAGGCGCGGGCGCACGGCGTTCCCACGGTGAGGACGGCGCAAGACTGGGAGCAAGGGCGGCTTACATCGGAGGCTGCAACGGAACGTCATACGCCGGATCGGCAATGGAGTTCGGCATACCTCCGTTTGATTCCATGAATCACAGCTGGGTCCAGCTTTTCGACAATGAGCTGGACGCTTTCTGCGCCTATGCAAAACGATTCCCCGAAAAATGCGTGCTGCTTGTGGATACCTATGACACGTTGAGATCCGGCATACCCAACGCCATAGAGGCTTTTAACCGTGAGCTTGTACCGAACGGATACAGACCTTATGCCATCAGGATAGACAGCGGGGATCTTGCGTATATTTCCCGTAAGGCAAGAAAAATGCTGGATGAGGCAGGTTTTCCGGACTGTGAGATCATAGCCACAAATTCCCTGGATGAGTATATTATCCGCGACATGATAATGCAGGGCGCAAAGGTGGATACCTACGAGGTGGGGGAGAGGCTTATAACCTCCGCGTCGTCGCCTCTGTTTGACGGCGTATATAAGCTGGCGGCTGTTGAAAAGGACGGAAATATCGTTCCCAAGATCAACATCAGCGAGAACGTTACAAAAATAACTACTCCGGGCTTCAAAAAGGTCTACAGACTTTTTGACAGGGATACGGGCAAGGCGATCGCCGATCTTATCACCCTTGCGGATGAGGTCATCGACGAAAACGAGCCATATGAGCTGTTCGATCCGGACTACACATGGAAGAGTAAGAAAATAAGCAACTTCGTTGCCAGTCCTTTGCTTAAAAAGATATTTGACAAGGGCGAAGTTTGCTACAAATGTCCCTCTTTGCCGGAGATCCGTGATTACTGCGAGGCTCAGATGTACACATTGTGGGAAGAGGTGCTGAGATTTGAAAATCCTCACAAGTACTATGTTGACCTTTCCCGTAAACTTTGGAATGAAAAGCAGAGCATAATCGAACAGATGCGCAGCAAATAAGGCAAATGTTTACAAACCCGAAACAAAAAATATATAGGATATTCACTTAATTGAATTATAATCCGGAAGTATAAACCGTGATGATCGCGGAAATATGATAACAGGGAAAGGAAGATATTTATGGCAAACGAAAAGATCCTCGTCGTTGATGACGATACAAATATATGCGAGCTTCTCAGGCTTTATCTTGACAAGGAGGGCTACATCGTATCAATAGCTAATGACGGCGGAACAGCGATCAGAGCTTTTAACAGCCTGGAGCCGGATCTGGTTTTGCTGGACATTATGCTTCCGGTACTGGACGGCTGGCAGGTCTGCCGTGAGATCCGCAAGACCTCAAATACACCCATTATAATGCTCACCGCAAAGGGCGAGGTCTTTGACAAGGTCCTGGGACTTGAGCTGGGCGCGGATGATTACGTCGTAAAGCCCTTTGATACCAAGGAGATCGTTGCAAGGGTAAAAGCGGTGCTCAGACGTTTCAATGCGGACAAGCCCGAAAGCGGCGTAAAAGAGGTGGTGTATGACAATCTCACCATCAACCTCACAAATTATGAAATGTGCGTAAAAGGTGAAAAGGTGGACACGCCCCCAAAGGAGCTGGAGCTTATCTATCATCTGGCAAGCAACCCCAACAGGGTGTTCACCAGGAATCAGCTGCTTGACGAGGTGTGGGGCTTTGATTATTTCGGAGATTCCAGAACGGTTGACGTTCATGTCAAACGCCTTCGTGAAAAGCTGGAGGGCGTATCCGATAAGTGGAGCCTGAAAACCGTCTGGAGCGTGGGTTATAAATTTGAAACCAAGGAATGATCGTCTTTGTCCGGGATAAAAAGTAGTTTTCTCAGAAAATACAGCAATATAAGCTGGAAAAGCAAACTGTTCAGAAAATATTTCTTTACGATATCCGCAGTGATAATGGCAAGCATAGTTATCCTCGGCACGGCATTGACTGCATTCAGCGCAAGATACTGGTCCGAGGAAAAAATCAAGCTCATGCAGGAGAACGTAAAGAACATATCCGTGGTCACATCCGATATGCTCAAGCCTGAAAGCGACAATGATTATATGGACACGCCCAGCACGAAAAACTCCGCAAAGATCCTTTTGAATATGCTGAGCACCATATCCACAGCTATTGACTCGGACATAGTGGTGTGCAATGTCAATACGGGAAAGGTCATTTTCTGCAAAGAACAGCTGCATCAGAACATGATAGTTATGGGCAGCTGCGTTATCCATGACAATTACGTATTGCCCCAAAGAATATTGGATAAAGTAAAAACCGACAGCGTAACAGAGATAAGCAACATGGACGGAGTTTTCAACGAGAAGAAATTCATTGTTGCCGAGCCTATCGTAATTGACGAAAAAACCGTGGGTGTGGTTTGCGCCACCCGCAGCTTTGCCAACGGAGCGGAGGATTATATAACGGACATACTCAAAATGTTCTTCATATCCGCGGCGATGTCCCTGTTTATTGCCTTTGTGGTAATATATCTTATGTCCCACAGGATGATAAAACCCCTGCGGCAGATGGCGACCGCTACAAGGAGATACGCCAAGGGCGATTTCAGCTACCGCGTCACCATAAAGGGCAACGACGAATTGAGCGAGCTTGCCCATGCCTTCAATTCAATGGCGAGGGCGCTTTCCACAATGGAATCCTCCCGCAGGAGCTTTGTGGCGAATGTTTCCCACGAACTGAAAACTCCCATGACCACCATAAGCGGATTCATTGACGGCATACTGGACGGAACTATCCCCGAGGATAAGCACGAGCAGTACCTTACAACAGTGTCGGATGAGATCAAGCGGCTTTCCCGTCTGGTCACCGGAATGCTGAATATGTCCAAGAGCGAGGCAGGAGAGCTCAAGCTGAACATAACGACATTTGACCTCAGCGATATGGTGTTCAAGACCCTGCTTTCCTTTGAACACATAATCGAAAATAAATGCATAGAGGTACGGGGACTTGAAAATATAGGCAGCGTTTATGTGAACGCCGACGAATCCATGATAAATCAGGTAGTGTACAATCTGGTGGATAATGCTGTAAAGTTTACCGACACAGAGGGCTACATTGCCATCAACCTTCAGAAGGCGGAGGATAATTCTGTATTTTTCTCCATAAGAAACAGCGGAGCGGGAATACCCTCGGAGGATCTGGGCAAGATATTTGAACGCTTCTATAAGGTGGACAAGTCCAGAAGCTATGATGTCAAAGGCGCCGGCCTTGGATTATATATAGTAAAAACAATAATTGATATGCATGACGGCAAGATCAGCGTGGATAGTGTGGAGGGAGAATATACCGAGTTCTCCTTTGAGCTGCCGGGAGTGCCGGAGGGATAAAATGTTAACAACGGATTAAACATATCTTTTAAATATGTTTATCCAATGTTTAAAGTTTTTTCATATTATTGGATTACAATATCCTCAAGTTAAAGAAGACCCGCAAGGGTGAGCTCTTAAACAAATAATGCCACGGAGGTATTTACAATGGACGAATATAATAAAGATTTAAACGATCAGGGAACTTCCTTCGATATGGAAGGGTCAAACGGAAATGTCTTCGCTTCAGACGCCGGAGAGGATACGCTTGAACAGCAAAACACCCCGGAGGGACCTGCTGAAAAGGCAGAACAGCAATACGCTCCCGTTGAGGAACCCGCAGAAAAGGCGGAGCAGTACGCCGCAGCCGAGAATATGCCTGAGACCGACAATGAGTATCAAAAGGAATATCCCGGCAACGGTTACTATAACGGAAGCGGCGACAGCCGGCAGAACGCGAACGCTTACAACGCCTACAGTCCCTATTCACAGCAGTGGCAGTACGGCGGCGGGTATTCCCAGCAGAGGTCTCCGTATAACGCCGGTTACCCGGGCACAGGGGACACCCGGCAAAATGCAAAGCCCGCGAACAAAGGCAGAAAAAAGGGCATGAAGATCTTTATGGGCATTGTGGCTGCGGTCCTGATCTTTGCCGTCGGCGCCGGATCAAATTCTATCATTCAGAAGATGAGATCAAAGACAAGCTCACCGAGCATCTCGACTTCAGATCAGACTCACGAGGCAGGCGGCGATGATACCCAGATGAACATTGCAGAGACTCCATCTGCGGATGCTTCCACCGCTGCGATAAAGGGCGCCCTTACACCGGTGGAGATAGCCAATAAGGTTCACAAGTCTATCGTAGGCATTATCTGCTACGCTAAAAATTCAGATTCAAAATCCGGCGAGGGTACCGGAATAATCATGGGTACGGACAAGACCGGTGAATACACTTATATTGTGACCTGCGCCCACGTTATCGCAGACGTGACGGGCAGCATGACGGTTCAGCTTTATGATGAGACCAAGTATGACGCCGTAATGGTAGGCTATGATTCAAAAACCGATGTTGGAGTTATCAAAGTCAAGGCTACAGGTCTTAACGCCGCTGAGTTCGGAGATTCCACCGCCCTTAAGGTGGGCGAGCCTGTATATGCAGTGGGCAATCCCGGCGGAACAGAGTTCTTCGGCTCATTCACAGGCGGTATGGTCTCAGCCATCGATCGCTCTGTTACCAGCAAGTATACCATGGAGTGCATTCAGCATGACGCGGCTATCAACCCCGGCAACTCAGGCGGAGCTCTTGTGAATGTTTACGGTCAGGTCATCGGCATAAATTCCCTTAAGATAGTCGATACAGAGTACGAGGGCATGGGCTTTGCGATCCCGATAAAAACGGCAAAATCGGTAGTTGACAATCTTATAGCGTACGGTTATGTTCCCAACAGACCCAAGCTTGGAATAACGTATGCGCCGGCAACAGCCAGTCAGTATTACAACATGGTGGTTCAGCTCAAAGGTTTACCGTCAGGTTCCCTCATAATCAGCGAGATCGAGGACAACAGCGCCTTCAATGGCACGCAGGCTCAGAAGTACGATCTTATCACCGCTGTCAACGGCAAGCCCATGAGCACCTCAAGCGTTCTGCTTGACGCGATCGAAAACGGCAAGGTTGGAGACACCCTTACGCTCACGCTTTACAGAATAAGCAACAACTATAAAGTGTCTTCATTTGACGTTGAGGTTAAGCTTATTGAAGATAAGGGCTCCATGGAAACAAAGAAGACCGAAGAACAGACAACTTCCGTTGATATCTTCGACTTCTTCCAGAACCCCTTCGGATTTTAATTAAAAAGATGAAATAATATATAAAAGCGGCTGCAGCAATAATTCGTTGCTGCAGCCGCTTTGCATTTTGCATTCAGCGTAAATTCATTATCTCTGCCGTCATCGGAATAAAGCGTTTTCTCGTACCTTATTTCGTTACGTTCAAGGCAAATACTCTTTTAGCTCAAACTTCATAATACAGTTACCTCAACTCATTCGTTATCAATTCTGTTTTTGGCGGTATTGACAGACGCTGCAAGCATACGACGTATTGAACCGCAGTCGTGTATCAGTTTTGAAAGAGATTCCGCGGGAACCAAATCTGCGCGCTCCAGCAGTTCAAGCCAATATTCCGTTTCATAACACTCTTTTAATGATATTTGAAGTTTCGAAACAAAATCCGCTTTGCTCACGGTGAAATTAAATCCGTCCATTCATCCGGCAAAGCGGGATTTCACCGCCGAAGGCGATTTCACTCGAACGAAGTGAGGATTTCTCCCGTCCGCAAGGACGGATTTAGTTGAAAATGTTCATCTTTTGTTTACCAAAAGATGAACATTTTCTGGTGCACCCGACAGGGATCGAACCTGCACATCTTTCAATACCGGATCCTAAATCCGGCGCGTCTGCCAGTTCCGCCACGGGTGCGCGTGAATATCACGCTGATGATTATATCAAAATTGCCTTTGATTTGCAAGACGTATTTGTTTGTTGTGTTTTTCCCTTGTTATTTTCTTTAGCATGTGGTAAACTGATTCGCGGAAGGGCTGTGATATTATTGGCAAGGCACAAGCTGTTTGAAAAAACAAAATACTTTATCATTGATATGGACGGGACGTTTTATCTGAGCAACCGGCTGATAAGCGGGTCGGCGGACTTTGTGGGCGGTCTCAAGGACAAGGGGCTGGATTTCTATTTCTTTACCAACAATTCCTCCAATAACGTTCAGGTTTGCAGCGATAAGCTCAGAAGCATGGGCTTCCCTGTGAATGACGACAAGATCATAATTTCCACCCACGTCACAATTGACTATCTCAACAAACACCACCCGGGCAAAAGCGTATATTTACTGGGAAACGAGCGGCTGACGGCTGACTTCGAAAAGGGCGGGATAAATCTGGTGCGGGAGGATCCCGATATTGTAGTGCTGGGCTTTGATACCACCCTTACCTATGAAAAAATACGCAAGGCGGCAAAGTATATAAGCGAAGGGGCGCTGTACATAGCCACACATCCGGATCTCAACTGCCCCACCGCTGACGGATTCAAGCCTGATACAGGCTCCATGATAGAATTGTTTGCCGCATCCACAGGCAAACGCCCGCTCATAATGGGTAAACCCATGACGGCTGCCGTCGATTATATTACCGATCTGCTGGGCTGTGAGCGGGAAAATCTTGTTTTTGTGGGTGACAGGCTGATGACAGATATCGCTGTGGGCGCGAACCACGGAATACCCTGCGTTCTCGTTATGACAGGGGTCACAACACCGGAGGAATACGAAAGATCATCGGTCAAAGCAGACCTGGTCGTTAATTCTCTTTCGGCATTAAGCGACTATATTTAATGTCGTAATGTGTGTATTTTTATCAAAAATCAAGTAATTTTTTTTATATTAAGACAATAAGTAAGATATTGACATGTAATCTCACATATAGTAAACTATAGATGAGCAATTATTTGCTGAATCGTTATTAACAAGAAGGAGACATTAGTCAATGAAAAAGTTTTTAGCATTGTTAATGGTATTAACATTGGTCCTTTCCTTTGCAGCTTGCGGCGGAAGCACCAATGAGGAGACCACCACCGAAGAAGCCACTACGGATTTCTTTAACAGCGACCCCACCACAGAAGTTCCTGAAGAAACCACAATAGCAGACGTTACAGATCCCAGTGCAACAGAGGCTCCCACAGAAGCTCCCACAGAGGCAACCACTGCTGACGGCGGTGAGGTCACCACAGCGGCAGGCGAGAACGACACTACGGCTGAGCCGGTTGAAACTACCACCACAACGGCTGAAGAAGCTCCCGTAGGCAGCGACATTGCAAAGATAGTCGCTTACTACAACAATGTAGCAAACGCTACAAAGGGCTACAAAGGCAAGTTCAAGATCGTCAAGGACGAGCAGAAGAAGGCTGAGATCACTGAGTTCTCAGTAGGTTTTTTAAAGAGCCTGGCTAACGACCTGCTTCAGAAAGGCATGGGCGATCCGAGGCATAAGGAGGACACCTTCAACAACGGTACCGGTAAGGGCGCAAACGGCAACGATCTCAAGAACTTCATTCCTCTTGACGGTGAGATGGTCATGAGCAGACTTACAGCAAACGCCGTTAAGTCAGCGCAGTGTGTAAAGAGCGGTGATACATATAAGATCAAGATAGTCCTTAAGCCTGAAACAGTCGGCTGCAATCAGAAGCCCGCGAACCATATAAAGGCAATGGGTATGCTTGAGGTCACCGATAAGGACGTATCTCCCTTTGTGCTTGATAAGGAAAAGACCAGCTTTACCTACACCGGAGCTACCATCGAGGCTGTTGTCGGTGAAAACGGCTTGCTTTCATACGCTCACTTCTTTAACCCCGTAACCATCAAGGGTACACTCAAGAAGGGTGTTTCCGTTGACGCAACGGTCAAGGGCAGCTGGGAGCAGAAAGACTATTTCACATATTATTGATTTGATCTGACAGCATAAAAATTCGGCGGAGGGTTGAATTTCAGCCCTCTGCATTACTTTTGGCACGCATGTATGCGAGCAAACTGTTCATTTCTTTGACTCTTTCAAGGAGTATGTACTTTTTCGGGGGAATGTGATAGAATATTTTAAAACTTGTCATAAAAGAAAAAATACAGAGGAATGGAAGAGAAAGATGACTAAAGAAACAAACAGGAAAATGATCCGGATATTGAGCATTATCATTTCGGTCATTGTTGTCGCTGCAGCGGGAACAGTATGCGCGATCATTATCAAAAACACGAACAAATCATCAGAGGAAACAACGACATCAAATGAAACATCTGCCGAAACCACTGCTCAGGCGGATGATCCAGACGGTGATCTGACGCTCGTTACTACCGCTGCAGATACTATGCCGCGGGACACAAAAATACGGCTTCGTTATTGGAATTTCCTTAAAGACGGCGAACTGACCGAGGTGTGCGCGTCCGAACCGGAGTATGAGGGGATAGAGGGCAATGTGACCATGAACTTAAATGATGATCCATGGGGCTTCGCGTTTTGCTATTTTGATATAGATCAGGACGGAACGGAAGAACTGATGGTTTGCGACGGCTCTTTTTACAACGGTCTGGATGAGTGGCATCGGGTGATGATCTTCAAATATGTGCCGTCAGACGACAGCGTTGCCCTTTGCGGATGTCTCTACGGCATTCACGACCTGCTTTATTCGCCCGAGAAAAAGATGCTGAGAAACGCGGAATATCGCTTGTCGTACAATTACGGGTTTGAGGATTTTTATAAGTTGGAAGGGTATGAATTAAACAAAAAATACACGGTGAGTTATGACAGAAATGCGGACGGCAGCGACGCTGACGGCAACCCTATCTATTATAAAAGAGATGTAAGCTCAGACGTACAAGAACCGATAAAAATAAGCGATTATCTTGAAGGATACGAAGCCATAGGTTATTACAATGAGCTGCCGGAAGACTATGCGATCGAATTCGGCTATGGACCGTATGATCAATAAAATCAAGTGCGTTAATAAGTACAACTCAGTTAAAGAAAGGTATGCGGCCTGATCCTGTCAGGTTGCCGGTATCATTATGGAATTTGCAAAAGATCTTCTCAGATTCAGCGACGGCCGCAGGGTCACAACAAAGGATTTGTGGGAGCTTCGGCGGGCAGAAATACTTAAAATTCTGGCGGAGAACGCATACGGTTATCTGCCCGACGATCCTGTGACCTGCCATATGGATATCAAAAACAGCATTGCAAAGTGCTGTTCCGGTCACGGGGTATTGCACGAGGTGGAGTTTGTAATGACCTCGGACAAGGGGGACTGTGCCGTTCCGGGTCATTTCTTCATGCCCACCTCCGAGGGTCTGCATCCATTGATATTGCTGCTGAATTTCAGACCTGACGCATACGACAGGTACTACCCGGCGGAGGAAATAATAGACAACGGATTCGCGCTGATCAGCGTGTGCTATCACGATATCAATCAGGACTTACAGCCGGATATTTCACTGGGTCTGGGTTCCATCCTGACACCTCCCGATCCGCTGTTCGGATACGGTAAAATATCTCTTTGGGCGTTCGCCGCCAGCAGGATACTTGACAGCCTTGCGGACGTTCCGGGCGTCGATCTGTCAAATGCTGCGATAGCGGGACATTCAAGGCTTGGCAAAACGGCGCTCTGGTGCGGAGCGAATGATACCCGGTTTAAATTCGTTTTGTCAAACTGTTCCGGCTGTATGGGCGACGCGCTTAATCAATTCAAGCACGAAGGCGCGGAAACTATTCGTGACATTCAGGAAAAATTTCCCTATTGGTTCTGCAATAATTTCTTTAAGTACCGTTCCGAGGAGGAGTTGCCCTACGATCAGCATTGGCTGATGGCGTGTATCTCCCCAAGATTCGTGTGCACGGCGGCGGCTGAAAAGAATGAGTGGGCGGACCCGTTATCACAGCGGCTGTGCTGTGTGGGCGCTTCGGACGCATGGAAGTTCTACGGGCTTGCGGGCTTTGTGGGAAAAGAAGGACAGCCCGCTGTGAACACAGCAGACCTTGAAGGACATATCGGGCACTCTTACCGTGACGGGATACATTTTCTGGGACGCCCGGATTGGATAAAATATATGGATTTTATAAAACGGCATCTCAATTGAGGCTTGCCTGAATAAACGTTACCCGGGTACCGTGATGTACGGCGCCCGGTTTTTATATATCACAAAAGATCGCGCCTGCCCCAATGCACGGGACAGGCGCTTTGATTTATCAGCCTTTTATTTTTTCGATAAATTCATTTATTCTGCGCTTTGTTTTGGAAGGGATCATATTTTTCACCGTTCTGATGACATGATCCTTGAAGTGCTTTTTGTAACCATCCGTGAAAGCGGTATACCCTTTTTCAATATACCCGTTGAGCAGTGTCTCATGCTCCGGCAGGGGGACGCTTGGTCTTGTAAGCTGTCCGTTTCTCTTCTCCGCAGTCTTTCTGTCGGAGGGGGTGATCGCCAGCCTGCCTTCTACGGACTCAAGCCACTTCTTACCCTTTTCGGTGTTCACAAGCACGCAGGAAATACCCATGTCCGGGTCAACGCTGCCCATTCCGGAAATGAGCTCCTGACGCACTCCCCAGTAGTCGCCAAGGGTTATGTCGCCCTGTCTGCCCTCGCCGGGGAATCTGCAGTTGTAGCAGCTTTCCCTGTACACCTCGCCCTTGAGAAAATAGAAATAGTAGGGGGAGCAGCCCGAGTTATATTTTATCTTTGACCCGTCGGCGAGGAAGGAACCATTTGTGCCCCAGCCGAAGCTCTTGTCCCTGAACCGGATGTCGCTTATCTGAGAAACCTTTCCGCCTGAAACATAGGAAAGATCGTCCCGGAGCATTTTAGTGCTGGGTACGCCGTGACATATAACGTCCGCTGTCAGAAGCAGGTCACAGTCCTCACCGATGAATGCCTTTAGTCCGGCTATCTGGCAGGGTGTGCCGGAATAACAGACGTATCGACCTTCTTTAAGAAGCTCCTTTACCTGTCGGAAGGTGTCTCCGGTGGAGCTTTGCACATATTTTGAACCCCGCAGTTTTTTAAGCTCCGCATTGTCTTCAACGCAGATGTGAGCTGCAGCCAGATCGTCCGTCCATGCGGCGCCGAACACGGCTCCGCCCTTGTCTAAAACGGCGTTCGCAAGCTCGGTGAAAATGCCGCCGGAGGAGGACTCCATGAGAACGCTTTTGTCAGCGGTGGCGGCGGCGTAAACAGACGGTTCGCCGTTTGCGCCCCTGAGCTTTTCGGTAAACACGCACACCTCTGCGCATTTTCCGCACTTTACACACAGGGTCTCGTCTACCTCCGGATAGATGAATCCCGCCCTGTCTTCCTTCATTGATATGGCGTCCCGGGGGCATACGTTGACGCAGGCTCCGCAGCCGCAGCATTCACGGGGCTCTTGAATTTTAATAAAGTCTTTCATTTTTCCTCCGTTCACACATTTTGATATTTTGATTCTCAATTTGTGTTGATTATTATATATTTTTATGATACAATAAAAAATTGTATATAGCAACAATTCAGTAAAAATAATCAAACGGTTTGGGGTGTGTCTATGAAAATAGCAATGTTGGGACACAAGAGAATACCGGGCAGAAGCGGCGGCATCGAAGTTGTGGTGGAAGAGCTGTCCGTTAGAATGGCGGAAAAGGGGCATGATGTGGTCGCCTACAACCGTCATTGCGGCGAAGAAAAGCTGAAAGAATATAACGGGGTAAAAATCGTTGAGGTGCGCACTTTCAAGACCTCGGCGCTCAACGCCATGGTTTACTCCTTCTTTGCCACGCTTAAATGCATTTTCAAAAAATACGACGTCATGCACTACCACGCTGAGGGTCCCTGCGTCATGATCCCCCTTGCCAAGCTGTTCGGCAAAAAGGTGGTCGCCACCATCCACGGTCTTGACTGGCAGAGAAACAAGTGGGGCGGCTTTGCTTCAAAATACATAATGTTCGGCGAAAAGATGGCGGCAAAGCACGCGGACGCGGTGATAGTACTGTCAAAGAACGTACAGAATTATTTTAAAGAAACGTATGACTGCGACGCGATCTTCGTCCCTAACGGAATAAACAAGGTCGCGCCGGAAAGCCCGGATATCATCAGGGAAAAATTTGGCATAGACAAGGACGGATACATCCTGTTCCTCGCCAGGATAACTCCGGAAAAGGGACTCGACTATCTCATTGAAGCCTATAAAGAATTGAACACGGACAAGAAGCTGGTCATAGCCGGCGGTCTTGAGCCGGAGACGGAATACATCGCCTCCGTCAAAGAGAAGGCAAAGGGCTGTGACAATATAATCTTCACGGATTTTGTCAGCGGAAAGACCCTTTCCGCCCTGTTTTCAAACTGCTATGTTTACGTCCTCCCCAGCGATATCGAGGGTATGCCTATGAGCCTACTTGAGGCGGTGGGTTACGACGCCAGGGTAATAGTCAGCGATATACCGGAGAATATTGACTGCCTTGACGGCTACGGCAGCTCCTTTGAACACAGCAATGTGGGTTCCCTTAAAACCGCGCTGGAATTTTGTCTTGCCCACGAAGACATGAAAGACCGGGATTTCAAGGCGGATTCCTCTCCCGATGAAGTTCAGCAAAAGCGCGCCGAGCTTATGGAAAAATACGATTGGAACAATATTACCGACAAGACGCTGGAAATATACAAATCATTAAAGAAAAACAAATAATTATTGATTGAAGAGATCTTATGGCAACGAGAACACAACACGCAAAAAGAAATATAATAACCTCCGTCATAAACAAGCTTGTCATAATGCTGGCAAACTTCGTTATGCGCACGGTGCTGATCCGGTATCTTGGTGAGATATATCTGGGATTGGACAGCCTGTTTGTGTCCATTCTGCAGTTACTTTCCCTTACGGAGCTGGGTATAAGCGCAGCGATGGTCTACAGTATGTACAAGCCCCTTGCCCATAACGACACCCCGGCGGTGTGCGCTCTGCTGAAATTGTACCGCACAGTGTACAGGTGTATAGCGCTTGCAATGACCGTGATAGGTCTGGCGATCTCTCCGTTTTTACCCCTGATAGTAAAGGAAGATCTGCCGGATGGGATGAGTCTATATATCCTTTTCTACATAAACCTTGCCAACACGGTAATGTCCTATATTTTCTTCGCCTACCGCTCGGCTCTGTTTACAGCGGATCAGAGATACTCCATCAACAATAACATCTATTCAATATTCAAGGTGGGCTCCACCGTCGCTCAGGTGCTTGTTATAATCTTTTTCAGGAGCTATTATGTATACTCCATCATTCTGCCCCTTACGACAATGGCAAAGAATGTGGCGGCGTATATCATATCAAACAGGATGTACCCTCAGTACAAATGCGAAGGGTCCGTGTCGAAGGAAGAGATAAACAACATCAAAAAGCGTGTTGCGGGAATGTTCCTGAACAAGCTGAGCTTTGTGTTCCGCAACTCTCTTGACAGTATCGTCCTTTCCGCGTTTTTGGGATTGACTGAACTGGCAAAATATAACAGCTACTATTACGTTATAAACGCGATATCCGGCATAATGATCCTTGTTTCCAACAGCGTCACCGCTTCGGTGGGCAACTCGATAGTGGTTGAAACCAAAGAGAAAAACTACGATGACCTTAAAAAGCTGCAACTGTTGTATATGTGGCTGTCCTCCTGGCTGACAGTGTGCCTGGTCGCCTGTCTCCAGCCGTTTATTAAGCTGTGGGTCGGACAGAAAATGATGTTCGGAGACGGCATAATGTTCATCTTCTGCATTTACTTCTTTACCACCCATTTCAGCAGGATGTGCTATATGTACCGTCAGGCGGCGGGTCTGTGGTGGCAGGACAGGTTCAGACCCATTGCGGAAACAGTAACGAATTTCGTGCTGAACATAGCCCTTGTCAAAATACTGGGCAACGTCACCGGAGTAATGTTTTCCACGATCTTCTGCATAGTATTTATAGAATGTACCTGGGGCACAAGGACCCTGTTCAAGCATTATTTCACTCAGGAAAAGCAGTCAAAATATATGCTCAAGCTCCTGATGTATTCCGTAATAACCACAGCCGCCGGAGCGATATGCTACCTGATCTGCGGCAAAATAAATCTTGAGGGGATACCGGCAATTATAGTGTACGGTATAATCGCCAGCGTGGTATCCAACGTGATATTTGCCGTTGGTACCAGCTTCCTGCCGGAGTTCAGGCCGTCCATCGCCTTCGCCCTGAAGGTCGTAGGCATCAAAAAATTTCAAATAAAAAAATGATCTGTGATTTTCAGCCCGGATTTTATCCGGGCTGATTTTTTTATTAAAGCAGTCTGCAAATGGCGTCGTAAACACGTCGGCAGTTGTTTGCGTCGTTGAATATAAAAAACGCGTTCATCTTTTCAAGATATTCGCCGTCGGGTTGCATATCGTTTTCAAATATATGGCGCAGGCTGTCGATAGCCTCGTCCTCGGTTTCGACCACGGCGCCGAAGCCGTCCCGCCTGTAGTCAAAGTAGCCTTCCTTATATTGTATCGCGCGGAAAGAGGCTTCATCATACTGATAAAATACCATGGGTTTGCGCATATATCCGTAATCGAAGAAAACGCTGGAATAATCGGTTATCAATACATCGCTGTTGATAAGCAGACTCTGCACGTCGCTGTTGCTGAAATCGGCTATGCTGACCGCGGGATCGTCGGACTTGAAGCAGTCAATGAACCGCTGAACCTCGTGATGCGGGTAAAATATCAGCTCATAGTCGTATTCCTTTAAAAGCGCCGACAGCTTTTCACTGTTCAAAAATGAATTGTATTTTTTATAATAGTCGCTTTCAAGGAAGGTGTGTCTGTTGCAGGTTCGCAGATTTGAACGCCAGGTAGGCATGAACAGGAGCTTATGGGTAAGGGCATCGGTTTTTTTCAGGTTGTCAAACCGGCAAAGACCGGTGAGTTGAAGTATGCCCTCTTTATATCCGTAAACCTTATCGATATATTCATATTCCGGCACCGCGGAGCAGACAAACATATCTATATTTGTATTATCGGCGTGGCAGAATAACAAATCGTCCTTGATTATACCGTGCTGAAGGAAGATTTTTTTTGCTTTGCTGGGAAAGAGCTTGCCGAATTTGTTAAAGAAGAGGATATCGGGAGAGTATCCGTCAATGTGGGTGCTCACCCTGACCTTGGCAAGGATGAAGCAAAGGTAATGCTTAAAGCTGCCGTAATTGACCAGCTTGCCCAAAGGAGCCACCTTGCTTCTGTCCGGAGAGTCCTTTGTGATGATATAGACGGCGTTTATCTCCGGGTGCTCTTTTGTAAGGAACTTGAAAAAGTGATAGCTGTTATCCCGAGCGTCCACGCCTCTTTCGGCGATGATCCAAAGGTCCTTGTAGGTTTTGCTCCTTCTGACAAAAAGACCCACGAACTCGGCGACTGTCATTATCAAAAAAACGCGGATATAAATGAATATTCTTTTTATCTTGTACATATTTTTCTCCGTCTGTTATATTGTTGAGTGTCATTATACAGTACGGTAAAATGATTGTCAAGCTGACGGGATCGTGTAAGCTTAAGCCTAAAAAAACAGATTTTTCAGCAAATTTCCATTTTATTGTTGATTTTTATGAGCATAATGATTATAATATATGATACCTTTATTATCAGGAATTGTCGCTTCTGATCTCCGTTATTTGTATCAGAGGCGTAAAAAACGGACAAACAAAGATTTTTTGTTTCGGTTACAGAAACAAAAAACACCGTTTTTGAAATGGGGGTGAAGCGCAGGATGAGCATAAAACTAAGCATCGGAACGGCGATCTACAACATAGAAGAGGAGCTGCTAAGGGAAAACATAGAAAGCACCGTAAGGCAGCTTACGGACGAGACGGAGCTTCTGCTCATTGATGACTGCTCAACGAACAACTCCGGGGAGATTTGCCGGGAGTACGCCGCTTCGGACAGCAGGGTCAGATACATCAACATGGGGCAGAACGGCGGACTCAGCCGCGTAAGGAACCGCACCATAGATGAGGCCGCGGGAAAGTGGATCTTTTTTGCGGACGGGGACGATCTGCTCTCCGATCATTTCGTGGAGACCGCCCTTAAATTCTGCGATTCGGAATACGATATCATAATACACGACAGGCTGAAATTCATAGATAAAAAACAGGAGGAACAGCCCTGTCAGATCACGGAGCTCAGGGAGCTGCCCCGGGAAGCTGGACGTCAGCTCAGCATATCCTGCCTTTGTCTTGATCCGAGTATTGGAAAAAGGTTCAGTTTGCCGTCCACGGCTTTTTATCACGCGGCATGGGGAGCGATATACAGAAAGGATTTCCTGACAAAGAACGGCCTGCGGTTCCCGGACGGGCAGAAAAAGGCGCAGGACAGCGTCTTCAATACCAGAGCTTATTATTACGCAGAGAATATCGCATACCTGCCATACGTCATGTACTACTACAGGAACAATCCTCAGGGGATAACCCGCAGGTACAGCAAAGACCTTGTCCCGGTGCTGCAGTCCCTTATCGGGCATCTTCGGGTCTGCATGGATGAATATTATTCCGGAGACGAGGATGTTGAAGAAAGGTACCTTAACCATCGTGTGATGTCGTTGCTTGTCGACAGTATGCGCCTGAATGTTTTCCACAGGGATAATCCCAACGACAAAGAAAAAAGGAAAAAGGATTTTCTGGATATAATCGGCTCAGAGCCGTACAAGAGCGCATTGGAACACTTTGACGCGAAAAAATACGACAGACCGGAATGGCACCTGCCCGCGACACTAATGAGAAAAAAGAAGTTCAATACTCTTGATTGGATCATGAGGAAGGACAAACGGTTCATTATGTTTTGCGGCGCAGACAAGCGTCTCATAACGATGTTCGGAAAAAAAGCGAAATAAACGGAGATCAAATTCAAAATCCGGCAATGTATCCATTTGAAGAAAGATACGAAAGCAGGACAAAATGAAAGAGCTGCAAAAAGAGTTTTATCCCAAGAAATCAAAGATATATATCGGTCTGTACATATTTTTCATTTTCGGCGCCGCTATGGGAGACTGGAAGGTTCTGAACATGGCTCTCGGCGCACTGCCTAAGGTCATATCGGTGGGCGCTATCGGTTTGGCGGTGGCATACATATTCTGGTCGGGAAATTTCAGAAATTTCAAAATACTGTTTAATTTTTCCCTGATGTATTCTTCCATAATAGTGGGAATAATTCTGTGCTCCACGTTCATATGGATACTGGATCTCCAGACTATAGGGTATATCATGAAGGGTGCGTCAAAGATATCCTATCAATTTCTTAACATTCTCGTAGTTTTGTCCGCGGTATATATGTTTGAGGAAAACGCGGCAAAGTACACCTTTTTCGGCATTGCCGCCGCCAACTTCGTTATCATCCTTCTCGGAGCGGCGACCACCGGTCCCGCCGGAGCGGTCAGGGATCTTATAGCAAACATCACATCCTTCGGCGCCAGCGACGTTATAGCCAATTCCAATTTCATAAGAGCTATCGAGATACACGATATCACCTTTGTCATGGGCGTGTATGTGCTGTATTTCCTATTCTTTTGTCCCGGCGAAAAATACAGATATATGTATGCCGCAGTCGCGCTGTTCCTGTTCTTTGCGGGTCTTAAGCGAATTGCATTTTTGAGCATGATAGCCGCCATAATGTTTGCGATCTTCTGCTCTATGCTGGGTCCGAGAGGCAAGACAAGGGTGCTTATCCTGGCTGCGCTGTTCATTGTCGGATTCTGCTATTTTTATATCGTAATAATACAAAAAGGAATTTTTACGGAATTCTGTCAGGAACACGAAATAGAGCTTAACGGCAGAGAAAAAATATATGATTATATATCCAACTTCTACACAGTATCTCCATCATACAAGGGCAAGGGATATGAATTCTGCGTCTATCTTCTCAAGAGCATGAAGGGCACAAAGGATATGGTGGTCAACATCAACGCCGTGCACAACGATATACTTAAGATGTACGTTGAGCTGGGCTTTTGGGGCTTCTTCTGCTGGATAATGGGCTACTATGTCTATCAGACCTACTGGTTCAACACCCGCTGCGGAGAAAAGACCGCCGTGTGCTTTATGGCGATAAACGTATATATGCTTGTTACCTACATGACGGACAACACCATGTTCTACTACTGGTCAAGTATGGTGATACGCATGATCCCAATGTCATTTTTCTTCGCTCCCGTAAAGGATTTCCCGCTGAGAGAAACCGATCCCTTCAAAATGAACCGCGTTGAAAGGCGGATCTACAAAAAGAGAAAAAGGGACGAGATATATGAGAGGAACCCGAGGATGAAGGTTCAGGAAGATTGAGCCGGTTTCATTATTTATTTTTGCAGAGGTAGTTATGATAAGGATTTTACAGTCAGTGAGCAACATGGATCGGGGCGGCATAGAAACTATGCTGATGAATTTCTACAGAAATGTGGACAGGGAAAAGATCCAGTTCGATTTTCTGGCAAACAAGCCTGCTCCCGGCGACTATGATGAGGAGATAAAAGCCATGGGCGGGAGGATATTCATTTCCCCCGGCTTTATGAGCTATCGCAAATATCTCGGTTATATGACCGATCTGTTCAGAGAACACCCGGAGTACAAGATAATACATACCCACAACGGCTCGCTTATGCTTTATGCATTAGAGTCCGCGAAAAAGAACGGCATCCCTGTCAGGATAGCCCACGCCCACGCTACGGCGGTGCCCTTCGGCTTAAAGAACGAGCTGAAAAAGCTCATGCGCCCAATGATAAAATATGTTGCCACGGATTACTGGGGCTGTTCGGACGCGGCGGGAAAGTTTTATTTTTCCGAAAAACGTTGGAACCGGAAACATCAGCTCATACATAACGCCATAAACGTGGATGATTTCACATTCGATCCCGAGGCGAGGGCGGCTATACGCAGGCAGTACGGCTTCGGCGACAAGTTTATTCTGGGACACGTTGGCAGACTCACTCCTCAGAAAAACCAGAAAATGATCCTTGATATCTTTGCTGAAATGCACAGGCTTGACCCCAACACACACCTTGTCATGATCGGAACGGGAGAGCTTGAGAAAATGCTTAAAAGCCACACCGCGGAGTTAGGTATCTCCGACAGCGTGACATATACCGGCGTGCAGACCAACGTAAACGAATGGTACAGCGCATTTGATGTTTTTATAATGACATCAATAAACGAGGGCCTTCCGGTAGTTGGTGTGGAGGCACAGGCGGCCGATCTGCCCTGCGCCATGTCAAGCACGATTACCCCGGAGGTAAAGGTGACGGACAACGTCAATTTCATGAGCATCAGCGACCCGCCCATCGAGTGGGCAAAGGCGATCCTTGAATTTCGCTCGAAAGAGAGGACGAGCAGGGGAGCGGAGCTCAAAGAGGCAGGCTACGACATAAGATTTGAAGCTCAGAGAATGCAGGAACTGTATCTGGAGCTGTATTCCAATATTAAAGAGAAGTAATTATGAAGATAGGGATTTTAACTCATCACAGCATAAATAATTTCGGCGCGTTTCTTCAGGGATGGGCTTTGCAGGAAAAGCTGAAGGCTCTTTTTCCGGAGGACGAGGTCTTTATCATCAATTACATAATTCCGAAACAAAATATAATAAATGTGGGCGGATTTTTCCGGTTTTATCCGGGAGCGGAGACTCCGGTCTCATGGCTCAACAAGATAACCCAGCCCGCCATATTTGCCGAGAACAGGAAAAAATATTTTAATCTCACAAAAAAGGTTTACAACGCTCAGCAGATAAATTCCCTGGGTCTTGACTGCATAGTAATAGGCAGCGACGAGGTGTGGAATTACCTTGACCCCAAGGGCTTTTCACTGATAAAATTCAGCGACGGACTCAAATGCCGGAGCATAGTCGCCTACGCCCCCAGCGCAGGCAAGGCTACAGGTGAAAATGCGCCCGACAATGTCCGGCAGGCGATGAAGGGCTTTACCGCTCTGTCGGCAAGAGATAAGAGCGCGCAGACCCTGTGCCAAAACGCTTTGGGCGTGACCCCTCAGTTGGTGTGCGATCCCACATTCCTCACCGCCACCCCCAAGGTGGATAACGAAAAGATAAAAAAGCTTACGGAAAAACCGTATGTGCTTTTCTACTACTGCAACGGCATCCCTCACGAGTTAAAAAAGAAAGTGGCGGACAATGCCCGGGCTAAAGGCTATGAGGTCATCGGCGCAGGGGAGTACGACAAGCTGTATTCTCAGATGTCGGTAAGGCTCACCCCCTTTGAATGGGCGGAGCTGTTCAGAAGGGCGGAATACGTCTATACCGGGACCTTCCACGGGGTGGTCTTCTCAATCCTCAACAGGAAGGATTTCCGCGTTTACGCGTCCATAGACAGCAGGGTCAAAAAGATAGCCGCGTTGCTGGAACAGTTCGTCATCGGGGACAGAAAGCTTACCCCCGAAGCGTTATCGTATGAGGATGACAAAATAGATTACGACGAAGTATACAGATATATCGACCTTATCCGCGACGGGAGTAGCGACTATTTGTTCCGCGCCGTTAAGGGCGAAGAGATCAAAGGGGAAAAAATCAATGATAAAAAGCAAAGCCGACCTGAAGCATTATCTGGAGCAGGACAGGATAGCTCTTTATAAGAAAAGAAAAAAGCCCAGGATAGCAGGGGACGAGATATGGCAGTATGAGATCCTGCTCAGAAAGACAGAGTATTTTATAAACTGCAAAAAAGATCCTCTGGGCAAGGCAATGGCTGTGTGGTACCATTACAGGCTCCGCAAAAAGGGGAGAAAGCTGTGCGGCTTTCATATCCCGCCAAACGCCTTTGAGGAGGGGCTTTCAATAGCGCACTGGGGTCCCATCGTTGTACATCCCACGGCTCGTATCGGTAAGAACTGCCGCATACATCAGTGCGTGACAATAGGCGCGACCAACGGTCAGAACGAGGCGGCAACTATCGGAGACAATGTCTTTATCGGTCCATGCACGTCTATAATCGGAAAGATCACCATCGGCAACGATATAGCTATAGGCGCGAACACCGTGGTGACAAAAAGCTTTACGGATGACGGCATAACCATTGCGGGTACGCCGGCAAAAAAGATAAGTGACAACAATTCACATTCAAACCTTGCAAAGGAACTTAACTTAGACTAATCAAGAACGAAAGTGAGGACTGACTGATGGGCAGATCAAAAGACCCTGACAAGAAATCACGTCCCAGGAAGAAGCACCCCATACTCAAAGCTATACTGCTGATACCGCTGGTCATCATCGTAGCTCTGGGTGGCATTGTGGGATATAACATCATATTGAATCAAAACTTTACCGTTACGTTTTATCAGATCCGTTCGGACAAGGTCTCAAATAACGTAAGAATAGTTGAGCTTGCGGATCTTCACAGCAAAGAATACGGCAAAAACAATCAGAAGCTCATAAACAGGATAAAAGATCTCAAACCGGATATTATCGTTTATGCCGGAGATATGATGATGTACAGGGTGGACGATTATTCCGTTCTGTTCGATCTGTCGGATAAATTGAGCGAGATAGCGCCGATCTATGCCTGCTTCGGAAACCATGAGTTGGATCAGTACCTTTTCAGGGACAAAAACTTCAAGCAGGATTTCATCTCTCACAACGTAAATCTTCTGGCCAATGAGGCTGTGGAGGTAGAGGTGAAAGATTCTGTAGTTCAGATCATAGGCCTTACGGACGATTACGGTCATTTCGACTCGCCTACAAACAATTCCAAAAAATTCATGGACTCGCTTGAACCCACGGACAACTGCCGTCTTTGTCTTACCCATTATCCGGAGCTGTTCTTTGACAAGCTGCTGAACAGGGGAATAGACGTTGCGTTTACGGGTCACATTCACGGCGGACTGATCCGCATCCCGAGGATCGGCGGACTTTACAGCCCCACCGAGGGTTTCTTCCCCACACTTACGGCGGGTGTTTATGAACCCGGTGACGGATCCCGCGTCGTTATAAGCAGAGGCTTGGGCGACTCAAGCAAGATCCCCAGGATCAACAATCAGCCCGAGCTGGTAGTCGTTGATATATGCTGGTATTGATCAAAATAAGATTTTACACTAACAAATGATAATTATATCAGGAAAGGAGGAACGGTAATTGGAAACAACATACCACGAAAAGGTTTTTTACTCCCAAAAGAAAAAGCACTTTAAACTCTTGCGCAAATTGATGAGAAAAATATTTTCTCCATTGATCCGTGCGCTTAACAGCGTGGATGAAGATTTTTCGGATCGTTCCCCAATCAGAAAAACATTTTTATTTGCTCTCAGGTGGAAAACTCCGATATTCGTACTGTTTGTGGTAGTAATGGTGTTGGCGGCGGGATATTTCATTCATAGCAGTGCCGGTGTGGCGACGACGGAAATGAGCCTTAACTACGAGGAGAGCGCCAACGGACTTAATCCAAATTCTACCAGATTCAACATCTATGACTTTGCCAGCCAGGAAGTGGTGGAGGGGATGCTGAACTATTGCGGCATCGACCCCGAAAGCGTAGATATGAATTCAATAATTAATTCAATATCAATAAAGCCAACCAACTCAAAAGCATTTTCCGAGGACAACTATTTTATCTCCACATCCTACAGAATAACTCTGAAAAAGCCGCCGGAGATAAGTGATGTAAGCGCAGACGATCTTTTAAATCTTCTGTGCAAGGCATACAAAGACAACCTTTACTCAAAATATACGGAAAACCGCTCTATCCTGGAATTTGATATAGACAAATTCAATGACGTGGAATTCATGGAAATAGCCGACCTGTTCGACTTGAAGGCTCAGCAGATCGAAAAGTACCTTAACACAAGGGCAAAGCAGAACAAAACCTTTACCGAGCAGGAGTCAGACGAGACATTCAAATCCCTTGCCGAGAAGGTTGAAAATCTGCGGATTTACGACATTGATAAATACCGCACATTTGTTATTCAGACCGGACCTTCTTTAAATAAGGAACGCTATACAAGAGCCCTGTCTTATGTGAACCTGATAAAGGGCATGAGCTATGATAAGGATATGGCTGCATACGATGTGCGAAACGACGGGATAAAGATGTACAGGGAAAACATGATAAATATAGTAATGATCCCGTCAGTTGATGAAAGCAAGAATACATACTATATGTCCAAAACCAAAACAGGTATGGACTACATGGCGAGTCAGGCGGATGATTATCTTCTCACAGCGCAGGAGACCGCAAAGGAGATATCCACAAACGAGGATATAATCGCCAAGATGCGCGCCGGTACAAACAACGCCGCGGATATCAAAAAGGCAAACGAAATGATAAGCGAGATACGCAAAAAGTTTTCCGAACTTTCCAAACAGATAGAAACGGTGGACAAGGCGTATGTCAAATACAAGACAAAGGATTATCTGACCTTTAAGAAATTAAATCAGGCGCTTAAACAGATCATGAATTTTGATGCTCTGATCGCGCTTGCGGCGGTAATGCTGTTTGGAATATTTGCGGTCATCTGGTTAAGATTCCGATATTTCGGTGGAGGAGACAAGAGTGAAGGAGTTTCAACTTTTACGTTACCTTTACAAAGGTAAATTCATAATTTTCATAGTTGCGCTTGTCGGTGCTATCTGGGTTTACTCCTTTGCAAACTCGCAGCAGGTATACACGGCGACGACAGTCATCCGTTATGCCAACGGAGCCATAAGCGAAGGGCTTACGCCCAACGGCTCAAAGCTGGACGTTTCGGAGATATACTCTTCAACCGTCATCAAGGGCGCCATCGAAGATCTGGGACTGAACTGTTCCATCGACGAGGTGCGTTCCAAGATGAAGGTCCGTGCAATTATACCCGATGAGGAGGAGCAGAGGAAGGAGACCGCGATAAGCAAGGGTGAGGAATATAATTATTTCCCCACCGACTATGTCATAACATTTGAGGCGAATTCTGAAAAATCCATGAATTACGTGGCAAATATGCTTGACGCTGTTATCAAAAACTACTATATGTTCTACAGCGAAAAGTATGTGGATCAGATGATCCTTCCCAACAATGCCGCGAATATCAGCTCAAACGATTACGACTATATCGAAAGCGCGGAGATAATCCAGGAGTCGGTCAAGGGCATAGACGACTATCTGCTTCAAAAAAGAGCAAGCTATCCCGACTTCAGGGCGTCAGCCACAGGCTATACTTTTACCGACCTTGAAAACATATACAGCTACATCATAAAGAACAAGGTCCCTCATCTGTACGCAAGCATCTTCCAGGGAAAGTATACCAAGGATAACGATCTGCTTCTGAAAAAACAGCAGAACCGTATAGAACAACTTGACATCAGTATAAACAACAACACGCAAAAGGCGGACAAACTCAAGTACTTGCTTGACAATTACAGTGAAAAGGGCGTAAACACGACCAACAGCCTTGACGATGATGCTGATGCGGCAAACAGCGGGACAGGTTCCTCGGTCATAGGAAGTAACGACGCGGGCTCAGCTATAATAATGGATGTAAACGGCTACGACAGGGGCTTGAACGTCATTACGACTTACGATGATCTGATCCAGGAATATGTGAGCATCAACCAGTCGATCAAAAACGATGAGATAGATAAAGAACATGCTGAGTACATAAAATCTGTTTTTGTGGGCAATACGCAGAATCAGGTCCTCAGCGACGGTGTGGAAAAGTACATAGAAGAACTGGTGGACATCCTGAACACGGAGTACAGTCTGGTAAAGTCCACAGCGAGAGAGCTCAACGAATATATCGGCGCCAGCTACCTTAACATACTCAACTCAGTCGTTGCGGCGCAGAAAGTAAATATCAAGCTGTACCTTGCATTGGCTGTCGTGTTCTTCCTGTTCTTCGGCTGCGTCGGCGCGGTGGTTATCGGAAGGCTCAAGGATTTCATACAGTACATCCTTTACACAGACAAAAACACAAAGCTTCCCAACCGTCAGATGTGCGATATATATATCAACTCTCTTGCCACGAAGGATGTTGGTGAACAGTACACCTGTCTTATCATCAAGATGACCAATCTGTTCGATCTTAACGCGACCCTGGGACGCGCCGCCGCCGATTCGGTTTTGGCTGATTTCGGAGGCATGATAAAATCTCTTTCAAGGAATTACGGCTTTGTGGGATATAACAACGGCGGTCAGTTCCTGGGACTGTTCGATAAGTGTACCGCGCAGAAAGTGGAAATGTTTATCGAAATGCTCCAGAACAACGTGGATGATTACAACGAAAAGCAGATCGAGCTTAACATCAAGTTCACCGCGGCTTATGTCAACTCTACGGATGACGGCATTTATGATATCAGAGATATTATCCACCGTACTTACGGGAAGTTATAATAATTATTCCGAGCTGCTGTTTTGCCCGGCGAAAGTGAGGTCTTCATATGTACAAAAAAAGTAAACACGGATGGATGGCGCACCTTGATTTCAGGATCATGGAAACAGTGGTAATGCTTGGGGTCTATTTTGCGGCGCTTATCCCTTCGGACGCGGCTGTATTTAAGAATTACCTGAGCGGAGCTCTTATACTGGCTCTGTTCGGAATGTTTGTGGCTACGATACCCAGGCTGTACATAAAAATACTGCACAGAGGGATAATAATAGAATTCCTTATATCTGTCGCGTATGTCGGGGTCTGCGATGCCGTAACGTTGCTGTATCTTGTCTTTATTGAAGAGATGATCCCGAAGACTTTGAATATATGCATATTTGTTGCCGGCAGCATAGTGCTTGATTTCCTTGTAAAGCTTGGTCTCAGATGGCTTGTGAAAAAGGGCTTGAGCGCTGCTGACAGAAGGAGCAATCTCATTCTTGTGTCCTCCGACGGTGACATTGAGAAAATGATAGACCGCTTTAATAAGAATTTTTTTAACCAGTTTACCATCGCCGGAGTTATAGTATATGGAAGCCAAAAATATAAAGTCGGCGATGAGATAAACGGCTGCAAAGTCCTGTGCGATCTTGAAGACCTGCCCAATCTTGTACAGAATGTCTGGCTGGATGAGGTATATATAAATCTTCCGTCTACCCGTGTGCCCAGAGAAATAATCAGACAGATCCTTACTATGGGCATAGTGGTCCACAGAGTGATAGATTTCGACATGGACTATCACAGAAACAAGGTAATAAATAAACTGTACGGTTACACCTGCCTTACCGAAAGTGTCAGCATAATGCCCACGTCACAGTATCTCACCAAGCGCTTTATTGACATTATCGGCGGACTTGTAGGCTCTCTTATGACAATAATTCTCACCATTATAGTCGGTCCGCTGATCTTCATAACCGATCCCGGTCCCATCTTTTTCACTCAAAAGCGTGTGGGTAAGGGCGGCAGAGTGTTCAAAATGGTCAAGTTCCGCTCCATGTACAAGGACGCCGAGGCGCGCAAGGCGGAGCTTATGAGTCAGAACCAGGTGGCGGACGGCATGATGTTCAAAATGGACAACGATCCGAGAATACTGGGCAGCGGAAAGGATGGCACCAAGAAAGGCATAGGCTGGTTCATTCGCAAATTCTCAATAGATGAATTCCCCCAGTTCTTCATGGTGGTCAAGGGCGATATGTCCCTTGTGGGCACCCGTCCTCCAACACTGGATGAATGGGAAAAATACGGTCCCACACACAGAGCTCGTATGGCCATCCGTCCCGGCATCACCGGAATGTGGCAGGCTAACGGCAGAAGCGATATCACCGACTTTGAAAAAGTCGTGGAGCTGGATATGGAGTACATAAAAAATATGAGCGTGATGTTTGATATCAAGCTCATACTGAAAACCATAAAGGGTATTCTCACAGGCTCCGGCGCGAAATAAACCCGATCGGCACAAAAAATGAATAAACAGTCGCCGCAAGGCAACTGAAACACAGACCTCCGTGGTTACGATCAGATGTCAGATGATAATATTTTTATCGTCAGCAGATTATCCACCGCGGAGGTGTTTTTATGAAATAAAAAGGCGTATCAAGGGACGCTGAGTAATATAAGTATAATATTGATTAAATATATTATTTTAAACAACGCAAAGATCCGGCAATGCAAAATTGAATTGACATATCGGCGTATATCTGCTATTATTGTAATGTGTAATTTAGACATTTTGTGCAATTATTACCTTTAAGAAAGTGGTGTGAAATTTGAAAGGCATCATTTTAGCAGGCGGTTCCGGCACAAGGCTCTATCCTCTTACGTTGGTCACCAGTAAACAACTTTTACCGGTATACGATAAACCCATGATATATTACCCTCTTTCCACACTTATGCTGGCGGGAATACGGGAAATACTTATTATATCCACATCGGAAGACACCCCAAAATTTCAGGCGCTGATGGGCAACGGCAGTCAGTTCGGGCTCAAGCTTTCCTATGCCATACAGGAAAGACCGGAGGGTCTGGCGCAGGCGTTCATCATCGGCGAAAAATTCATCGGTGACGACAGCGTGGCAATGGTCCTGGGTGACAATATTTTTTACGGAAACGGTCTGGGACATCTGCTCAGACAGGCGGCGAAGAACGTTAACAAGGCGACCATTTTCGGCTACTATGTGGATCATCCCGAAAGCTTCGGCGTCATTGAGTTTGATAAGCACAATGTTCCTGTTTCCATAGAAGAAAAGCCAAAAAAGCCAAAGTCCAATTACGCGGTCACCGGTCTTTATTTCTACGACAACAGGGTAGTGGGGTACGCGAAATCTCTCAAGCCCTCCAAACGCGGCGAGCTGGAGATAACCGACATTAACCGTATTTACCTTAAGAACAACGAGCTGGATATCCGATTTTTGGGCAGGGGCTACGCCTGGCTGGATACCGGTACGGTGGATAACCTTATGGACGCGGCGAATTTCGTCCGCACCGTGGAGCGCCTTCAGGGCATAAAGATCTCCGCCCCGGAGGAAATAGCCTACAATATGCGCTGGATAACAAAGAAGAATTTGATAAAATCCGCGGAAAAATACGGCAATTCGGATTACGGCAAGCATCTGCTCCGGGTCAGTGAGGGCAAGATCCTCTACGGCATAAATCCCGGAGATCAGAGACCCCGCTGGGGTATCGAGGACGAGGATGTATAACAGATCACAAGGAGATGTTCTCTGTTGAAGGCAATAGAAACCGAGCTTGAGGGTGTTCTTATCATTGAGCCGCAGGTGTTTGGAGATAATCGTGGCTGGTTCTACGAATCCTATTCCCGCAAAAAGCTGGAGGCTTTGGGGATCAATGCTGACTTTGTTCAGGACAACCGTTCATTTTCAGCTCAGCCGGGCACTGTAAGAGGTCTTCACTGTCAGACAGACCCCATGGCGCAGGCGAAGCTTGTCACCTGCACCCGGGGCGCCATAAAAGATATTGCCGTCGATATAAGGCAGGGCTCTCCCACATATATGAAATGGATCGGAGTGGAGCTCAACGATCAGAATAAACTTATGCTGTTCATACCCAAGGGGTTTCTCCACGGCTTTGTGACCCTGACTCCGGACGTAGAGCTTTTCTACAAGGTGGATGAATACTATTCGCCGGAGAACGACAGAAGCATAAGGTTCAACGATCCGGCAATAGGCGTTGACTGGGGCGTTGAAGACCCGGTGTTGTCCGTTAAGGATATGAATTCACCGCTGTTGGCAGACAGCAACGTGAAATTTACGTATCAGAGGTAACTGTATGCAGATACTTGTGACCGGTGCCAACGGTCAGCTTGGCTCCGACGTGATAAGAGAACTTGAGCTCCGTCATATTCCCTGCAAAGGCGTGGATATGGCGGACTTTGACATATGTAATTTTGAACAGGCGAAAGAATATATTTCCGGGTACGCCCCGGAGGCCGTTATTCACTGCGCCGCTTACACCGCTGTGGACAAGGCGGAGACAGAACAGGAGCTGTGCATGAAGGTCAATGCTGAGGGTACCGAAAACATTGCGAAGGTCTGCCGGGAGCTTGACTGCAAGCTTATGTATATCAGTACAGACTACGTTTTCGGCAACAGCGGTACCCGTGTCCTTCAGACGGACGCCCCGAAAATCCCCCTGAACATCTACGGTGAATCAAAGCTCGCGGGGGAGAACGCGGTAATTGAAAATGTGAAAAAATATTTCATAGTCCGCACGTCCTGGGTCTTCGGTCTGCACGGCAATAACTTTGTCAAAACCATGCACAGGCTTGCCACCGACGGCAATCATCCGGAAATAAACGTGGTCTGTGATCAGGTGGGTTCCCCCACATACACCGGCGACCTTGCAAAGCTTATCTGCGATATGATCGTAACGGAAAAATACGGTGTGTACCACGCCACCAACGAGGGCTACTGTTCATGGGCTGATTTTGCCCGTGAGATCATGTACCTTGCCGGGTTATCCGTCAAAATAAACGACATAACCACCGAGGAGTACAACGCCCCGGCGGCGCGCCCGAAGAATTCGCGGCTCTCCAAAGTGTCTTTGGACGACAACGGCTTTGAACGTCTGCCCTCATGGCAGAATGCTCTGCAAAGATATTTGCAGTCACTGTGATCATACAGCCGTAGGGAAGCCACACAGTTTTGTCTCTTTATCTTGATTTGCCGCGGCGAAGTTTTATTGACTTTGCCGCCTTTTCTGTTTCAAATACGGCAAGAGGCAGCAGGGAAAGGGCGGCGACTGCCAGCCATTGAGTCCTGTTGAGCAGTACCGTACCGAATACGGGATCAAGGGCGGGCAGGGCTATGACGGCTATCTGCATGGTCGTGCATATCAGATTTGCTGCCAGCATCTTTTTGTTTGAGAATAATCCTATTTTGAATAACGAACGCTCGGATCTTACGTTGTTTGCGTGGACTATCTCGCTAAGGCTCAGTGTGGCGAACGCCATTGTCCTTGCCACGTTAAGCCCGCCCAAAATATACAGCCCGACTGTGTAAGCCAGCAGGGTTATCGCCCCCATGAATATGCCCTCAAGGACGATATTTACTCCCAAACCGTGGGCGAACAGGCTCTCTGAGCGGGGAATGGGCTTGCGCCTCATAATGTCGCTGTCGAGCTTTTCAACTCCCAGCGCCATGGCGGGCAGGGCATCCGTGACGAGATTCACCCACAGGAGTTGTACCGGTAAAAGGGGAGCGGGCATACCTATCAGAGTGGATACCAGAATGACCAGTATTTCACCGATGTTGCAGCTCAGCAGGAAATGGATAACTTTCTTTATATTGTCATATATCCCTCTGCCCATGGCGACAGCGTTGACAATGGTGGCAAAGTTGTCGTCAGTGAGAATGATATCCGCCGCGCCCTTTGCCACGTCGGTACCGCTTTTACCCATGGCGCAGCCTATATCAGCGGTCTTTAAGGCTGGAGCGTCGTTCACTCCGTCCCCGGTCATGGCGGCGGTCATGCCTCTGCTCTGAAAGGCCTTGACTATCCTCATTTTATGTTCCGGGGTGACCCTGGCGAATACCCGGCAGGTCTCCGTACATCTTTTTAATTCATCGTCGGACATCCCGTCGATCTCACTGCCGGTGACCGCCGTACTGTTTTCATCGGATATTTTAAGTTTTTTCGCTATTGCTTTTGCCGTCACGATGTGATCCCCGGTTATCATCACCGGGATTATCCCCGCCTCTTTACAGGTTTCCACCGCGGGCAGAGCTTCTTTTCTTGGCGGGTCGGTCATTCCGATAAGTCCCAAAAACGTCAATTCCTTTTCAGCCATATCCCCGGCGGATGACAGCTTCCTGTACGCCACAGCGATAACACGCAGGGCGTCGTCTGCAAGATTATTGTTGCATGACATGACGGAATTAGATATGCCGGGTGTCAGAGGAACGGCTATGCCGTTTTTGTCATATTTTGTACATTTCTTGAGCAGGACGTCCGGTGCACCCTTGGTTACCTGTATCAGATCGGATCCCGGTCGGCAGACAACTGTCATGAGCTTACGCTCTGAGGTGAACGGTATTTCCGCAAGCCGCCTGACAGGTGCGTCTGACCGTTGGCTTTCCGGGTGATCCTGCGCCGCCGAGACTATGGCGTTTTCCGTGGGTTCTCCCGTCACTGTTCTTTTGGAGCCATTGCCGGTCACCGTGGAGTTGCAGCAAAGAGCCGCGAGGTTCAGCAGCTTTCGGGCTTTTTCGCAGTTTAATGCAAGCTCCCCTTCAGCGGAACGGAGCTTTGTCACGCTCATGATGTTCTGGGTCAGCGTACCGGTTTTGTCGGAGCATATCACCGTAGCGCTGCCTAAAGCCTCCACCGCCGTCAGGTTTCTGACGATTGCGTTGCGTTTCGCCATTTTCTGAACGCCCATGGAGAGAACTACGGTAACTATCATGGGCAGCCCTTCCGGTATTGCCGCCACAGCAAGACTGACGGACAGCATGAAGCTTTCCATGACCGGACTTCTTCTGAGTATGCCCAGCAGGAAAATAACTCCGCATATTGCCACAGCGCCTATTCCCAGCACCCGTCCCGCGGCGGCAAGCCTTTTTTGCAGGGGCGTTTGGGGAGCGGATTCATCGTTGAGCATTTTTGCGATTTTTCCCACCTGGGTGTCCATGCCGGTTTGTGTCACTATGGCAGTGGCGTGACCGGAAACAGCCACTGTGGAGGAAAGCACCATATTTTCCAGCTCCGCCAGGGGAGTTCTTTCCGGCAGTATCTTTGCCGCCGACTTTTCACAGGGGGCGGATTCGCCCGTCAGAGAGCTTTCCCGGGTCCTGAACCCTACGGCGGAAACGAGCCTGCCGTCCGCGGGTATCATATCCCCGGCTTTGAGCACTATCAGATCTCCGCGTACCAGCTCCTCCGCCGGTATTTTCTGCTTTTTGCCGTCTCTTATCACGGTCGCTGAGGGGGAGGCAAGCTTCTGAAGTTCCGCCAACGCCCTTTCCGCCCGGTTCTCCTGCACCACTCCCACTATGGCGTTGAGGATGACGATAAGCAGGATTATTATCGGCTCCGCGTAATTGCCCTCGCCGTCGTACACCGCGGTGACGAATGATATGACCGTGGCAATAAGCAGAATTATTACCATAAGATTTGCGAACTGCTTAAAAAAGCAGATAATTATATTGCTGTTTTTCTTTGAGTCCAGCTTGTTGTACCCGTCTTTTTCAAGACGCGCGCGCGCCCGTGATGAGGAAAGCCCGGTCTCGAGGCTGCTGTCAAGCGCCTTTGCCACACGGACAGGGGACAGACTGTGGGCGTTCATAAAGCATCATTCCTTAATACAGATTACTTTATATTTTTACGGCTTGAACATATATTTTAGAACGGAGACAGAATATGAAATGTACACTTTGTCCGAGAAAATGCGGAGTTGACAGAAGCCTCCGCGTGGGCGCCTGCGGTATGACGGATACAATAAGAATAGGTCACGCCATGCTCCACAAGTGGGAGGAACCCTGCCTCTCAGGGGAGAACGGTTCGGGAGCAGTGTTCTTTTCAGGCTGTCCCCTTAAATGCGTATACTGCCAGAACTGGGAGCTGAGCCACAACAACTACGGCACCAACATCACCCCGGATGAGCTGCTCAACGTGATGCGCAATATGGTGGATATGGGCGCCAACAACATAAATCTGGTCACACCGACCCACTACGCGGCGCAGCTTGCGGAAATACTAAGGGCGTTCAGATCACCCATACCCATCGTATACAATACAAGCGGTTATGAAACTGTGGAGACGCTTAAAATGCTGGACGGTCTTGTGGACGTTTATCTCACGGATCTTAAATATTCCGACAATGAGATAGGCAAAAAATATTCCGGCGTTCCGGATTATTTCGACGCGACAAAGGATGCCATACTTGAAATGCAGCGTCAGGTGGGTATGCTCACCCTCAACAGCGAGGGGCTTGCGGAAAAAGGTCTGATGGTGCGGCACCTCATACTGCCTTCAAATGTCAGGCAGTCCGTGGAGGCGCTGCGGTGGATATCCGAAAATCTGCCCTACGGTACCATGGTGAGCCTGATGAGCCAATATGTGCCAAACGGTCACACAAAGGATTTCCCGGCCATTGACAGAAAGCTCTCCCGCAGGGAGTATAAAATAGCCGTAAAAGCCGCGATTGACTTTGGCATCGACAATCTCTATGTACAGCAGCTTTTCTCCGCCTCGGACACCTATGTTCCGCAATTCCTTTTTGATCTGCGGGATACACAATGGCTGATGGACGACATTCCCCATGACTCAGAGGAGGAATAATGGCAGACGGCATAAAAATACCCGCGATCCGAAATTTATCGGATCGCGGGTAAAATGTTTTCAATAAAATATCATGTCACTTACATAGTCTCGGTATAAATACCGCTGTAGGCTACGTTGTAAGCGCCGTTTGCATCTCTGTAGGCGACATAGGCTCTGGCGTAATATGTATTGCCCTCAGTAACGCCCTTCTTGGTCAGCGAATACAGTCCGGAATTGGCGGATGAGTTTGAAATACCTTTTAACACGCCGGCAGTCGTAACAAGAAAGCTGTTCTCATTAAGATTTGCCGTAGACAGAAGAATGCCTGTTTCGACCACAGTCAGGTCGCTGGTGGCGCTTCTTTCTGAGTAGAAGGTCATGGTGCCCTTAGTGATGTCTTTAACAGCGTTTACGATCCGAACGCATACGCCGCCGGATACAGGTTCTTCCCCGTATACCGCAGTAAGGGTGGTGTTGCGGGTAATGTAGAACAGGAACAGCGTATTGTAGCAGAGGATCTCACCGGTGACGGCGTCCTTCCAATAAAGGAACGGTTTGCCCTCGGAGTCTGTCGGGTTTGCTATCGCGGCTGCCTTTGAAAACGCGTCGTACGTTCTTGCACCGGAAACACCCGACGTGTTCGTAAAGTCAAGAGTGTAAGTGGTGGGGATCAGCACATACTTAGGTCTTACGATCACGAAAGTAGTGGAATTCTTGTAATCATCGGGTTTCTGATCCCAGCCGAGAAAGTCGTAACCGTCAAGCGCCGGTACCGTGTACGTCTGAAGGAAACCGACCGGATCATAGCTTTCCGGAGTGCTGCCGGTGGGAACGGTGAAGGAATGAAGAAGTATGCCGGCGTTGTTTACATAACGGACGGTGTACTCTCCCACAGGATGATTTGCAAAAACAACAAATATCTTTCTTGAGCTGGTGGCAGTGAATTTATATTCCCTGTTCATGGTGATTATTTTATGTTTGTCAGTTTCCCAGCACATGAAGGGCGCTATGTTGCCTGCGGATGAAGGATTTGCCTCGGTATATCTTTCCACAGGGGTAAGAGTGATCTCTGTACCCACGGGGACCTTCAGCGTTCTTGTCTGATATGTGCCGGTTTTTGTGACTCCGGTAGCGTCTACGTAAGAAAATGTAAAACGACCGCCGCCGGTGTTGCTTATTTCTATACTGCATATCTCGTCTGCTGCAGTGATCTGGAAAAGGCCCATGGAAACAAGTGAGAACAGCATTACGAGTGTGAGCATAAAGGAAACTATGCGCTTGGATGAAGAACCGTTATGCTTCATAAATAAAACCTCCGTTCGTTAATTACAAAAAAATACAGATAATAATCTACGTTACTTTTATTATTTTATCATAAGTCATAAAGCAATTCAATAAGAAAATAATTTCAAATAATCCAAAATTCAATAAAACTCTTTGTACATAATAAATAAAAGCGGCAACCTGTTGCGGTTGCCGCCGGGAGGATTTTAAGTTGATTTTTATTCCGCAGGCTGCTTGAGGCTCTCAAAGTAATCCTTGAGCGCGCTGAACCAATCTTTGAGATTTGTTGCAAGCTTCATAACATTGGGAGTGAGGATAGCGATATCTTCACCGTATCTTGCCATGAAGGGAGTAACGATCTTCTGCATTACAAAATCTATAACGGTATCCCTGAGCTTCTCGAAAGCCGTTCTGTTGTCAACAGGGACCGGGAAGGGATTGCTGGGATCCTCTTTCCATTTTGCGACAAGCTCGACTGTACGCTTTGTGGCGCCTGTGCCGGAGATGGAGATCTCCCAGCAGTCGAAAACACCATGATCAACAACGTAATCAATAGCAACATCGGATTGTGTCTCGCCGGGTGTGCCGTCCTGATAGGTTATGTCGGCAAAGTTAGCTGTGTCTCCGATGCCTTTAATAGAAAACTGATTCTTGCCGGAGACCTTGTCACGGAAAACTACAGCAACGCCTGAACCGCCTTCATCAATGGGAGTGGGATCATAATAAACAGCGCTGTGCGCATCGTAAGTGACGTTGTTTACTGTATCGCCAATTACACCGGGTTTGTAATAAATGGTGGTGTTTGTGATCTTCTTGAGCGTGGGGGGATTGGATGCGTAGAAAGAGACTGTATCGCCGGGTTTCACAGTAGCCGTCTGGGTGTGCCAGGGCTGATTGGTCTCCGGATTGACAACGCCCTCCGTAGGAGGATCTTTAATGTCGACACCGTACTCAACAAAGTAATCTGTCGCGAAGGCGCTTACGCCGAAGCAGGACAGAGCCATGAGCGATGCCAAAAGAACTGCTAAAAACTTTTTCATTTGAAATTACTCCTTATTTTGATATTTGTGCCTATAAATTAGGTTCATACTCATTCTACATCAGATTTATTAAAAAAGCAATATGTATTTGACCGTGTCCGCATTTTTATCGTATTGCACAATCGGCATATTTTCAGTTTATTAAACATTTACAAATTTTAAAGAAAATCTTTCCTGACAAATATTCCCGCTGACAGAAAAAATAGCAAAATATACAAAAGAAAATGCAGAATTAAAATTCTGTTTAGGAATAAAAAGGCGAAAATTATTAAAAATCAGCAAATAAAATATAAATTTTTTACTTTTTTATAGCATTAGCTATTGCAAAATGTCAAAAGATTGTGTAAAATGTATATGTTATAATCGGCGATTTGTATAAATGTTCCGATTGTATCATATCGTATCGTGAAATTCCCATTATGTTAAGTTAGGAGCATCTACTATGTCAAACAGACTTTTCCAAGGAATAATTCATCAAATGCGTGAGGCAGTCGGCCGCACGCTGGGTGTTATTGACGAAAGCGGCACGATTATTTCTTGCAGTGAGCTTGGCAGAATAGGGGAGGTCTTGTCCTTCTCTGTGGAACCCATTTTTTCACAGAATGAACCTATTTGCACAAACGGTTACACGTTCTGTTCCTTCGGCACCCACAGCAGCGCCGAGTATGCGGTATTTGTGGACGGCACCGATGAGCCGGCTTCAAAATATGCTCAGATCTGCTGTGTTTCCCTCAACAGCATTGAACAATTCCACGATGAACGGTATGACAAGGGTAATTTCATAAAGAACGTTATCCTTGACAATATTTTGCCGGGAGATGTTTACCTCAAAGCCAGGGAGCTTCGCTTCAACAGCGAGGTCTCCAGAGTGGTACTGCTTATCCGTGTGGAGCAGATCAACGACGCATCGGTATACGACGCCGTTCAGAACCTTTTCCCGGACAAAACGAAGGACTTTGTCATCAATGTCAATGAGTCAGATATTGCTCTGATAAAGGAGGTCCGCCCCGATATCGATCCTACGGACCTCGAAAAACTTGCAAGGTCTATCGCGGATTCCGTCAGCAACGATATGTATTCCCAGCCTCTTGTAGGCATCGGCACTATCGTTACAGGCATCCAGGATCTCGCCTCATCATTCAAAGAGGCTCAGGTAGCTCTTGAGGTCGGCAAGGTGTTCGATACGGAGAAGAACATCGTCAGCTATGACAATCTCGGTATCGCCCGTCTGATCTATCAGCTGCCCACGACCTTGTGCGATATGTTCCTGCGCGAGGTGTTCAAACGCGGGTCAATAGACACCCTTGACAGCGAAACTCTTTTCACCATTCAGAAATTCTTTGAAAACAACCTGAACGTTTCCGAAACTTCAAGGAAGCTGTTCGTTCACAGAAACACGCTGGTGTACAGACTTGAAAAAATCAAGAAGATCACCGGTCTTGATCTGCGTGAGTTTGACGACGCCATAGTTTTCAAAGTAGCCTTGATGGTCAAGAAATACCTCGACGCTCGTCCGATAAAATATTAAGAGACTCGACAGGGATTTTTAAAGGCGGTACTTTAACAAAGGACTGGTAAAATTGGTTGAGTTAAGAAATGTTACAAAAGTTTATGATAACGGAACCCATGCTCTTCACGACGTCAACATCAAGATAAATAAAGGCGAATTTGTCTTTATTGTCGGTGCTTCAGGCGCGGGTAAGAGCACGTTTCTTAAACTTCTCATGCGTGAGGAGACCCCCACTAAGGGAACCATAATCGTTAAGGATTACAATTTAGGGGAGCTTTCACGCAGGCAGATCCCGTATTACAGACGCACGATGGGTATTGTTTTCCAGGATTTCCGTCTTATACCTACAATGTCGGTATATGACAACGTTGCCTTCGCTATGCGTGTTATAAATACCAAAGAAAAAGTCATACGCAACCGTGTTCCCCAGGTCATCAACATGGTTGGATTAAAACATAAGGCGCACAGTATGCCCAACGAGCTTTCGGGCGGCGAGCAGCAGCGCGTTGCTCTTGCCCGCGCTTTGGCAAACAATGCCGATATCATAATTGCGGACGAGCCTACGGGCAACGTGGATCCGCAGATGTCATATGAGATAGTTGAGCTTCTCACAAAGCTCAATGAAACGGGTACTACCGTTATCATGGTCACCCATGCCCACGATCTGGTTCGTAAATTCAATCACAGGGTGATAATACTCAAAAACGGCTCCGTTGTTGCCGACGGTAAGATAGACAAAAAGAGCGGCAGAAAACACGGAAGAACCGCAGGAAAGGTGCCGGTAAAGGAAGAGATACCAAAAGGATCGGAATCCGCTCCGGAACCCGAAGATTTTTCAGATCAGGAAGCCGCGCAGCCGCCGGCAAATCATGATGTTGCGGAGGATCCGCCGCTTGACGCAGTTACAGAACCGAAGCCGGAGTTCTTTACAGAGCCGGAAGCTGCTTCCGGGGCTGAAGACCTTTCGGGTCAAGAGGATGTACAGGCTTCTGGACCCGCAGATCCTGAAAAAGCGGAAATAAAAGCAGAGGACGGTGACAGCCAATGAAAGGCGCAAGTTTATCGTACCTCACAAAGGAAGGCCTTCGCAACGTGAGGGTCAACAGGCTTATGAGCATAGCGTCTGTATCCGTACTTATGTTTTGCATGATAATAGTCGGTCTGGCGTTTTCCACACTTACCAATGTGAACGTCATTGCGGACAGTATAGAGGATAAGAACGTCATGGAGGTTTTTGTTGCCGACGAAGCTGAACAGGAACAGATAGACAAGCTTGGCAATGATTTAAATTCTCTTGATAATGTTAAGTCCGTAGTCCTGGTCACACCGGAAGAGGCTCTGGAGCAGACGCGCAAAAAAGTGGAAGGTTCAGATGCGCTGTGGGAGGGAATTGACGAGAGTATCTTCCCTTACAAATACATAATAACCGTTGATGCTCTTGAAAAATTCGATGACACGTTGGATCAGATTAAAAAACTTGACAACGTTCAGAAAGTAAACGCAGACAAGATCGTAGCGGAAAAGATACATTCTATTCGCATCATGGTATACTATACCAGTATAGTTTTGATCGCGGCGTTTTTACTTATGTCTATTTTCATTATTTCAAATACCATAAGGATAACGATCTTCAGCAGACGGCTCGAGATCAGCATAATGAAGAGCGTGGGCGCCACCCGCAGCTTCATTCGCTGGCCCTTTATGATAGAGGGTATGGTGATAGGTCTGATCGCGGGCGTACTGGGATTTCTGGTAGTCTGGGGATCTTATTCGATGTTGTGCAGTTTTTTGGTAAAGCTCGATCTTGATGAATTATTCCAGCCTGTTGAATTTTTCAGCTTTGCATGGAATATGCTGGCAACATTCCTTGCGGGCGGCATAATCATCGGCGGACTGGGCAGCGGTATATCTGTAGGCAGATATTTAAAGGAGCAGAGTTATGATGTTATCGAAGAACAAATTTAACCGTTTTTCACGCACGGTTGTATCACTTGTTCTGTGTCTTGCAATGCTTACACCCTACTTGCTTGCGGCGGAGACCACCGAAAAAGAGGAAACGTCTTCAAAAACGGAGACCACGGCGGAGACTACTACCCTGTCTACCGCAGATGACAAAGCGTTAAAGGATCTTCAGAACAAATATGACAAGCTTGAAAAACAGATAAAACAGAACGAGAAAAAGCTTGATAAGGTAGAGAGCTCCAAGTCGGAGGAGGAGGTCAGGCGCAATAAACTCAATTCTGAAATTGCAGATCTTAACAGCCAGATAAGCCTTCTTAACGAGAAAATTTCCGTACTTGACGGCTCCATAAACAAGATAACAAGCAACATAAATAAGCTTGACAATGATATTGGAGAGCTTGACAAAGAGATAAACAAGATAAACTACGATATAGCGGTTACACAGAACGATATAAACAGCCGTTACGATACGCTTAAGAAGAGACTCAGGGCTTATTACATGTCGGGCAATACTTCAAATCTGCAGATACTTTTGTCATCCAAGGATTTCAGCGCTTTATTTGACAACGCGGAAATGATAAAGCGTATCGCGGACTACGACATGGAGGTAATCAATGGGCTTGAGGATAAGATAGCTCAACTTAACGATCTGAACGCCAGCTGCGTCAAAGCCAAAAATGAACTCAACGACAAGAGGATCGAGCTTTCAAGCGAGAAGAAATCTCTTTCCGCGAGGAAGGCGGACGAGAAGTCCAGCGAAGAACTGCTTGACAGCAAGCTGTCAGAAGTCTCCGAAAAACGCGCTGAGTCCAACAAGCTCATCGATCAGATGGACAAGGAAAGCGAAGAGTACAAGAAAATCATAGCAGACAAGGAAGCGGAGCGGCAGCGCGTTGAAGCGGAAATGGACAAGCTGATCATTGCGCGAGGCTCAAACGCAGGGGATAAGGTCGAGGACGACAACTCAGACGGTGAGGAGATCAAGGCCAGCGGCAAATATGTAAAAAATCCCCTTAAAAATATGCAGTGGCCCGTACCTTACCAAGGCTGTTATATTTCGTCTCCCTACGGTTCTCGCACCATGAACGGTGTGAAAAAGTTCCACAAAGGCATGGACATCACCGTTTCAAAAGCTTTAGGCAAGGATATAGTTGCGGCTCAGAACGGCTCTGTTTTCGAGACAGGGTACAATAATTCCTGCGGAAACTACATAGTCATAGATCACGGCAGCGGTGTTTTCACAAAGTATTACCATTGTCAGAAGGTCCTGGTCAAAAAGGGTCAGTTCGTGGACAAGGGCATGCGCATCGCGCTTATCGGCAGTACGGGAGATTCTACCGGACCCCATCTGCATTTTATGGTTTGTGTTAAAGAAAACGGCGAGTTAAAAACGCTTAACCCCGCCAACTATATTTCCGATCCGTACAAATAATATCTACAGAGGATAATCCTTAATGAACAAAAAAATTTCCCTGGGGCTGGCGATCTCCATAGCTGTGGCGTGTATAACAATTACATTTGCCGTGACTATGTCGGTGGCTCAGCACACGTACAACAAGCTTGTTTCAAATCTGTCCGGACGAACGGACACCAACAAAATAATATCGGAGCTTGTGGACACGGTGGCTGTTGAGTATTACGGCTCCATTTCTCCCGAATCCGTCAACGCAAAGACAGCGGCGGGCTATGTGGAGGGATTGGGTGACGAGTTTAGCTTTTATCTTACCGCAAGGGATTATTCCGATTACAACACAAGAATGTCCGGAAAGACCTCCGGTATAGGTATTTCCGCAGAGCTTGACAGAGAAAACGGCTATATGCACGTTATGGATGTCTATAAGGGCTCGGCGGCGGATTCAAGCGGTCTGCAGAAGGATGACTACATCATCGCCATCAACGATGAGGATGTTACAGAGCTTACATATGAGAGGCTTTCAGGTGTCCTTTCCGGGCAGAAGCTTACCACGGTAAAGCTTACCTATCTGCATGAAAGTACAAAGAAGACCGCCAACGTTATGATAGGATACAGCTCACAGTCGATCTACGGTGAGCCGATAGGCTCTGTGGGATACATCAGGATCTCCGCCTTTTACAAAAATACTGCGACTCAGCTGAAGAATACGATCAACGAGCTTGCCGAAGAGGGAGCAACATCCCTTGTACTTGACGTCAGGGGCACGAAGGACGGCACAATTGAGTGCGCCTGTGATGTTCTGGATGTTATAGTGCCGGTGGCAAGTATAGAAAACGGCGCGCTGGCAACGGCGGTGTTCTCCGAGGCAAAGGGCAGTGTAAAAGAGGTCATTGCCACCTCTGATACGGAGAGCGTGACCCTGCCCATGGTAGTGCTTGTTGACGGTGAGACTTCAGGCGGCGCCGAACTTTTCGCCTGTGACCTGAGAGATTTTGAGATGGCGGAGCTCGTTGGTGAAAAAACCAAGGGAAACGATACATACCAAAAGGTCTTTGAGCTTGACGACGGCAGCGCGGTGGTACTCACCGTGGCGAAAATAAAGCCCTACCGCACCGAGACTTACGCAGGCGGACTTGTTCCTGACCATGAGGTCAAGCTTTCAAGGGCAAGATCGGAGATAGCAAGCGCCGAGGAGGATGAGCAGCTTCAGGCTGCTATCGCGCTGCTTAATAACAAAGTAAATTCCTGAACAAACAAGGAACGGCATATTTTTACAGCACAGGAGGCTACCGGATTTGCGTAGCCTCCTATTAAATAGCACCACACGATCAACTGCCGTGCAGATATGTCAACCCAGGGCATGGATACATTTATGCCGAAAGGCTGCGGATATAATGTTCAGAACGGTCCCGAAATCCGTGAACAGCAAATATTAACGAAAAACTTTTTTGTATTCCCAAAAGGAGGAACCCGTATTGGATAAATTAAGAAAGAAAGCGGCTGAATTTGTCGATATCTTCAAGCAGTCCGGCTACGTTGTTGCGGCTGTGGTGACGGCCTTTATAATTGCATCTATTTTCGGTTTGTTTGATTTCAACAAGATCTTTGCCGATGCGGAATCCATAAAGTTTATAAATCTTCCCGTATTCATTGCGGTGTTTGCGGCGAGTCTTGTTTATCTTGCTGTGCTGTGTTTTGCAACGGGGAAAAAGTCTGTCATACCGATCTTCCTTGTTGCGTCGGCGTTGGTGTTTTCGATCATGCTCGTTACGATCTATACCAAACAGCTGTTCTTTGATCTGGGTGTGATATTTATCGACTGTCTGATAATAAGATGGGCGCTTGACGGGGATAAGCTGGGTATAGGTAGGCTGAAATTTTCAAAGAGAGTAAGCTTTTGGCTGACGGTATTTTTCTTTGCCGTCTTTTCCGTAACGATGGCCTCGGCCTCGGCTATACGTTATAAGATATACGGCGCGCCCTCATTTGATTTCGGGATATTTGCCCAGATGTTTGAAAATATGCGTCACACAGGTCTGCCGTTGACAACGGTGGAGCGCAACAAGGTGCTGTCCCATTTCGGCGTGCATTTTTCACCGATATTTTATCTTGTGCTGCCCTTTTATATGATATATCCTCACCCGGAAACTATCCTGGTCATTCAGGCTGTCGCTGTGGCGTCGGGAGTTTTTGCGGTGTATAAAATAACGGATCATATCGGATATTCCCCCAAATGCACCCTTGCGTTTTCATTGATATATCTGCTTATGCCGTCCATGTCCGTAGGCTGTTTCTGCGACTTCCACGAAAACAAATTCCTGTCGGTCATGATCTTGTGGACAGTATATTTTATGCTCAGGGGCAAAACCGCAGGACTGTTCATTTTTTCCCTGCTGACCCTTTCCGTCAAGGAGGACGCGGCGATCTATGTTTTTGCAATAGCCCTCTATATCATCCTTGCGCAGAAGGATAAGCTCAAGGGCGTACTGCTGTTCGTAATGGCGTTCGTCTATTTCCTGGTAGCTGTCAAGGTGGTGGACATTTTAGGAAACGGTGTAATGACCACAAGGCTGGAAAACTACTGGGCGCCGGGCTCGGACGAAAAAGGCTTTGCTCAGGTGATAAAGACCTGTGTGGGCAATATGGGTTATCTTATCGGTCAGGTATTTGTTGAGGAAAAGCTGAAATTCGTTCTTTGGATGCTGCTGCCTGTTATGTTCACCCCGTTTTTGAACAAAAAAATAAGCACCCTTGTACTGCTTGTGCCCATGCTTGTTATAAACTTAATGCCCAACTACGTTTACCAGTACAACTTTGAGTTCCAGTATACCTACGGTTCCGGAGCGCTTATAATTGCGGCGGCTGCGCTTACCGTCGCGGAGTTCAAGCCGGAGACGAAGAGAACGGTACTCGCCTGCTGCGTCACGGCGGCGACGGTACTCACAATGTCGGTAACACCGGCGCGTGCTGCGGGTTATTACAAGTCCTACGGTCTGGATATCAAAACCTGCAGACAGGTGGATGAGATGCTGGAAAAAATACCGAAGGACGCGGATATACTCTCAAATACCTTTATCGCATCACATCTTTACAATTACGAAAACGTTTATATTTTCCCCAACTATAACGGTCCCAACACCATGAAATGCACCTACGCCCTTGTGGATACCAGATACGAGCCGGAGCTTTTCTATGAGTACATGGGCGATGATTATGTGCTCACCGACTCCACGGGCTTCTGTGAGGTCTATATGAGAAAAGAGGCGGCTCCCAATGCGTAACAGCAATAATATTTCTACAATAAACGGCGTGGAGTTCAATCCCACAGAGCCGAAATTGTCTGATATTCTGATCGAGGATATAGCCCACGCTCTTTCTTATCTCTGCAGGGCGAACGGACACTTCAAAAGCTTTTACTCAATAGCCCAGCACAGCGTCAACTGCTGTCTTGAGGCGAAGCTCAGAGGATATTCCGCAAGGGTGCAGTTAGCTTGCCTGCTCCACGATGCCTCCGAGGCGTATATGAGCGACATAACAAGACCGGTGAAAAGGCAGCTTAAGGACTACTGCGTTTTTGAGGAAAGGCTCCAGGATCTGATATTTGAAAAGTTCGGCATAGGTGACCTGACACCGGAGGAAAAGGAGCAGGTCAAGTCGGTGGACGACTGTATGCTTTACCATGAGTTCATAAGATTAAACGGAGCGGCGCTCTTTGAAGCACCGCCCCGCATGGTCATTGATTTAGATGTATCGGAATATCCGTTCAGTCATTTTGAAAATGA
The DNA here is from genome assembly GCA_024684435.1 of Clostridiales bacterium. Lineage (GTDB taxonomy): Bacteria > Bacillota > Clostridia > Oscillospirales > Acutalibacteraceae > JAAZFZ01. The sequence goes on from JAIKWV010000026.1 coordinate 48,346, forward strand.
ATTTATTCGTCTGTTTTCGGATTGCCGTAAAAGTCTTTAGCACCGTGGTATTTATAAACGAAGTCGCTGAGCCACTTTGAACCTTCTGTGGCGGCGGGGATAACGGCGTATCTTACCTCAGGCGGCTGATAATCAGCCATATTGTCTATAAAACGGAGCTCGTACATTATTGTATAGAGCTCTTTTTCTACTTCCCAAGCCTCGTCGTAGTCCCATTCCTTCTTAGCAAGCAGAGCCTTTGACGTTTCAATGGCTTTGTTGAGCCTTTCGACCTGCTCCGGCGTGGGATTGGCGGCGGCAAGGCGCTCTTCTCCGCTTGCCGCATACTGACCGAGGAATCTTTCGATCAGGCGAAGGTTCCTGTAGTTGTTGAACTGGGCATAACCGCCGTTGTTTTCACGGGCGTCCTTGATGTTGTGGTCAACGGCTATCTCGATGCACATTGTAACGATGTCGTTGATGGAAGCCTGCAGCCTGTTGTGGCTCTGATTCCTTACGAACCAGGTGCTGTCCGGCAGAGCCGCCGTACCTGCGTCAACGTCCTTGTGAGGGGAGATGTAGCTCTCGTCAATGGCGGGAATGTAATCATCGGGCAGGGTCTCGTCGCAGGGCGCGAAGGTGGCGCCGATGGAAGTCGAGGAGGCCTCGATGATATTGTCTGAGCTTAAGCCGTATGAGCCCAGGACCGCAGGCAGACCCAGGTTGTATCCGCAGACTACGAAGATCTCCATGCCTTCATCGCGGAGTCTGCGGATTGTCTGCTTGGCGTTCTTCTGGATATTGTAATATGCGTCGGCCTTTGCCTTCAATTCTTTGTGCGCCTCATCGGATATGAGCTTTTCGGAAATGGCAGGATATTTTTCCGCCGGTATGGTAGCCCACATTGACGGACAGTTCTTTGTAATGTTCAGCAATACCTCGTTGCACAGACGTTCAAGGGCGGTGTTGACCCAGTCGGAAAACACCTTGTTGGGGATGATCCTCAGCAGGATGTTCGCAAGATAACCTGCCCACATCAGACCCTCTTCATTTGAGATATAAAGAAGGTTTGTTACAACGCCGGAATAGAGAACTTCATTGTTTTTGAAGTTAAAGTTGGCGGACATTATGTCGCTGAGCAGGGAAGAACCGTTGACAGCGGCGGCGGCAAAGACTATTCTGTCGATATCCGCGGGGTTGCAGTACTGTGAAAGATAGACGTTTGCGATGGTACCGCCAAGGCTTATGAACACTATGCTTACCTTGTCGTGACCGGTCTGCTCCTTGACCATCTGAACATACTCGTTGAACCTTTCTGCTATGGAGAAGGTGTCGCCGAAGGAGCTGTAGGCATAGTAGTAGGTGTGGTCATAGCCGTATTTCTCACAGAAATTTCTAATGTCCACCTGTCTGACTATAAAGTCATACTGGGTCTTGTATCTTGTGGTGGGCAGAGGATTGCCGTTTTCGTCCTTGTCGTAGCCCTTTGCGTAATTATAGGACTTATCGGGGTGCTTCTTGCACTCCTCAAGGGAGTACCAGTATTCGTCAACCGCAACGTTTCTGCACCTTGTGCCGTCGGGATTGAAATAGTGATCCTGCAGATTTTCATCAAATATTTCCACAAGCTTATCAATGAAATAATCCTTGTTCCTTGTGAGAAGGGACTTGATAAGAGGGAGGATGAGTTTGGGGAGATCCTTCTTGAACTTGACAGTGTCAAGCATAAAGGTCAGATCCATACCTTCCGTGATGGGGAACCCGTCAGAGGTGAGGATGTCGTTGCCGTTCTCATCCTGAATGTATACCTGAGACTGCATGATGCCGGGCACTATTATCAGGGGAGATACGCCGCAGTTGCCGTCACACACAGGGTAGGAAGTTTCGCCGCCGACTACGTCAAGGGCGTCTTCCAGAGAGTTGGCGTAATAAATTTTATCCGCCGTGTTTGTTCCGGAGGCTATAGCTGTCACCGCAACGGACAGTACCAGAGCCAGAACCAGAACGATACTTGTGATCTTCTTTGCTAAACGAGACATTCAAAGAACCTTCTTTCCGTCTAATTTACTGTTTCGATTGTACCTTAAATTATACCAAATATAATAAAGTTAAATCAAATGACTTTTTATACAATGATACCAATACATTTTTGTGTACTAATAACATAAGGGGCAAAAATTTTAAAAAAAGTTACACAAACTTTTTTGTAACCGACGGTAACCTCAGTTTTTTATTTGTAAACAATGGCGATAAAAATAAAACTGTTACAGCAATATGCACAAAATAGATTCGTCATATTTGTTTATATCATACAAGACGAGCAAATAATTGCAAAATCGAATATTCGTCATAATGCACAAAGACAAAGCAAATTATTTGTAGAAAATGCCTTGACTTTTTTAAAAAATTGACTATAATAAGAATCACAAAGCGACGAAACGGAGGAATAAAATATGTTTGGCTTTGATTACAATATGGAAAAATACGCTATTGAGAAGGAGCTCATCGCGGAGCTTCGCAGTGAAAAGCACTTCACCTTGAGAAAACTGGGAAAGCTTTTTGAGCTTTATGCGTTCAGCGCTTCAATGTAAGAAAAATTTAAGCAATAGCGTGGGGTGAAGCACCCCGAAAAACCACAATCCCGTCCCGATCAGATTTATGCGCGTCTGCGTTTTAAATACGGTCGGGATTTTTTGTTGAAATTCTTGTTGTTTTGTGTTAATATATAACCGTATCACGGCAAAAGAAAAATGAAGGAGTTGTTTTTATGGCAAATAAAGAGAAAAAAGGCATAGTCAAAGAGTTCAAGGAGTTCATTTCCAAGGGCAACGTTATGGATCTGGCAGTAGGCATGATCATAGGCGCCGCATTTACGGCTATCGTTAATTCCGTTGTAAACGATCTTGTTATGCCGCTGATAAGCATTGTTGTCGGCAAGGTGAATTTCAGCGACCTTAAATGGGTTATCAAAGCCGCTGAAGGTGAAGCAGAAGAAGTTGCGTTATGTTACGGCAATTTTATACAGGCAGTAATCAACTTCCTTGTAATTGCTCTGGTAATATTCCTTGTTGTAAAGGGAATCAATTCCTTCAGACGCAAGAAGGAAGAAGAGGAAGAGGAGAAGCCCGCAGAGGAGCCCAAGCCCTCCGACGAGCTGCTCATGCTCACCGAGATCAGAGACCTGCTCAAGAAAGACTGATCTGCGGATCAAAGAATAATGATCAAAGCCGAGGAGTTTTTCAGCTCCCCGGCTTATTTTTGGTTGAGATGACCTCCGGCGACCCGATGCCGAAAGTCCGCACCTGTTGAGATGGAACGCGGGGACCGCGTTCCCTACATTTCCGGATATCTCTCAGTGAGTTTATAACGATAAAAATTATAGGAAATTTTACAAACAACGCCGCTCTGTTCAAAGACAGAACGGCGTAAAACATTTTTAATTTTCCAGCAGTTCTCCGATTATCGTGTTGGAGAGCAGGAACCCCTTTCGGGTAAGGCGGATGCCATCGCCGTCAACGACCGTGAGCCCCCCTGCCTGAAATCTTGCGGCGCTGTCCCGCATTCTTTGCGGTATGGGAACCCCGAAACGCTCCCGCACCCCGATCTCGGTGAGCCCCTCGGACAGGCGCAGACGGAGCATGACGTACTCGTCAAAGCCGCCTCCCTCTCCGTCGTCAACGGGCGCGCCGGAGTTTATGAAATATTCCGTGTCCCTGGGAAAGAAAAAGCGTTTGCCCTCCAGAAACGAATGTGCCGCGGGACCTATGCCCAGGTATTCCTCGTCGTTCCAGTATTTCAGATTGTGACGGCTTTCAAAACCGGGCAGAGCGGCGTTGGATATCTCATACTGCCTGAATCCGTGACCGTCCAGCCGTTCAAACGCCCTCATGTATAAATCGCACTGAGCGTCCTCGTCGGGCAGATCAAGGGCGTCCTTTCGTTTATAAAACTGTGTGCCTTCCTCAATCTTCAATATGTACATGCTTATGTGCTTTACCCCGGATGACAGGCAAAAATCCACCGAACGGTCAAGGCTTTCCGCGGTTTGACCGGGTACGCCAAGCATCAGGTCAAGGGAGATATTGTCAAAGCCCGCACGGACGGCGTATTCCACGGCGGCCGTCACTTTCTTTGAGTCCGCAAGGCGACCCAGAGCCCGTCTTTCTCCGTCCACAGCGGACTGCATACCCATGGATATGCGGTTAAAGCCGGCGGAAAACAGCTCTTTGAAAAATTCAGGGTCCACGCTTGATGGGTTGCATTCCGCGGTCACTTCGCAGTTATCTGTCATATGGTCTTTTGCGGAATTGAGGATTTTTACAAGCCTTTTAGCGCCTATCACCGAAGGGGTGCCGCCGCCGAAATAGATAGTGTCGAGCTTAAGCCCGCGCACGGAAAGCTCACGGGATATCCTGTCGCCGCAGGCCTGAGCGTACATATCAAAATCCGTTTCCGTACCCCGGAGTGAGTAAAAATCGCAGTAGGGACATTTTGAGGCGCAAAAGGGGATGTGAATATATAAACCGACGGTTTTTATATTTATCGCCTCCGTGTCATTTTATTGCGTTCAGGGCTTTGCGCGCCGCCGCGCCGGGCATAAGGTCAGCCTGACAGCAGGCGCAGGTCTGCCTGTAGTATGGGATAACGTATATCGCCGGGAGGATGAGCAGGCATGAAACGAACCACAGGAAAAAGCTCCATTTCATCCTTGCCGTCCTTATACAACTGCCGTCCATAAGTTTGCCGCTGAGCTTGACGGCTTTGGCAAAGCTTATCTGCGGGTCGTTTACAAGTATGGGTATCACCAGGAAATAGCGCTGTACCATGACCGAGAAAAAGCCCACGCCCACAAGGAGCAGTAAAAAGCTCCCGCCGCACACCGCGATAAGCAGATTTAATTCGTAATTGTCCGTCACCGCGGAATAGACCGTCCCGCCGAAGAGGAAAAGCCCGGGGGAAAGGAATATGACAGCCCAAAAGGCTTTTATCAGCCCCAGCGCCGTTACATACAGCGTGCTCCGCAGAGCCTTTGAGGGCTTAAACCAGTACATTATTCTGGAATAGCGCCGCCTTATCCCCAGCGCCGGGCTCAGAAACCAGGCGCTTCTGCCCACCTTAAAGGGAAATATGATCAGCGCTGTCGCCGCAAGCAATAAGACGCAGGCGGCTATCCTGACGATATCCGGCAGACCTTCATAAACAGAGGACAGTCGGCCGGTCACGGACTGTGAACCGATGATAAAATTGATCCCCGCCGTGATAAGCCCCAGCACGGCGGCAAGGGCAAAAGTCACGCACATAAGTATTGCGGCGCGGACGCCGTCCCCGATGAGCATTTGTTTTCCGGTTATTTTTACACGACTGCAAGACATGATACAGCACCTCTTCAAAATCAGTAAAGCAGGGAATGATCCATGCTTTTATTTTTGGCGCTGAAAATGCAGTCTATACAATAGAATCAGCCTAAAATTTCCTTGAGTATGGCGGTGACCTCCTGAGCGGGAGCCTTGCCCTTGAGCACCCTCATACTTTGACCGATGAGGTACTGCAAAGCCTGAGTTTTGCCGTTTTTGTACTCGTTGACGGATTTTTCGTTTGCCGCAACCACCTGCTCGATGGCGGCTCTGATGGCGGAATTGTCCGTCATCATGCCCAGATTGTTTTCCTCGACATATTTTACCGGATCAACGTTGTTTTCAAAGACCTCGGCAAATACTTTTTTAGCTGTGCCTCTGTTGATCTTATTCTCGCTGACCATGTTGATAACGGCGGCAAGGGAATCTATGTTGAAGTTCATGTTTTCCGGCAGGGTCTGGGTGTCGTTGAGGAGCTTCAACAGCTCTACCATGATCCAGTTGGCGGTCTCCTTGGGATTGCCGGTGAGGGCGCAGGTGTGCTCAAAGAGCCTGACCAGATGCACGGAACCGGTGATTATGCCCGTGTCATATTCCGGCAGTCCAAGCTCGTTTATGTAGCGCGCCTTCTTTGCCTCGGGCAGCTCCGGCAGAGACTTCCTGATATTTTCGATCTGCTCGTCGGTTATCTCTATGGGAGGGATGTCCGGCTCCGGGAAATATTTGTAGTCCTGAGCGTCCTCCTTTGAGCGCATGGAACGGCTGTGACCCACGGTATCGTCCCAGTGACGAGTCTCCTGTACCACCTCTTTGCCTTCGTGGAGAAGCTCTATCTGACGGTGAGTTTCGTTTTCAATAGCTCTTGCGATGGCCTTGAAGGAGTTTATGTTCTTCATTTCCGTCCTTGTGCCGAATTCCTCGGAACCCACGGGACGCACGGAAATGTTAACGTCCGCGCGGAGGGAGCCCTCCTGCATCTTGCAGTCGGACACTTCCACATACTGAAGAATGGATTTGAGCTTTTCGAGATAGTCTATTACCTCTTCCGCGCTGCGCATATCCGGCTCGCTGACTATCTCAAGCAGGGGAACGCCGCAGCGGTTGTAGTCAACAAGGGTCACATTTTCCACAGGGTCGTGGATAAGCTTTCCCGCGTCTTCTTCCATATGTATCTCTCTTATTTTGACCTTTTTCGGATTGCCGTCGGCATCCTTGATCTCAATATATCCCCAGGTGCATATGGGCATATAGAGCTGGGATATCTGATAAGCCTTGGGCAGATCGGGGTAAAAATAATTTTTGCGGTCAAATTTGTTGTACTTGGTTATATTGCAGTTGAGGGCAAGCCCCGCCTTTATGGCGTAATTCACCACAGCCTCGTTCATGACAGGCAGGGTGCCGGGCATGCCGGAGCAGATCTCGCAGACGTGGGTGTTGGGTGCGCCGCCGAATTCGGTGGAACAGCCGCAGAAGATTTTTGATTTTGTGGAGAGCTCGGTGTGAACCTCCAGACCTATTACGGTTTCATACTTTATCATACGGCACCTCCGGGAGTTCTTTTATGGAAATCCGTTGCCTGCTGGTATGCGTGTCCCGCGCCTAAGAGCAGACCCTCGCTGAAGGGCTTGCCGATAAGCTGTAAGCCAACGGGGAGCATCCCGCTGTCAAATCCGCAGGGTACGGATATCGCCGGCAGACCGGCTATGTTTATCATAACTGTATAAATATCGCCCAGATACATCTTAAGGGGGTCGGAGAGGCTTTCGCCGCATTTGGGAGCGGTGGTGGGATAGACGGGTCCCAAAATGATGTCGTACTTTTCAAACGCCTCAAGGAAGGATTTCTGAATAAGTCTTTTTGCCTGAAGAGCCTTTTTGTAGTAGGCGTCGTAGTAGCCGGAGCTGAGAACGAAATTGCCCAGCATTATGCGGCGCTTGACCTCCATGCCGAAGCCTTCGCTGCGGCTCTTTATATAGGTATCAATTATATTCGACGAATGGGGGGAGGAGTAGCCGTACTTTATACCGTCGTAACGGGAAAGATTGGAGCAGGCCTCCGCGCAGGCGATTATGTAGTAGGTGGGTATGGCGTATTTCGCGATGGGCAGGGGGAAGCTTTCAACCTCTGCGCCCATACCTTTGAGTGTTTCTACGGCCTCCATGACCCTTGCTTTGACATCGGGATTGAGACCCTCCCCGAAGAAGTCCTCCGGAATGCCGATCTTTTTGCCCTTTATATCAGTGTTCAAAGCCTTTTTAAAGTCGAATTTTACAAAATCCATGGAGGTGCTGTCGCCGCTGTCCCTGCCGGAAATGATCTCAAATATTGCGGCGCAGTCCGCGGCGTCATGGGCTATGGGACCGATCTGGTCAAGGGATGAGGCGAATGCGACAAGGCCTCTTCTGGAAACGGAGCCGTAGGTGGGCTTAAGTCCGGTCACGCCGCAGAAGGAGCTGGGCTGACGGATGGAACCGCCGGTGTCCGAGCCTAAAGCCGCTGGAGCTTCCAAAGCCGCCACAGCCGCCGCGGAACCGCCGGAGGAACCGCCGGGAACGTGATCCGTGTTCCAAGGGTTGCGGGTCACTCCCGCCGCGGAGGTCTCCGTGGTGGAGCCCATGGCAAATTCGTCCATATTCACCTTGCCCAGTATTATAACGTCGGCGTTGCAGAGCTTTTCTATCACCGTGGCGTCATAGGTGGGCTTGAAGTTTTCAAGTATCCTGGAGCCGCAGGTGGTGAGTATTCCCTTTGTGCAGATGTTGTCCTTTATCGCCATTGGCACTCCGGCAAGGGGTGAGCGGATATCTCCGCTGTTTATCCTTGCCTGAATATCATCGGCTCTCGCGTATGCGGTCTCTTTGCAGAGAGTTATATAGCAGTTGTATTTTTTGTCCTTGGCGTCAATGCGGTCAAAATAGGCGTCGACAGCCTGACGGACGGTTATCTCGCCGCTGTGTATCTTTGCGGCAAGCTCTAAAGCAGACAGAGAAATAATATCCATTGCGCACCATCCTTTCTTCATCACTCAACGGTTTTGCGGACCTTGAAGCATCCGTCTTTTTTGTGGGGAGCGTTTGCGAGAATATTTTCACTGTCGTCACCGTTGGTGACCACATCAGGATGAAAAACGTTTTCCACGGGGAATGAGTGGGAGAGAGGCTCTACACCTTCGGTATCAAGCTCATTGAGGGTGTCTATGTATGACAGGATATCCTGCAGATCCTTTTCGCATTTGATCCGTTCGTCCTCGGTCAGCTCTATCCTCCCCAACGCTTCAAGATAGGTTATAAGCTTTTTGTCAATAGTCATATAAAGGCTCCTTTCCGCCTTTGGAATAAGAATCCATAGATAAATAAAGGAACAATTCCCTATTATAATTATCAAATAGAATACCACTTTTTCGGTAATTTGTAAAGTAAATAAAAAATTTTAAAGCAAAAATATTAAATAATTTTAAAATACTATTGTATTTATAGGGAATAGTGTGCTAAAATGAAATCCATTGTAAGCGGGAAAATATAATTTGCCGCGGGTTATGGTAATTTTTAGGGAGTGTTTTAATATGTATATAGCAATAATGGGCTATGGCGTAGTAGGCTCAGGCGTTGCTGAGGTCCTTGCAAAGAACCATGAAAGTATCGTGAAACGCAGTTCTCAGCCCGAGCTGGAGCTGAAATACATTCTCGATCTCAGGGATTTCCCCGGAGATGTAAACGAGAAGCTGGTCATCAAGGACTTCAACACCATCCTCAACGACGACAGCGTCAAGATAGTCGTGGAGACCATGGGCGGAGTACACCCTGCATTTGAATTTGTTTCTTCCTGCCTCAAGGCGGGCAAGAGCGTTGTGTCCTCCAACAAGGAGCTTGTGGCAACAAACGGCTACGAGCTGCTGAAGCTGGCGCAGGAAAATAACGTGAATTTCCTTTTTGAGGCAAGCGTGGGCGGCGGTATCCCCATACTCCGTCCCATCAGTCAGTGCCTTGCCGCGAATAAAATAGATGAGATCGCCGGCATATTGAATGGAACAACAAACTTCATTCTGACTAAAATGATAAATGACAAGATGAGCTTTGCCGACGCATTGAAGCTGGCGCAGGAAAACGGCTACGCAGAGAAGGACCCCACCGCAGACATAGAGGGTATTGACGCCTGCCGCAAGATCTGCATACTTGCATCACTGTGCTTCGGAAAGCACGTTTACGCAAAATACGTATACACCGAGGGCATTACCAAAATAGCTCTTGAGGACGTGGAATACATAAGATCCTGGGGCGGAGTTATAAAGCTTATCGGCAGAGCAAAGTGGCTTTCTGACACCAAGATCTCAGCTATGGTCACCCCCGCGGTGATCGCAAACGGAAGTCAGCTGGCAGGCGTGAACGACGTGTTCAACGCCATCCTCATCAGGGGTAACGCGATAGGCGACGTGGTATTCTACGGCAGGGGAGCGGGCAAGCTGCCCACCGCCAGCGCCGTTGTCGCGGATGTTATCGACTGTGCAAAGCATACCGGCAGGAAGAAGATCTTCGGCTGGGAAGACAGCTGCGATAACTATGTTGTTGATTATCTTGATATGGACACGGCTCTTTATGTCAGGGCGGAGGCTGAAAACAAAGCCGAGGCGAAGAAAGCCATACAGTCAGTGTTCGAGGGCGCTAAATTCCTTAAGAGGGACAATGCGCCGGAGAACGAGCTGGCATTCACCACAGGTGTTGCCAGTGAGCGTGAGCTGAGAACGAGGCTCGACACTCTCCACTGCATAAAGCCCCTGTCAGTGATACGTATTACAGACTATTAACTTTTTGGAGGCATAATATATGGCGTTGATAGTACAAAAATTCGGCGGCAGCTCTGTCGCAAACGCTGAACGTGTTATGAACGTTGCGGGCATTGTGGCGGACACCTACAAGGCGGGCAACGACGTTGTTGTGGTCGTTTCCGCTCAGGGCGATACCACCGATGACCTTATTGAAAAGGCAAAAGAGATCAATCCCAACGCGCCCAGGCGGGAGATGGATATGCTCCTCGCCGCCGGTGAACAGATATCTATATCTCTCCTTGCAATGGCGCTTATCAAAATGGGCTTGCCCGCTATTTCTCTTTTGGGCTGGCAGGCGGGTTTCCACACAAATTCATCCTACGGCAGCGCCAGGATCAAATCCGTCAAGGCTGACCGTATCAAAATGGAACTGGACAGAAAGAATATCGTCATCGTCGCCGGATTCCAGGGTCTGTGCAAGTATGACGACGTCACTACTCTGGGCAGGGGCGGCTCCGATACCAGCGCGGTAGCCATCGCGGCGGCAATGCACGCCGACCGCTGTCAGATATTTACGGACGTTGAGGGCGTGTACACCGCCGACCCGAGGAAGGTCCCCAACGCCAAAAAGCTCAAGGAGATCACCTATGACGAAATGCTTGAGCTTGCCACTTTAGGCGCTCAGGTGCTCAATAACCGTTCGGTTGAAATGGCAAAGAAATACAACGTGGAGCTTGAAGTGCTTTCAAGCCTTAACAGAGTCCCCGGAACGATAGTCAAGGAGGTAACAAATATGGAAAAAATGTTAGTCAGAGGCGTAACCAAGGACACGGACGTTGCCCGTATTTCGGTCATAGGAGTTCCGGATGTTCCGGGAGTAGCATATAAGCTTTTCGGCAAGCTTGCCGCGAAGAACATAAACGTTGACATCATTCTCCAGTCCGTGGGCCGCGACGGCACCAAGGACATCACATTTACCGTTGCCCGCAGCAATGCAGACGAGGCTCTTGAGGTCATCAATTCCTGCAATCTCTTTGGCGGCAGCAATGTGGTCTGCGACACAAGCGTCGCCAAGCTTTCCGTTGTGGGCGCCGGTATGGAGACCCACCCCGGCACGGCTTCCACCATGTTTGAGGCTTTGTTCGACGTGGGAGTAAATATCCAGATGATCTCCACCAGCGAGATAAAGATCTCCGTACTTATTGACGAAAATGACGCTGACCGCGCTGTTTCAGCGGTACATAAGGCATTTTTCCCCGAGGACTGATATACAGAAAAATCATCACTAAGGAACGATAAGGAATATTTGGTTTTTGCCGGATATTCCTTTAAGTTTATAAAAATATTACATATCCAAAGGAGAGACTGTGAATGAAGAAAACTTTATCCGTATTACTGTCTGTTCTGCTGCTAATCGGCACGCTGAGCGTCTGTGCGCCCGCTTTGGCTAAAAAGGCCGCCGATGTTCAAAAAACAACGTTTATCGTTGAACTTAAGGGTGAGAACGCCCTTGAAGCTTTGAACGAAGGACTTACCCTGCAGAATGCGCTTGATCCCATCAACGCCAATCGCAAGAATGCGGTACAGGCTATTGAATCTGTTTCAAAAAACGCAAAAGTCGTTTACACATATACCCACGTGCTCAACGGTATAGCTGTTGAAGCGTCCAAGGGCGACGAGGAGAAGATAAGAGATCTCAACGGCGTCAAGGCTGTTTATGACGTGGGCAGCGTCAAGGTACGTGTAGAGGATGTTCCCACAGAGAGCCTTATCACGTCCGGTACGATGATCGGTCTGGATAAGCTCCATGAGATGGGCATTAACGGAACCGGTACCGCTATAGCGGTCATTGACGGCGGACTTGACTGCGATCACGAGGTCCTGAAGCTTTCCGACCCCTCAACGGCAAAGTTTACCAAGGCAGACATCCAGGCGGTACTTTCCGCCAACACCATGAACTGTGAGGGCGCCTCAGTGGACGATCTGTATAAGAGCGCAAAGGTACCCTTCGCCTTCGATTACTGTGACGAAGATACAATAGTCAACGATGACTCAAACAGCCACCCGGATCACGGAACTCATGTCAGCGGTATCGCCGCGGGCAACGGTGACAAGCTGGTGGGTGTCGCGCCTGAAGCGCAGATCCTTATGTTCAAGATAGACATATATGATGACGAGACTTTTTTGGCAAACCTGCTTGCGGCCATCGATGACGCCGCGAAGTTTGACATTGCGTCCATGAACATGAGCGTGGGCATGGATTTTGAATTGCCCAGCAATCCGGCGCATGAGCTGCTCGGCAAAGCCATTACCAACGCACGCAACAGCGGTATCTCTGTCTGCACCGCTGCCAGCAACAGCGCCGTTTCCACTAACGATGTGCTCAATCCCGACAACGGTACCAACGGTATCCCGAATTCATTTATGGATTCCACAAGTGTTGCCTCGATAGATAACATAAACAAATCTGAACCTGTAGGATACATTATGTCGATAAAATACGACGGAGACAAAAAGGCGGATGTTTTGGGATATTCCTCTATGGCGTTCCCTGCCAAGGGAGAGTATGTCCCGACCGGCAAAAAACGTCCCTCTGACGACATGAAGAACAAGGTCGTATTGCTTTATGACGCCCGTATCCACATGGATCCCTATTTTGAGGATACAAGTCTCAAGGGTATCATTGTGTCAGAATCAGTATTTGAAAAGTTTTATTACAGTAATGATGATGCAGATTTTTTAGAGGCGTCGCCGATATTATTGATAAGCGACAGTGACGCGTACCGTATGCTCCATGCGGGCAATAAAACCTATGAGCTGGACTATCTCTGGCAACATGTCGAACCTGCCGATATCCTTCAGCCCAGCGAGTTTACAAGCTACGGTGTCAGTGAGGATCTGAAGCTGACCGTGGATGTTGCGGCTCCCGGCGGTATTATATATTCCAGCGTTGTGGGTAGTTATGATATTTATTGGGGCACATCAATGGCTTCGCCCCATGTTGCGGGCAGCGCCGCTCTGCTTGACCAGTATTTCAACGAAACTTATCCCGAAGTTAAGAGCAGAGATAAAGCAGATCTCAAGGAAAATCTGCTCTGCTCCACGGCTGATCCCGTTAAGATCGACGGAGTTCCTTCATCACCCCGCGCTGTGGGCTCAGGTCTCATAAATCTTCAGGAAGCTGTTGCGGCTAAAGCCGTTCTTGTAGGCAAGGACGGAAATACCGCAATGAATCTGGGAGATAAAATCGACGACACGGTAAAAATGTCATTTACCGTTAAGAACGTTTCAAAGGATACGGTACGTTACGATACTTTGGATCTGGACGTTATAACAGATGAATATGAGACAGAACGTGTGTTTGACGAACTGACCGGAAAATATGAAACAAAGAGCTACATCACCGGAAAGAGCGTACCGCTTAATTATACCATTACTCAGTCCGATATGCCCCGCAGCATCGTTCTTCAGCCCGGCGAATCCAAGACGGTCACATTTACCGTAAAGCTTGACGCTCAGCAGCTTGAAGAAAACGCGGAAGTGTTTACAAACGGCTTCTACGTAGAGGGTTATGCTTATCTTACCGACTCAATGTCTGACAGCACGCCTCTTAATATACCATTCATGGGTTTCAGAGGCGAATGGGATATGATCCCCGCGGTGTCATTTGAGGAAGAAGGTTATGAATTATTCTTAGGATACCTTTTCTTTAACGAAGCCAGCTATACAGTCAACCGTAACCTTAAATCATTGACCTTTGTGCTTCTGGACGATGAGGGTCAGGAGTGTGCAGAATATACCGTTGAAAACGTTTACAAGACAAGTTACTATTATGTGAGTGAAATTGCGGATTTCTTCTATGATGAAGATGTAGAGGACGGAACGTATACTCTTTCGGTACGCGCTGTGACCCGTGAATCCGCTGAACCGCAGACAATAAACAACGGTGTGAAGATCAACGTAGACAGGGTAGCGCCCACCATTATCAAAACTAAAAAGGTGCGCACGGATAACGGCTGGGATATGATCATCACCTGTGACTGTGACGATCTTGATTACGTCGAGATAAAAGGAGCATCCGTATTTAATATAAACAAATACGATCTCTGTCCCTTTGACGGTTATGACCATGTGGACGAAAACGGCAACTATGTCTATATAGCCCATTTGATCGACAATATACCGGGGCTTACGGTTGTAACAGCGACAGACTTTAACGGAAATGAAGGCTCCTACGGTCACTTCACTCCCCTGGTATGGCTCTACAATTTCTTTAAGAGTCTGCCTGAGCGGATCTTCGGCGCCTTATATTATTAAGCAAAAATATGCCGCCGTACCCGAAGCTTATCAGGTGCGGCGGCGTCTTTATTCTTGTAAAGGGGATTTATTATGAAAAAGATAAATAAAATAATCAGCGTGGTTTTGGCGGCGCTTATGATGCTGTCATTGACCTGCACGGTATTTGCCGAGGAAGAAATACCGCCCATTGAATCGCTTGACACTTCGGCTGTCAACGGAAAATTGACGGCGTACAAGGGTGTAGAGACCTACTTTGTGATATATCCTCAGCCCGAGGAGGCAGAACCCCGATTTGACGTGAGGAACGCCGTTATCACCTGCAGTAAAGAGGGCATAGTTAAGGCGGAAGCCTACAAAAACGAGGAGTACAGGTTCGGCGCGGTCAATATAACCGGCTTGAAATTAGGCTCCACCGTTGTTACTGTTACAGATCCGGACAGCGGCATTTCCTGTTCGATAAAGGTTACGGTATTTCCGGGAGTTTTCTACCGTATTAAAAATATCGCAAGCTTTATCGATTATATTCCCTATTACGTTTTCTTCTGGATACTTAAGGTCTTGGGTAAATATCCTGTTAAATAAACAAAAATATCCACCGGTCGACCGGGGGATATTTTTATGAAAAAGATTTGTGACCGTTAAACGGCGGAGATCAGAACGTAGCTTTTTTATTGCCTGAAAGGCTGTCAATGATCCCGTTGATAAATCCTTCAATAATTGCGCTGAAGATGCCGGTCACGACCGGAGCGATAACCTTTTCACCGATCAGATTAACTATCGGCTCGATCATCGGACCGAATACTGCCCACAGGGCGTCTTCAAAGAATTCGCTGATACTGTTTGCCGACTTGGGAAGCACCTTGACGGAACAGGTGGTACTGCACAGCACATTTTTGTTTCCGTCGAGTACGGTGTAAGTGATCTCGGCGCTTCCGCGTTTCAAGGCATGAGCCGTTCCGTCCGGATCGATCTTGACTATGCTTGGCGATTTGGACGACCATTCGACCGTATATTCCTGCTCAGGAGCATAGGGAGAGAAGCTTGCGGAGAGTACTGCGCTTTCTCCTTTTACGATCTCTTGATCCGACACGGTTACTGTGTAGACGAACGGTTCCTCTTCCAAAGAAACGTCCTGTGCCTCTTCGATCGCGTATGCGCATACGGGGTGGATGGCGCCGAGCATCAGAACCGCAAGCAGCGCCGCCAATAAACGTTTCCAAAAGCGTTTCATGGGATATCCTCCTTTTAAAAAATTATAAAGAGAAAAGCCGTATGGCTTACTCTTAAAAGAAACTCATCTGCATTGTGTCAGACATATTTCCAAAGGCGCCCATTTCCTTGAGATTATCTATTATGGTCTGGGAGACCTTTGCCCGGCGGGCAACGTCATCAATAGCGAGGAACTCTCCCTGCCCGTCGTTCCTTGCGTCCATGAGAGCCTTGGCGGCAATGTCGCCGGTGCCTTCAAGGGCGTTGAAGGGGAGCCGTATCTTGCCGTTCTCTATTTTATATCTGAAGGCGTCGGATTTATAAATGTCGATTGGCAGCACCTCGATGCCCCTTGCCATCATCTCGTTGATGACCTGCAGGGAGGTGAAGGTGTTTTCCTCCTTGGCTGTGGCGTCCTTGCCCTTGTCCATTATTTCCTTCATGCGGGCCTTGACCGCGTCCCGTCCTTTAAGAATGGCCGCTGTATCCAGATCGCCGCCCCGCACGGTCATAAAGGTGGCGTAATATTCAATGGGATAATAAATCTTATACCACGCAAGTCTCAGGGCGGCTATAACGTAAGCCGCGGCGTGAGCCTTGGGGAACATATATTGGATCTTCATGCAGGAGTCGATGTACCACTGCTCCACGCCGTGATCCTTCATTGCCTGCTTGTGTTCATCGGTGAGCAGGGTGGAGGATTTGCCCTTACGGACTATCTCCATTATCTTGAATGCCATGCCCGGTTCAAGACCCTTGTGCATAAGGTAGACCATTATGCTGTCACGGGTCCCGATGACCTCGGATATAGTGCAGATCTTCTGCTCGATAAGATCCTTGGCGTTGCCCAACCACACAGCTGTGCCGTGGGACAGGCCGGATATCTGAAGCAGGTCGGAGAAATTCTTGGGGCGGGCGTCAAGAAGCATCTGCCGCACGAAGGGTGTGCCCATTTCCGGGATGGAGAGGGTCCCTGTTTCACAGTCGATATCTTCGGCAGTGACG
This sequence comes from Clostridiales bacterium, assembly GCA_024684435.1. Lineage (GTDB taxonomy): Bacteria > Bacillota > Clostridia > Oscillospirales > Acutalibacteraceae > JAAZFZ01. Next base: position 64,954 of record JAIKWV010000026.1, read on the forward strand.
CCTAAAGGTTCGGGACTCAGCAAAAGCTCATAAATCTTCGGGTCGCAGATATCCGCGTCGGTCACAAGAACGCCGGTCAGATCCTCAAGATATTTGTATATGGTGGGAACATCGTGTCCCAGATTGTCCAGTTTGAGAATGGTGTCGTGAAGAGCGTGGAAGTCAAAGTGGGTGGTCATGCCCTTTGTTTCGTCATTGGCGGGGTACTGTATGGGGGTGAAATCCTCCGCGTCCTTATCAGCGGGAATAACGACCATGCCGCCGGGGTGCTGACCTGTTGTACGTTTGACTTTCAGACAGCCTTTTATAAGGCGCTGTTCCTCGGCTTTTGTCACGGCACGTCCCTTTTCCTCAAGATATTTCTTGACGTAGCCGAAGGCAGTCTTATCCGCCAGAGTGCCTATGGTGCCGGCTTTGAAAACGTGGTCGGTGCCGAAGAGCTTCTCTGTATATCTGTGGGCGTAGAACTGATATTCGCCGGAGAAGTTAAGGTCGATATCCGGCTGCTTGTCCCCGTTGAAGCCAAGGAAGGTCTCAAAGGGAATATCGTGACCGTCACGCTGCATGGGGGTGCCGCAAACAGGGCAGTTCTTGGGAGGCAGGTCAAAGCCGGAGCCCACGCTGCCGTCGGTGAAAAATTCGCTGTGCTTGCATTTGCTGCACAGGTAGTGTGGAGCAAGGGGATTGACCTCGGATATACCCGCGGCGCTGGCAACGAAGGATGAACCTACGGAGCCTCTGGAGCCTACATAGTAGCCGTGATCCTCCGAGTCCTTAACAAGCTTTTGGGCGATCATGTAGAGCACTGCGAAGCCGTTGCTGATAATGGAATTTAGCTCCTTTTCCAGTCTCTGCGCAACGTATTCCGGCATGGGATCGCCGTATTTTTCCTTCATCCTGCTCCAGCATATTTCCTTGAGCTGTTCGTCGGCCCCCTCGATCTTCGGGGGATATGTGCCTTTGGGAATGGGACGGATCTCCTCCACCATGTCGGCTATCATGTTCGGGTTCTTGACCACCACTTCATAGGCGGTCTCCTCGCCTAAATATGAAAATTCATTGAGCATATCGTCGGTGGTGCGGAAGTACAGGGGAGCCTGCTCGGAGGCGTCCTCAAAGCCCATGCCTGTCATGATGATCTCTCTGTATATGCTGTCGCTTTTATCTATAAAATGTACGTCGCCTGTGGCAACAACGGGCTTGCCCAGCTCGTCCCCCAGGGCGATTATGGTACGGTTTATGTTTTCCAGAGCCGCAACGTCCGGGACTGTGCCCTGACGCACAAGGAACATATTGTTCCCGTTGGGCTGTATTTCAAGATAGTCGTAAAATGACGCTATTTTCAGCAATTCTTCATGGGATTTGCCCGCCAGTATTGCTCTGTACAGTTCTCCCGCCTCGCAGGCGCTGCCGATTATCAGACCCTCGCGGAGCCTCGCTATCTCTGATTTAGGCATCTGGGGACGCTTTTTGCCGTGCTTGCGCAGATATTTTATGTTTGACAGGCTGATGAGCTTATAAAGATTTTTTAAACCCACCTGATTTTTGGCAAGGATTATCTGGTGATAGCTTACCGGTTTCTCAGGGTCATAATCCTCTGCGGTGTCATCTATGAAATAATCCTCGATGCCGTAAATAACCTTTATGCCGCATTTCGCCGCTGTATTCATGGCCTCGGGGTACGCCTGGGCTACGCCGTGGTCGGTTATGGCTATTGCTTTATGTCCCCATTTCGCGGCGCGGGAGACCAGACGGGCGGCGCTTGTCATGCCGTCCATTTCGGACATATTTGTGTGCAGGTGCAGCTCCACACGCTTTTCGGGGGCTTCGTCTTTCTCCTCAAGCTTGTCAATGAGCATTATTGATTTCGCGGTGAGGCAATAGGTGTTCATAAAGCTGTCATGCCCCACAACGCCCCTGACCATGACGGTTATATCGTCCCTAAGGTGCTTGAGCAGGGTATGGCAGTTGGCTGTCTCCTCAAATATTTTGACGGTGTAGGAGTCCGTATAGTCGGTGATATTGAATGTGATTATCTTCCGTCTTCCGTCTTTGGTCGTCCTCTCCTCAAAGGAGAAAACGTCTCCCCATACCACAGCGGTACCTATGTCGTTGGTAATGTCGATTATATTTATGGGCTTGGTCTTTATATCCGTGCCGAATATGGTCTTTGCGTTGGTCAGGGATATGGGCAGATCGTCGTATGTTTTCACAGCCTTTTTCGGCTTGGGCTTTTCCTCGGTAACGGTGGGGATCTTTACCGCCTTATTCTGCATTTCTATGTACTCCGGGTCATTTACGCTTATGGAGGATGCGCCGACTATGGACACCTCGATATTCACGCCGTAGACCTGGGACACATAACGCTTGATGAAATCGTCCGCACCGGCGGATCTAAGGATATCCGCGCCGCCGCTTTTGAGATTTACTGTAAGTATGCCGTCGTTAAGGCACATTTCGCAGTTGTCCAAAAAGCCGTTTGCAACAGCTATATTTTCACGCACGCATTCCACAAGCTCGTCGAACACGGTGTCACCGAAATATTCCGGAGAAAATTCCGGTTTTAAAGCAACGCTGTTGAGCCCGGGAACGTTTCTTTTGACGCAGGCGCAGAAGTCCAGTATGACCTTGTGCTTAATGTGGTACGGGAACCTCGCCTTTATATCAAGGGTGAGCTTCTCCGTGTCCATGTTCATTTCTGTAATGACGCCGTCGGACAACAGGGGAACAAGGAGAGGATCATCTAAATATTCATTAAAAAATTCAGTTAATTTCTGTTCACTCATAACTATGTATAAATCCTTAAAGTTTATCTATCTCAGCCATCAGGGTGTCAACCGCCGCGGCTTCATCTACTTTCTTTATTATCTCTCCCTTGCGGAAGATAAGGGCGCAGCCGTCTCCGCCGGCAATGCCGATATCCGCCTCCTTCGCCTCTCCCGGGCCGTTTACCGCACAGCCCATGACGGCGACCTTGATGGCTTTATGGCAGTCTGCAAGCCGCTTCTCCACCTCGTTGGCAAGGGAGATAAGGTCGATCTTTGTCCTGCCGCAGGTGGGACAGGAGACCAGTTGGGGCGAGTTCTCCAGCATATCGAGGGCTCTCAGGATATCCCGCGCCGCATAGACCTCTTTTACCGGATCGTCGGTGAGGGAGACGCGGATAGTGTCGCCTATGCCGTCACACAGCAGTGAGCCTATGCCCACGGCGGATTTGATGAGCCCCATTTTATATGTGCCCGCCTCCGTTACGCCTAAGTGCAGGGGATAGTCGCACTGACTTGCCACAAGCCTGTAAGCCTCTATCATACGCTGAACGTTGGAGGACTTTATGGAAATGACTATATCGTTGAAATCGAATTTTTCCAGCAGAGCGGCGTGATACATTGCGCTTTCCGCCATTGCCTCCGCTGTGGCGGAGCCGTATTTTGCCAGTATTTCCTTTTCAACGGAGCCGGAATTTACGCCTATTCTGATGGGAATATTTCTGCTTCGGCAGGCGTCAGCCACCGCCTTGACCCGGTCGTCGCTGCCGATATTTCCCGGGTTTATGCGTATCTTGTCCACTCCTGCGGAGGCGCTTTCCAGAGCCAGTCTGTAGTCAAAGTGGATATCAGCGACTATTGGAGCCTTTACGTTTTCCTTGAGCGCGGAAATGAGCCTGACAGCAGCCATATCCGGAACGGCGGCGCGGATGATCTCACAGCCCGCCGCCTCAAGCGCCTTCGCCTGAGCGACGCTCCCCTCGATGTCCGAGGCGGGTTTGTTGAGCATGGATTGTACAGATACATGACTGCCGGAGCCGATCTTTACGTCTCCCACGGTAACTGTCCTTGTTTTTCTTCTGTTCATAGATCTACCCTCGTATAAGGTTTATTACGTCGTTTACGGATATCAGCGCCATAAATGCCAGCAATAAGATAAGACCCACAGCATGGATGGCGTTTTCATATTTCGGAGGTATTGGCTTGCGCCTTATCATTTCGATAAACATGAAGAACAGTCTGCCGCCGTCAAGCGCGGGAATGGGGAGAAGATTGAAAACGCCGATGTTTATCGCTATCAGGGCGGTGAGCATAAGAAATGGCGTGGGATCCGCCTTAGTGGACTGCTCCGCCGCGTCGGCAATGTAGGTGACCACCCCGATAGGTCCAGACATATCGGACATATGATAATGCCCCGTGAACAGGTCAAAAAGACTCAGCCACACTATGCGTATCACGGATATCGTTTCTCCTGCGGAATACTTAAGCACAGACCCTAAGCCGGGTTTTACGCCGATTATCACAAAGTCGAACACCATTATCTGTCTGCCGTCTTTTTCGTAGGTGTCGAATTTCACGTTCTTAAGCTCGGTCTTTTTGCCGTCACGCTTTACGGTGAAGTCCACCGTGGCGTCCTGATCTCTCTGAAGCAGAAAGCTCAGGTCAAGATCCGAAAAAACGTGATTGCCGTTGATGGCGGTTATTTTATCTCCCACCTGAAGACCGGTGGCCTGGGTCGAGGCGTTTTCCGTGAAGGATTTGACCTCCATTGTGCCGATAAGATCGCTGGCGGAGAGCATTATCGACAAAAGGATAAAGCCAAGAATAATGTTTATCGTCGCGCCTGCGGCAACTATGATGAACCTCTGCCACACGGGCTTTTTGCAAAAAGCTCTGTCGCTGTTGCTCTCCTCTTCCTCGCCCTCCATGTTCACAAGACCGCCGATGGGCAGCAGGCGAAGGGCATAGGTGGTCTCGCCCTTTTTCTTTTTTAAGATCCTGGGACCCATGCCTATGGCAAATTCATTTACCTTGACCTTGAAAAGCTTTGCAAAGCAGAAGTGTCCCAGCTCGTGGGACATGACCACAAGACCGAAGAAAAGTATTGCTACAATTATCGGCCACGCTTTGCTCCAGACCGCTGACACGGTCGACGCAAAACTTAATATCATGTCAGATCACCTTCGTTTCACTTATTATACTTTTTCTTACAAGTTTATCTATATTGAGGACATCCTCAAGCTTATAACCGTCACAGCCCACATCGGACTTGAAGGACGAGGCCTTTTCCACAGCGGAGCCCACTATTTCGGGAATCTGCATGAAGCGGATCTTTCCCTTTCTGAACAGCTCGTTTGCCGCTTCGTTGGCTGAGTTCGCCACCGCGGGGAAAAGCCCGCCTTTAGTTATTGCCTCTCTGCACAGATTTATGCAGGGGAAGGCTTCGTAATCCGGTTTGTCAAAGGTGAGGGTGCCATAGTCTTCAAGATTAAGCTGCCTGACCGGGGAGGGATAACGCTCCGGATAGGTCAGGGCGTACTGTATGGGAATGCGCATATCCGGCACACCCAGCTGGGCTATGACGGAATTGTCGTCGTATTCAATAAGGGAATGGATAACGCTCTGCCTGTGAACAACTATATCCACCTGCGCGGGAGAAACGTCGAAAAGCCACACCGCTTCGATAAGCTCCAGACCCTTGTTCATCATGGTGGCGGAGTCAACCGTTATCTTTGCTCCCATGCTCCAGTTGGGATGATTCAGAGCCTGTTCAAGGGTTACGTCTTTCAATTCTTCTTTGGTCTTACCGAAAAACGGACCGCCGGATGCTGTGAGAATAACGCGTTTTAAAGCCCTGCTGCCGGGGGGACAACCCTGAAGGGACTGGAATATTGCGGAATGCTCGCTGTCCACAGGTAAAATCTTTACGTTGTGCTTTTTGGCAAGGTCGATAACAAGCCTGCCGCCCTCCACTAAAGTCTCCTTGTTGGCAAGGGCAAGCTCATTGCCGCTTTTGATCGCCTCCACCGTGGGCAAAAGACCCGCCATGCCCACAATGCTGTTGAGTACGGCGTCAACCTTTCCCGAGGCGCATTCGCACACGCCCTGAGTGCCGGAAAGCACCTTCGTGTCCGTGTCCGCCACCCGTATCCGCAGATCCTTTGCGGCGTCTTCATTCACCATGGCGGCAAGCTTCGGCTTGAATTCTCTGATTTGTTTTTCCATAACGTCAACGTTCACGTTGGAGGTCAAGGAATAAATACCAAAGCCTCGAAGTCTTGCAACCTCGAGGGCTTGTGTGCCTATTGAACCTGTAGAACCGAGAACGGTAATAGTTTTCATGACCGGTTACCTTCAATCAATATAACTTTGGGAACAGTGTGATAGCTCCGCAGAGCAGGGGCATGGTGAATGAAATGCTGTCGAACCTGTCCATCACTCCGCCGTGACCGGGGAAGAGATTGCCGAAATCCTTTTCGCCGTAGTTGCGCTTGATGACCGACGCCGAAAGGTCGCCCACAATGGAGAGGGGAGCGAGGATCAGAACGGTCACACCTATAACAAGATAGGAAACATGAGCGGTGGTAAAGACCCACTGATTGAATATGAATGTGATTATAAGGTTTAGTATCACACTGCCGATAACTCCGCCGATGGCGCCCTCAACAGTCTTTTTGGGGCTTATGTTGGGGGTCATTTTGTGCTTGCCGAAGGCAACGCCGGAAAAGTAGGCGCAGGTGTCCGCAAGCCAGGCGGAGGTCAGACCTATGAGCACATAGAAAGCGCCCTTCTTAACGTCGGGGTTTTCAAAGACCGTGTCCCTGATTATGATCATGCTTGATATGGCGTAGGATAAAAATACCGAGACAAAGACAGCCACTGCAACGTGTTCAAATTTTGTATGGGAATACCCAGCCAGCATAACGGAAAGGTGAAGGATGATATATATCATCAGTATAACCCACAGGGGCACGGGTACCTTTTCCCGAAGTTTGAATTGAATGGATATCGGAATCAGCGCCGCGAAAATAAAGCTGAGGGCATAGGTACCCTTGTTTGTTACCTTGGCGGTCTTTATTACCTCATATACAGCTGTTACAGCAAAAGCCGTGGCGACTATCGTAAAGAACAGGGTGTCGATGAGCCACAGGCAAAGAATGCCGAAAAGGGCCGCGGAAACGCCCGTAATAACACGAACTTTCATATACAGAACCATATGCATATTTACAGAATATCTGAAAATACGCACGCCTTTCATTATCTAAATTCAAAACATCAGATCCCGCCGAAGCGGCGGCTGCGGTTGGCATAGTCGGACAGAGCCCGGTCAAAATCCTCGGTGGTGAAGTCGGGCCACAAAATGTCCGAATACCAGAACTCGGAGTACGCTGCCTGCCAGATGAGAAAATTGGACAGACGGTACTCGCCGCTGGGTCTGATTATAAGATCCGGGTCGGGTTGACCGGCGGTGTACAGCAGGGCGGAGATGTCCTCCTGGGTGATGCTGTCGGGTTCCAGTTTGCCTTCCTTTACACGGGCGGCAAGCTCCTGAACGGCCCGGGTGATCTCCTGCCTGCCGCCGTAGTTGACGGCAATGTTGACAACGGTCTTCGTCTTGTCAAGGGATTCCTTTTCCATTTTGCGGACAAGGCGCTGAATGTCCTTGGGTACGCCGCTTTTTTCGCCTAAATCTCCGATGAATCTTATGCGCATACCCTTCTGCTCATTTTCCTTTTTACGCTTCTGCGCGTCCGCGAGATATTCACGGAAAAGCTGCATTATGGCGGCAACCTCGTCGGAAGGCCTGCGCCAGTTCTCGGTGGAAAATGCGTAAAAGGTAAGGTTTTCAATGCCTATTTCGTTGGCATAGTCACAGATGAGCTTGAAGGTCTTGGCACCCTGCTTATGACCCTGGGAGCGGGGCAGACCTCTCTGCTTCGCCCAGCGGCCGTTGCCGTCCATGATTATGCCTACGTGCTTAGGCAGTCTGTCTTTGTCAATCATCAGATCTCCATTATTTCCTTCTCTTTTTTCTCCGCCACGGAGTCAACAGCCTTGATGTGCTCGTCAGTGATGTCCTGAAGCTCCTCCTCGCCGTCCTTAAGATCGTCCTCTGTGATCTCGGAGGCCTTTTCCATCTTCTTTATCTTTTCAATGGAATCTCTGCGGACGGAACGGATGGTGACCTTGGTGGCCTCCGCCATGCTCTTTATCTCCTTGACGATCTCCTTACGTCTGTCCTCGGTGATGGGAGGGAAGTTGAGGCGGATTATCCTGCCGTCGTTCTGAGGATTTATGCCGATGTCGGAGGCAAGGATAGCCTTTTCAATGGCGTGAAGGGTGGAAACGTCCCAGGGCTGTATAGTTAGGATCCTTGCCTCGGATACAGCCACAGCCGCCATCTGATTGATGGGCGTGGGTACTCCGTAATAGTCAACGCGGAGCTTGTCGAGAACAGCGGGATTTGCCCTGCCGGCTCTTATGCGAGAAAATTCAGTCTTAAGGTTCTCTACTGATTTTTCCATCTTTTCTTTTGCGGTTTTGAATACTTCTTCCATGTGTACGCATCCTTTCAGAATATTTTGATTTGTTTATTACTCTGTGACTATTGTGCCGATATTTTCACCTGAGACCGCTTTTACTATGTTCTTCGGGTCCTCAAGGTTGAATACGAGGATCTTTATCTTATTGTCTCTGCAAAGGGAGGCGGCGGCCGCGTCCATGACCTTGAGCTCCTTTGCCAGCACCTCTGAATGGGAGAGGGTATCGTATTTCTTCGCATCCGGGAACTTGTGGGGGTCCTTGTCGTAAACGCCGTCAACGTTTGTGGCTTTGAATAGAATGTCCGCACCTATCTCGGCGGCGCGTAAAGCTGCGGCTGTATCGGTGGTAAAGAAGGGGTTGCCGGTGCCGCAGCCGAAAATCACGACTCTGCCCTTTTCAAGATGACGGACTGCCCGGTTCCTTATGTAAGGCTCCGCTATCTGCTGCATGGTGATGGCAGTCTGGACTCTCACGGAAACTCCCAGCTGTTCCAGGGCGTCCGCAAGGGCGAGAGAATTCATCACCGTTGCCAGCATACCCATGTGGTCGGCGCGGGTCTTATCCATATTGCCGCTGCTGCGTCCTCTCCAGAAATTTCCGCCGCCCACAACAATGCCGATCTCAACGCCCATGTCCGAGCATTCCTTGACATAACGGCAGATGTTGATCACCGTTTCCTGGTCGATACCGTGACCGTTTTTGCCGGCAAGGACTTCTCCGCTGAGCTTGAGCAGTATGCGCTTATATGCAAGACTCATATGTAAATCCCTCCATAATTTAAAATAAATTTGTTCTTATATATATTACTTTATTTTAAGCTAAGTGTAAAGAGTATTTTAAAAAATAAAGAGTGGAAAAATCTCATTACCTTTTTGGTTAATATGGACAAAAGAGAAAAAATAATGTATAATGATGAAAATTGCCGCAGTGCGGGCATGAGCTCCCGATAACAGCGGCGTCCGGTTTTTCTAATCTGATCTCACGGTGGTGTACAAATGGGCAAGGGTTTAACAAAAGCGGGCGAGGCTATAAAGCGCGCTATAGGCGTTGAGGGCAGCTTTAAAGAAGCTGTCCTGCCGATGCTGGGCTACAACTCCGCCAGCATACTTATGGGCGGCGCCGGGTATATCATATCTCTGTATTTCATGTCGTTCCTTACGGAGGTGGAGGGTCTTCAGCCTGCCCAGTACGGCATGGTGGTCCTGCTTGCACAGCTGTGGGACGCGGTCACCGATCCGGCAATGGGTATAATCACGGATCGCACCCGTTCAAAATACGGCAGACACAGACGGTATCTGTTATGGGGCATACTTCCCATCGCTCTGTCATATTTTATGCTCTGGAACTCCTTCGGCATCTCCGCAAAGAACAACCCCACATACACAATGCTCTACTACATTTTGGCGTACATGTTCTTCAACACCGCCTACACCCTTGTGGCGATACCTCACACGGCGATGCTGCCTGAACTTGCGCCTGAATATTTCCTGCGGACTCAGTACAAATCCGTTGAGTACATAATGAATTCCGTTGGAATGATCTCTTCTTTCGCTCTGGTTTCCATCACTTTGGGATTTTTCAACATGGAGACCCTGTCTCCCGCCTCAAGACCGAAGTTTGCCATATTGGGATTTATCCTGTGTCTGTGGTTTTCACTGCCCCTTATAATCACTTTCAAAAGCACTAAGGAGCCCAGCTCCTTAGGTATGCACCTTGAACCCCTTGATCTGAAGTCCCTGTTCAGAGAATATGTTCTGGTCTTCAAGAATAAAGCTTTCCGCCAGTATTTCAGCATAAGCTTGTTATACATGATGTGCAAGGGCTTTTACCACAGCTCGAATCAGTACTTTATCCGCTATGTGGCAAAGCGCATGAAATCCTACAATGTAATACAGACCATAGCCGGCGCCGCGGAGGCTTCCGGGTTTCCCCTCAACTACTGGCTGACCAAGAGATTCGGCAAACAGACCTGCGGCAAGCTCCTGTCCCCGCTGTTTGTGGCGGGCATACTTATCAACCTGTTTATAACGGAAAACACCCCGCTTATAATTCTGATAATCGGAGTGATACTTTATAACTTCGGCTTCTCCGGCACAGGCTTCGTGATCAGCAATATCCATCCCGACGTTACCGACGCGGATGAGCTTATCACCGGCAGACGCCGCGAGGGCGTGGTGTCCACCTTCAACTCATTCATAAAGAAGAGCATAAACGGTTTCATGTCCGCAATAACGGGCTTTACCCTGACAGCTTTCGGCTTTGTGACCGGCAAGGGCGATATGCATCAGACGGCGCGGGGCATTCTCGGACTCAAGATCACCTACATAGCTCTTCCCGCGACCTTCGCGATCCTGTCATTTATTTCTATTTTCCGCTACAAGATGAGCAAATCCGACCATCAGATGATAAAGCGGGTAATAGCGGAAAAGAAAGAGACCGGCAAGGCGAATATTACCGACGAACAGAGAGGTATTCTGGAACAGATCACCGGTCAGAAATTTGAAAATATGTGGATAGGCGGGGCGGAAGAACCCGCAAGAAAATACAGCAAGGTATGATGAAAAAAGGAGAGATGATCTATAATGTCAAACGAGAGATACGAATACGCAAAGGCTAAATACGCTGAACTTGGTGTGGATACCGAGGCGGCGATACTTGCCCTTTCCGACGAGAGGATATCCATCCACTGCTGGCAGGGCGACGACGTGGGCGGTTTTGAAAAAAACAGCGGATCTCTGTCCGGCGGCATTGCCGCCACGGGCAATTACCCCGGCAAGGCAAGGAACCCTCAGGAGCTTATGGCGGATATCGACAAGGTGCTTTCCCTTGTCCCCGGCAAGCATAAGATAAATGTTCACGCTATCTACGCCGTTACCGACGGGCCTGTTGACCGTGACAAATTAAAGCCCGAACATTTCAAGGTCTGGGTGGATTTCGCAAAGAAGAGGGGACTTGGTCTTGACATAAATCCCACGATGTTCTCCCATCCCATGGCGGCGGACGGACTTACCCTTTCCCATCCCGATGAAAAGGTCAGGCGCTTCTGGATAGACCACTGCAAGGCTATGCGCAAGGTGGGCGAATATTTCGGCAGAGAGCTGGGAATAACATGCGTCAACAACATATGGATACCAGACGGATACAAGGACACCCCCGCGGACCGTTTCGGTCCCCGCAAGCGCCTCAAGGAAGCCCTTGACGAGATACTTGCGGAAAAGATCGACAAAAAGTATCTTGTTGATACGGTTGAGTCAAAGGTGTTCGGTATAGGCGTTGAGTCCTACACCGTGGGCTCCCACGAATTTTATATGAACTATGCCGCCAACAGCGACGCCATCTGCCTGTTGGACAACGGTCACTATCATCCCACAGAGGTGGTTTCCGACAAGATACCCTCCATGCTGCTGTTCTCCGACAAAATAGCCCTTCACGTCACAAGGGGCGTGCGCTGGGACAGCGACCATGTTGTCATATTTGACGAGGAGCTTAAGGAGATGGCTAAAGAGATCGTCCGCTGCGATGCTCTTGACAGGGTGTTCCTGGCGCTTGACTATTTCGATGCCAGCATAAACCGCGTCACCGCATGGGTAACGGGTGTGCGGAATATGCAGAAAGCTCTGCTTTTCGCCCTTCTGCTTCCCAACGAAAAGCTGAAAGCGTTGCAAGACAAGGGAGATTTCTCCCGCCTGCTGGCTATGAATGAGGAGCTTAAGTTTTTCCCCTTCGCCGACGTGTGGCAGGAGTTCTGCCGCCGCAGCGACGTCCCCGCGGACGAGAGCTGGATAGATTCAGTGGAAGAGTACGAAAGAGAAGTTCAGTCTAAGAGAAAATAATAAAATGCAAAAAGTAGGGAATGACTTGAAAAACTTTGATTATAAATCAAGCAGAGATTTTGAAAGCCGTACAAGTGAATTATGTAAAAATGTTTCGGTTGAAAAATTTGAACTGATTTTTAAAGATTTTATGCGACAGGCAGATGATAATGCAAAAACCGGAAAATCTTTTGGTGGGAAAAAACCTAAATACTTAGATAATTGTTTTTTTGATGGTGCTGACCTTGGTTACCATTACGGACAAGGAGCGGCAGCTAAGACTCCTTATTTAAACTGGTGGGTACTGTCAATATATTATCTTCCGGAAAACGGGAAAATAATTATGGGTATTGAGAATATTGGTGCTAATGAGTCCAGGTATCCTTACATTAGTCAAATGAAACCGATTACTTATAAGTATGTTGGCAATAAGAAATATAAAGTGGCAGTATTCTATGAAACTACGAAGGAAACAATAGATTGTGGAGAGCTTTATGATAATTTCATTGATATTGCAGAACAGATAATGAGACTCGGTGTTTGTGACTATACAACCAAAACCGTAAAAACAGAAGTAACGTCGGGAAAAGAAAAAAAGAAGCATAGAATAATAGAAAAAAGCAATTATGACGTATCGAAAGACTCAGAATATGTTGAATTGGCAAATAAAATCATATTAACAGAAGATGTAAAATATGTTCCAAGACCTGAAAAGCCGCCTGAAAAAATAAAAACAGGTACTGGAGAAAAATATAAGCGAGACCCAAAACAGGGCGCGGAAGCACTCAAAAGAGCTGATTATAATTGTGAACTTTGCAACAGAAACCCGGAGGAGATATCTTTCCACAGAGCATCCGACGACAATTATTACATGGAGGCTCATCACATAGTTCCAATGGCCAATCAAGGGTAGTGTCCCGAATTTTGTGTAAAGTCCAAACGCCGGTATAAAACAGGGCAAAAAAATATATTACAGGGAGGGCGGCTAGACCGGCCTCCCTTATCAACAGTATAAGCGGAAACCGGAACGCAAGTCAAGGGCGGCG
>JAIKWV010000027.1 GCA_024684435.1 Clostridiales bacterium
CTCTTCGTAAAACTTTTTAGCTCCGTCAGCGAAAAGCATATCGGATTCGCCGCCGTGGGTGGATATGTGGGTCTCACCGGTGTTGCGGTGTGCCAGCGTGTCCGGAAAATACTCTTTGATCGCCACACGCTGTGAGGTCTGAGTGTCATAGCAAAGATATGTTACGCCAAAGCCGCCCTTACCCAGGGTCATTCCGACTATGTAGCGATCAGCCAGAACAGTACCCTCTGTCATGGCAGAAGGATATGATTTTATCTTTTCTCCGTTTCCGCAATTCGGACAAATTCCGTATTCATCTAAACCCGCAAAACAATGTGTACAATAGTTCAGCTCCTGATTATTATACATTGTTTTTAACTCCTCTCTGTATCTGACAGTAATATCCATCCGGCAGAGTTCTTGTATGGCACATAGCCATAACCGTTCGCGATTTTTTCTACTATAAATTCATCTCCGACTTTAGCCTGGCCGAGAGCCTCAGTGTTATTGGACGCCGAGGAAAAGATAAAGCTGTCCGATATTACCTTAACGGCAAAACTGCCTGTATAAGTGAGCTCCACTGTCTTTGTACCCAACAATGTATTTTTGTCTGCGTCAAAAATATTAACGGTCATTTTCCCGGGCTTTACGTTGCCTATGTTTGGATAATTATAACCTAAATAATAAGATTCCTTATGACCTCTGTGGAAAGCTTCGTCATATTTTTCGATCGTTTTCTTTCCTTCGGTATCTGTAACTTCGACCCTGACTTTAAGTGTTTCACCGCTTTTACCGCCATTCACGATGAAGTTGAAAAAAATGTAGCCGTAAATATTCAGCTTGTCGTTATCATGCTCAAAATCATCGCTTGAAGCGGCAGTGATCGTTACGCTCCATGAGGTCAGTTTAGCGTACAGTTCGCTGCTGTCTTTGTATTTTATTTGAGCAAGCTCGCTGAGGAATTGCTCAGAAGTTTCATCATCTTTGTTTTCTGCGGCGTAGAGGTATTTGCAGCCATTTATTTTATCCGCTGCGTCTTCGTAATCTCCCGCCTGTTTAAATTGCTCTATGGCGTTCAGATAATCCTTGTTTTGCATCAGATCATCTGCCATTAAGTAGGCGCATTTTTTTATAAGTGTCTGCGCATCACCGTAATTAACGGCTTCCTTAAGGTGAGAGGTCGCCTTTTCGTAAAGCTTGGCATCAACAAGCTTTTTACCTTTAGAGTACTGGATCTTATCGTATGATTTTACGCCGGTCAATATAGTGCCGACACATACGAATATACACAGAATAAATCCCACAGCCCGAAATACGTTGGACAGACGTATTTCCGGCTCTTTACGGAATCTGCGATATTCATCATTGCTCCGTTGATGAATAAATTTACGGCAAACCGATACACCGCCTGCAATTGCGGCTATCGTCACCAATATTTCGGCGACCCAGAGTACTGCTACGGTCTTAGGCGCAGTTATAAAAAATATCGCCAGAACGATCGCCTGTATTGCCGCACCTGCAACACAGGGCATAATGGCTTTTAATGTGGCTTTTCTATGTTTGCGCACATAACGCTTTTTCTTAAAATTAACCGTGGTCTTAGGATTCGAGATAACACTACCCGAGCTTGTCGGCGAATCAGCCCCATCATCATTCAAGGGCAAAATATTTGCCAGCGATATAGGAGTGGCAATTATTCCGGAGTTGTCAAGTCTGGACCTCAACTCCAAGGCGCTCTGCATTCTGTCAGAGGCTCGCACTCGCAGCAGACTTTCCAATATTTCCGCGATGGGCACCGAGAACATTGAAAAATCCAAAGCTTCATCCGTCGCTCTGGAGGAAGCGTCCGGTATCAGGATTCCCGTACCTGCGAAATAAAGCGTTGCGCCCAAAGCATACAGATCTGTCCACGGACCCTGATTGCCGTGAGTCTGGTACTGCTCAACGGGAGCAAAACCCTGTTTGAGAATAACCGACAGGCTTTTGGATTCCTTGCCGAGAACTTGTCTCGCCGAACCGAAATCTATCAATTTTATCTGACCGTTTTCGCAGATGCAGATGTTGTCCGGTGAAATATCCCTATGTAAAAAGCCGGTGCTGTGTATCTGTATCAATGCATCGGATATCTGCTGTGCTAAATATACGATCTCGCTTTGAGGGATCTTTCCATTGCACCGCTGGATATACGTTTTAAGATCCATGCCCTCCAAATATTCCATGGTATAGTAGACGGTGTTGTTTTCATAGAAAAATTCATAAACATTAACAACACTTTCCACCGTCCTGAACTTTGACAACAGCAAGGCCTCGTTGTAATATTTTTCGGCACCGGACAAATAAACAGCCTCATTTTCTATGCTGCTCAAATAAACAGTAGGTGACCCTTCGTTGCGGTGTACCATATAATCAGGAAAAAATTCCTTTATCGCCACTCGAGTATACGTTTCCATATCTAAAGCAAGGTATGTGATACCAAAACCTCCCTTGCCTAAGACTCTTCCGATATGATATCTTCCGTGTAAGATAGTTCCAAGAGGCAGTGCAACTATATTGCGCTGAGGTTCGGTATCGCAGGAAATGCACATTCCGTCAACGAGCTGTGAAAAGCAATACGGACACAACTCTATATATTCTTCTGGCATACAACATGCACCTCTATACTCAAAAAAATTATTACATTATCTGTTGCCGAACATTACAGTGACACTGACATCTTTCCTGCCCACAAAAAAGCTGTCTCCCGGCTGCAGCGTAGCGTATTTATCACTTGGTACATTAGCTCCGTTTTCCAAAAAAGTTCCGCATTTGGAATCGCAGTCCTTTAGCAGAAATACGCCTGTTTGCCTATTGATTTTTACGACACAGTGCTGGCGGCTGATATTGAGTTCATCAGGAGGGAACAAAACCTGACAAACATCCGGATCCCGACCGATAGTTATACCGCCTGAAGTAACCAAATACTTTTTTGGGTTTCCGTGCCCGTCATGTACGACAATGTAAGCCTCTTTTTCTTCGCCGCCTGACTCTTCAAACATAGCAAACACAAAAGTGTTGCTTGCATAGTCATAAAAAGTACAATGCTCCGGATCCCAAAGACAGGAAAGGAGACCGATTCCCAAAGGAATACAGCTAAAAAAGCTGCACACGGAACGAAACAGGACCTTTAGGAAACCGGTCGCTTCCGCATCCCTGCCAGCAATACGCAGATTACGGATAAACATACCCGGAGTTGCACACATATCGCTGACGCAAAACAGCGTGCAATACACGATGTGGCATACAGGGATTATACAGGGGCACAACGCTAACGGAGCATTAAGAAAAAAACGCAGCGGTAGTATGATCACGGCATCCAAAGCGCACAGTAAGAACAGATCTATTACCGCTGCTATTATGCGGTCACGGGCACAAGCTTTCTTAAAATAATCACTCATCGGTTTTTCCTATCCTAACACAAATTGCCGTAAAATTGTCGTTTTCCTTGTTCTTGGTCTTCAGCAAAAGGCGTTTTGTCATAAATGCGAGCCATTCTTTTGAAGATTTAGACTTAGAAAGGTCAATCTCCATCTCCTGCTCATAGACGAATTCCCAGAATCCGTCAGAGCAGAGCAAAAATGCGTCCCCCGGCTTTAAGACTATAGGCTCCGGCAATTTTCGGATGTTCAGATCCTCAGTGTCACCGATAACCTTCAAAAGTTTATTGCGATCCTCGTTGAAGCGAATGTCCTCGTAGCGGATCTCACCAAGCCGGGCAATAGCAGCACAGACGGAGTGATCCTCCGACTGTGCTATTATTTTATTGTCACGGAACAAGTAGAATCTGCTGTCCCCCACATTTGCGTATCGCAGGGTTTCACCGTCCGTTACAGCAAACACAAGAGTGGTACGCATAGACGATTTTTCTGGAGACTTTTTCTGCAGGTGCAATATGTACTTGTTTGTTTCCGCCAGCATTTTAAGCAAAGACTCTTCGTCCATGGGACATCCCATTTGTTTCCAAAGAGAGTTTATGTATCTAACGGATTCTTCCGAGGCAACTTCACCGCAATCATGTCCACCCAGGCCGTCCGCAAGCGTCCAGATACCCTTAGAGCAAAGGTAAGCGTCTTCATTGTTCTTACGTCCGCCCTGGTTGGTATATGCAAAAGTTCGAAAAGTATTCATAAGTAAATCCTATCTTTTAAATTACTTCAAAGATCAATATCTGACCTCAAAAACGATTTCCTTGTCACCTACTATAAACTGATCTCCGCTCTTAAGAACTACGGGAACGTTGGGGGCGATCCTTGTACCGTCTTTAAGGAAAGTGCCGTAAGAAGAGTTAAGGTCTTTTAATGAAAGGGTGTTGCCTGTAACGGCTACTTCACAATGTCTGCCGCTGACGCCCGCCTGGTTGGTGGGGAATACAACGTTACATCTGCTGGGATCTCTGCCGATAACTGCTATTTCATCTATTGAGAACTTTTTACCCTGCATAGGTCCGCTGATGCCCAGCAAATACTTCTTGCCGGAAGGTTGAGGCTGAGGCTGAGGCACTCCTGGATAGGAAACATTTCCAAGTCCCTCGGTTACACCGGTAAATCCATTGGTCATGGAGCCATTATTAACTGAGCCGCCCATATCTGATACCTGCATCGAACCTGTATCTGTAGCGGGCTTCAGATTCTGCTTATTGCGTACTGCGAGGAGGATAACTACAGCTGCGATAAGAACGATAGCTGCCGCAATGATAGCGATAATGAGACCGATACTTAAATCGTTATCTAAAACGTAAGGAGCTCCGACGCTGTCAAGTACCTTTATAAGAGATTCGATCGCGATGGAATAGTTTGCGCTGGCGTCGTCGCCTCTTGATTTATCTTTAGCAACGAATGCATTAACACCGATTATGGACCCGTCCTCTGTAAAGAGGGGACCGCCGGAGTTGCCGTTTGCAATATTAGCGTCTATTACGTAGGTATAGAACTGCTGCTTGGCAGCTCTGTGACCTTCTGTCAGCTGGATCTTGGAGATGACGCCCTTGGTTACTGTTGAGTCTGAATAATCGTATCTGCCCTCTGTGTTAGCAAATTCTGTGTGATACGGATAGCCGATAGCGTATATGCTGTCACCAACGGAAACCTTTTCCTTTAACTTAAGAGGTCTTGCAATTATTTTATTGGTGGGTTCAGAAGCTATCTTGCAAACTGCCACGTCATTTTCGTAGCTGCTTCCCACAACACTGAGTGAAACATAGTCGCTGGATGCTCCGGAAAATACTGCATCCAAAGAAGTCGTTTTTGCCTCAAAATAATCGATTATACAGATATAACCGTCCTGCTCATAGCTCTTGGGATAGCTTGTGCCGTCATCCATTTCGACTAAGCCGACAATATTGCCGTTCTGGTCGATATAAACGGTGTATATTCCGTCCTTTTCGCCGACAACATGGTCGCATGTGGCTATGTACTGTACAGGCTGACCGGGTTTACCGATAGCAAATCCTGTACCCCATCCGGACTGTTCAACTGAGAGAGGCTTGCTGCCTATTGTTGCATTCTTTGCTTCAAACTTAACAGCGGTGTATATGTACACTACACTTTTCTGCATTTCGCTGGGGGAAATATTTTTTGCTGATGCGGTTATGCTGACCAAACTGAGAATCATTGCCAGAGCCAAAACAAGTGTGAATACCTTACTTACCTTTTTCATTATTTATTCCTCCATTAATTATATTGAATAATGACTATCGTCAGGTTATCCTGAGATCTGATTTTTTGCGCCACCACTGCATCTGCAATACATTGAGCTGCACTCTGGGGCGGCAATTTCATCAATGTGTTTATGGTTTGCAGCGGGAGAGCGTTGTATACTCCGTCCGAGCAAAGCAGAAGCTTGTCGCCGTTTTGTAATTTGAGTCCGTCTGAACTGGCGTCTGCGAAGGAAAGATCACGGTTTCCCATGCAGCGGACCAGAACATCCTTTTGGGGGTCGCTGAACGCCTCGCTTACAGAACCGTCCTCTAAAATTGCTTCCTGAAGAAGCTGATTCAGATAATCGTGATCCTCATTGATTTGATACATCATTTCTCCACGGCAAAGATACAGGCGGCTGTCGCCGACACATAGCCAGTGCAGCCTGTGATTGAAAATCTGCGCACATACCAAAGTGGAACCGGATTCGACTCTTCCGCTGGGACAATATTTGCGGCAAATTTCATCGTTTACGGTTTCGGCACGATTAAGCAGATCGCTGCCGCCTGAACAGACTGTGTTGTGCTGATTGAAGTAATCTATCATTCCCCGCACAACCGCCGTGGATACCTCTTTGCCTTTAGATAACCCGCCCATGCCGTCCGCCAATACGGCGAGAACACCTTTTTGCGAAGTAAGAACAGTGTCGGAAAGATTTGAGTAACCGCAGCTATCTTCCTGATATGGGCGTCTGCCCTGATGCTGTGCATTTCCTAACCGAAGTACGCTTCCATCGCCGGGGGTTATCGTTAAGGACATATCATCAAGCTTTACAGTATCTTGTGATATGCTTGCAGCAGGCTGTACCGTAGGTATTGGTTGTTTCTTTTTCTTTTTGGAACCAAACATGGGATCACCTTCTTGAGTTTATGTATCAGTAGCAGAAGGATTCGTTACAGAGTGAACGGAAAATAAGCTTTGTACTGCCGATTTCGATTATGTCGTTATCTTTTAACTGCTTGGGTTCCAACAGGAGCATAGTGTTGACATACACATTGTTGGTTGAGTTTTCTCCGGCCTGGATGAAGAAAATGTTATTTCGGTCATCATAGATAACAGAAACATTGTTTACCTCTGAAATGCCGGGGTCGAAATCGAAGGAAATGTCGTTCTTCTTGCCGCGTCCTATTGTGTTCCTCGCTGTGTGAAGGCGGAAGTCCATTCCGATCTTTTCACCCTCGATGACCACGAGCCAGCCTCGCACGGGCTTCACCTCGGAATTCATTGTCATGTCTCCGAACTGTGTCACACCTTCTCTTGAGGGAGTATCCTTCGGTGCGACAGTCACAGGCATATCGTCCAATGAGCCGGTAGGCACGCTGTTCAATACCTGAGTGGGATCGAAGCCAGGTGTTGGGGTTGCAACCTCACCCAGAGCAATTGTGGGGCTGATTGCGTTTTCGCCGGAGCAGTAGGGGCAAGTTGATGACTTGCTGTCATCGTAGATGTGTCCGTTGGAGCATTGTTGAATAGCCATAGTGTTTTCTCCTATACTTTAATTTATTTTTGGGTGCGTTCCCTTTAGCACCTATATTAAACCATATCTGAAACTGAATAAATAGTACCGAAAATTACATTATCATGTACAAAAATGCTATTTACAGTAGGGATAAGATAATAATTATCAAAATTACAAACACAGCTGCCATTACCAGAAGCACAGCTCCCGTGTTCTTTCTGACGAAGGCAAGTAGCTTGTCCAGAGGATTATTGCAGAAGTTTGAAAACTTGTTTTTGGGTGCCTCCGGCTGTATTTCTGCGTATGGAAGCCTGTTATAATAAGGCGGAGACTGCTGTACAGGAGCGTTATCATAATCCGGAACGTTATTAACATTATTGCTGATCGGTGCATAGCTGTATTTCTGCACATTGTTGTTGACCGATGGGTTGTTTCCGATTTGTGCGTTGTTGGAACTTTGTATGTTGTTACGATATTGTGATGTGTTTTGTGCATTGCTGGATGGTTGTTTACTGACTTTATTATAATTGTATACAGAAGATTCCGTCTCTGATCGCTGCAAATTAAGCTTGGAGGACTTAATGCTGTTGTCCTGATCAGGTTCCTTTTGAATTACCGATCCGTTTGCGACCGCATACAGATCTCTTTTAAAGCTTTGTATATCGATGTAACGATCCTGAATCTGAACAGCCATCATTTTTTTAATAACAGCTTCCAGCTCGTGGGAACATTTTATTGACAGTTCGGGATATTTTATCCTGTCCGCTGCACACAGGGGCATTCTGCCGTTCAGACATAAAACCATTGTGGCGCCCAAAGCGTAAATATCAGTCCACGGTCCTTGTTTTCCACGTTCCTTATACTGTTCCATTGGTGCAAATCCCTGTTTTAATATAATGGATAATTTGCGTGACCCTTCCATGGAAAACGAACGTGCCGCTCCGAAATCTATAAGCTTGACCTGACCGTTATTACACATATATATGTTATCAGGAGCTATGTCCCTATGCAGTAAGCCTTTTTCATGTACCTTTTCCAGTGCCTCAGCCACGCAGGCCGTAATGAATATCACTTCAGATTCATCAAGACATCCGCCTTTTTTCATGGCATAGCGGTTCAGGTCACAGCCATCCAGGAATTCCATGACATAATAGGCCGTGTTATTCTCGCAAAACAGCTTGTAAACACGAATTATATTAGGATGATTCAAGGTTGAAATGATATGCGCTTCCTCATAGAACCTCTTAAGATATTTTTCATATATGTTCAAATCGTCCGGAGAGATGACCGACACCTGAGTATTTCCCGTCGAGCGCATAACCAGAGATGATGGAAAAAATTCTTTTATAGCAACGACTTTTTTGCTGCTGTAGTCGAAGGCACGGTAAGTAATACTGAATCCACCCACGCCGAGGGTCTTACCGATAATGTACTGAGCATGCAGAATTGTTCCGGGAGGCAGTGCTCCCGGGACAACTTTGTTCTGCTTATCCGAACCGCAATATACGCAATTTTCCGTACCGCTTGGTATTTCGGCAAAGCAGTATGAACATAAATTTTTTCCATCGACCTGAATCATTGCGGGTCTCCTCTCAATTTATGCCGAGATCAATATTGTAACCTAAAGTGTCGCTCATGGGAAATGCTTGGAAAGTATAACCGGTCTCAGTTCCATAGAGTACGATGAAAGCTTTTTCGGTGATATAAAACGCATTGTTTTTGAAATCCACACCGTTTTTAAAACTCATTCCCGGAAGCTTTTTTACCTGGCGAACATTGGTGCCGGATAAGCTCATAGAATATATGTATTCGTCATTTATGGAGAAATAATAAATTTTTCCTCCGGAAAGATTAAAATTACATCCGGCCTTCTGAGCCAACTCTTTAAGATCCGAGCCATCCGGATTCATGCTCCAGATGGAAGCAAACCCGTCACTGTAATATATACGCCCATTATAAAAGGTCGGACACATTATAGCATCCTTGGTCAGCAGGGTCTTTTTGCTGCCGTCCAATTTCATACTGTAATAATAACCGTCTGAACTATCATTAAAATAAAGCGTTTCGTTATAATACATGAACCAACTTACAGGGAAGTTGTTAAGCTGCTCTCTGTTGGTGCCGTCCAGTTTTATCCTGAACAGACAATTGTTTTGATTGGCTGCACGATAATAGATCCATTGACCGTCCGCATACATGGTAACTGCTTGATCGTTGCAAATTTTTTCAACGGAATCACCGGACAGTGTCATCCTGTATAAAACAAAGTCATCTTCTTCGTTTGTAAAAACAAGGCTGTCACCGACGACCAGTACTTTTCCTGCACACTTGTTTGTGATTTTTTGTTTTCCGCTTGTGTCGGAATTCATTTTGTATATGTGCTGCTCGTCTGCGTAATTGACAAAATATACGCACTTAAGTTTACCGTCAGCGCCGAAATATTCTGAAACCCCGTTGCCGTTTGATACATTCCCCGTTCCAGGTTTGTAATTCGAAGCATTCTGCTGGCCCTGAGTGATCTGGGGCTGAACAGGTTGGGGTTGAGAGACCTGGGGTTCGGTAGTCTGAGGCAGAACTATGGAAGGGAACGTCGTTCCTTCATGTTCTGATTCTGAAGGCTTTGTAGTGGTCTCATTGTTTGTAATTGTCCCGGCCTGAGAATAGGAATCCGGTTTCGCACTGCGGCGTCCTCCGGATAATAAGTACACCGTCAGGCCTACGCCTAATATCAATATTACAGCAATAACTGCGATAAGAAATCCCGTTTTCGTCTTTCTTTGATTGGAATCGTTATCAATCTGCTGAACGGTGGTCATGTTCAACCTTGCAGGGTCAAATTTAAGCTTCTCTGTTTCTGCATCACCGTCAGACAACTGATTTATTGACTGTAAAGCTCTTTTGAGCTCCATGGCGCTTTGATAACGATCGCTTTCCCTGACTTCCAGCATAGTTTTCAGTACGCCGGCAAGTTGGAAGGAAATCCCCGTCATGTCTAATTGAGGATCTGTCAGCCGTGTCATGGCGTCATCAACAAATCTGCCGGTTACACCATAGTAAAGTGTTGCACCAAGAGCGTAAATATCAGTCCACGGTCCGTTGTTGCCTTTCTTCTGGTATTGTTCCAGTGGAGCAAAGCCCTCTTTTAATATCACAGACAAACTCATAGAACTGCTGTTGACGACCTGACGGGCTGCACCGAAATCAATGAGTTTTATCCTCCCGTCATTGCACATATAAATGTTTTCCGGTGAAATATCCCTGTGCAGAATGTTTGCAGAGTGGACGATGACAAGTGCATCGGTTATACACATTGCGATTTCTAATACCTTTTCTTCGGGCAATTTGCCCCCGTTTTCACGGATATATTGCTTAAGGTCTCTGCCCTCAAGGTATTCCATAACATAATAAACAGTATTGTTTTCATAGAAGCTTTTGTAAACGCTTATGATATTCGGATTACCATTAAACCGTGATACCAGTTGTGTTTCGTAAAAGAATCTGTCCGCACCGGTCTTGAAAATATCCTCACTGTTAGCTCCGGAGATAAACACGGCGGTATCTCCGTAATTTCTGTGGGCAAGAGTCTCCGGCAAATATTCCTTGATCGCCACACGCTGTTCTTCAAATGCATCGTAGCAAAGATATGTCACACCGAATCCGCCTTTTCCAAGCACTTTGCCTATAACGTACCGACCCTGTAATATTGTTCCCTCGGGAAGCGCCGCAGGATATTTTGTGCGGTTTGAATCTCCCAAGCAACCGGGACAAACTTCATTCTCTGAAATTGGAGTAAAACAATGTTCACAAAGAGTCCTGTTTTGAATCGTAATCATTATCCTGTTCCCCTCGTTCAGTAAGCATTCATCAAACAACTTCAAACAGAGCGTCCTTCGACGCAAGATAGAAACGTTCTCCACGCTTCAGAGCAATACTTCTGTGGGGCGTTACTCTTACGCCTTTATCGGTAAATGTTCCGTATTTGGAATTACGATCGGTCAGGATGTACATACCGCTTGCCGGATTATAGGATAAAAAGCAGTGCAGACGGCTTATCCCACGAGTTTTGCGAAGCACCATCTGGCATGAAATTGCATCGCGGCCTATCATTATACCGTTGCCCGTCACGGGGAAGCGTACGCCCGCGTGTTCGCCGGTTACACCTACAACGGCGCTGCCGGTGGACTGACCGCCGCTGACTGTGCCAAAGGTGTCAACAACAAAGGTGTCGGCAAGCTTATCGTGAAGGGTCTGGTGATTATCTGAGAACAGAGCGATAAAATAACCTATACCTAAGAAAGCACCGGAAAGCATCCTGCACAATGCACGAATTGCCGCTTTGCCGTAGTCAATGCCAAAGTTATTTGAATCCACCACCTGCATACCGAACAGTCTTTTCCCAGGGGTTGCATGCCATGAGCCGCCTTCAAATATCGTGTAGTACAAAAATCCGGTTATCAGAGAGATAAACGGTATGTACCACAGATTGGTCATAAAAAATAATATGATGCCTGCGGCGTTAAGTATAATTGCGTCTATCAGACACGCTGCGATTCTTTTTCCTACGTTACTGTAATTCATAATGTTGCCTCCTAAAATTTCCTTTGTCAATATTATGAACCACAGTACGGATCAATTACAGTACCAAAAATTACAAAATCATGTTAGAAAAGTACATTTTAGCTGTTTTGCGACTCATCTTTGGAAATACTTATCGATGGTTTAGTTGAATCGAAAAGAGTTATGTCCACATCTGAGTCGTTCTCAGTAGGCAGGTCAATATTGGGCAATGTTGTAACATCTTCAGTCCCTGAAGTTGTTGTTTCAGACTCGGGAGTCTGATCTGAGCCGGCATCCGTTTTGACCGTTGTAGATGCGGAACTTTCATCAACAGCTATGCTGTCACCCTTTTTCCCTTTAAAGTGTTTTATTCCGAAAAATACACACAGAGCCACCGCAAGCAGAACGATAACGGCAAGAAGGATCTTTAGCCCATTGCCGTTCTTGTTATTTTCAGCAACCTGTTGTGTGCCATTAGGCTTACCTTTATTTTTTACAGCAGGCAGTGCTATTATATCGATACCGTTATTTTGGAAGATCGGGTTCATATCCGAGATCACGGCTTCTATATTCTCATAAGTGTAAACGCCCTGTGCGCACATATTTTCTATAACTTTTGCAAATTCTCCGTCCGTACAGTTTCTCTTGAGCAGATCTGCATCCAGCTGTTTCCTGTTTTCAAAAGCGGAGGATGGCTTTTTCCCTGTTAATAAAGTATAGGCTATAGCGCCGGCTGAGAAGATATCCAACTCCGGCTTATGCTTACCGGTACCGTATGCGGAGGCAGGCAAATATTCCGCATTGGCTTTTACCGGTACGGAATCCCGCAACAGGGCGGGGATACTCTCCGATGACAGCTCAAAACCGTCCAGCACAACGTTATTGCCTACGATATATACCGTGTCTGCCGAAATGTTGCCGTGAATTACACCGCACGTATGAAGAGACAGGATAGCCTGTATCAGTGAACGCATAACGTTCAGTACGGCTGATGTGTTCATTACCGAACCGTGTGAAATATACTCGGAAACCGATATTCCTTCCGTTTCCGATACGACAAAATACGCCGTTTCGTTCTCATAGAAAGCATTTTTTATCCGTATTGTTCCAGTCTCGCCGCCCAAAGCGGAAACTCCCTGCATCTTTTGAACGAAATACTGCATGAATTTTTTGTAAGCAGTTCCCATTTCTTCATCAGATACATACAGTGATCCGTTTTTATTTCGGGTCGCAAGTAATCTGGGATAACACTCCTTAACAACGACACGGTGTTTTTCTACAGAATCATAACTTATATATTCCGTAACAGTATCCGTTTCACGCAGGCTGTTTCCTATAACATATCTACCGGAAATTATTGTGCCGTTTGCCAGCAAATTGGGTGCATTCTGTATACTTCCGCACAAACATGTACCACCTTCAGGCACAGGTGAAAAGCAGTGGCAACACAGGTTACATCCGTTTAATTCGATCGTCATATACTATTACTCCGTTTCACAATGAAATGATTTCTTTTGAATCTGTAATATAAGAAAGATAAGCTCGTTTTGAAGAAAAGTATTTTTTACGGCTGACGGGGATAAAATCTCCCGATGTGAGAACCAGACCATCCTCAACAAAACGCTCTATCATGTTCATGTTGACTAAATAACTCTGATGACAACGTAAAAAACTTTCTCCCAACATTTTTTCAACATCATCCAATTTATAATAAAACTCATGCTCCTGTTCCTTTTCCATAAACAGGACCTTTCGCTTGTCGCTCATGCAATAAAGGATATTATGCAGAGGTATAGCCTTATCTCCGGCCTTGCTCTTAAGCACCACCACTTTGTCGTAGGAATCGTCATAATATTCAAGAAAGCTCTGAAAACAACTTTCAAGTTTTTGGTTGTCATGTGAAGATTTAATATAATATGAAACACTGTTTAAAAACAGAGCTTCCACATCCTCCGGCTGTTCCTCAGAAATCAGGCAAAATCTGCTTTTATGATTCATGGAGTGTATCCTCAAGGCGGCCTCGTTGCCATATTTATCGTCCCTGTCAACAAAAAACACCATGAGTTTTTCCGGATGAGTAGAATGGATATAGTCCATCATATCCATCATAGTGGTGAAAATCATCAAAATGTATTCAACCGAATGGGCAATATTATCCAGCCGTTTTTTCAGATCGTTCAGTTCGGAAACATTTTTGTCATAAATGAGAATTTCTATCATATTTTTTCTATCTCACCACCATATCACATTTATGCCGGATCGGGAATAAAACATAAAACAACAAATATCCGGCGGTTTTAGGTTTTACGTTTTATAATTTTATGAAACAAATACTTTATTTGTTGAATATAATTAAATTTATTATATAATAAGATGATATATTTTTCAACAAATTATGACATATTTTTGCAAAAAAGAAAAAGAAATCTATATTTTATTAAAAGTGACACGAAAAAATGCTGTTTTAACTTTCCATACCAAATCATACAAATAGCTCTTTCGGTCATCATGGCAGTCGCGTTGTTATTCACGTGCTGTTCGGTATTCGTTCTGGCAGACGACTGCGACCACAGCCAGTACACGTACACATGGAAGACCGTCATAGAGCCTGATTGCCAAACGAAGACCAATGGACTTGAGCAGAAGATCTGCGACCACTGCGGCGCTGTGCTTGATGAAGACACTTTGCCGTGGGAGTATTCGCACGACTACTCTAAGTATGTCATCCTCAAGGAGCCGACCTGCACCACAAAGGGTGCGTACAAAGAGCACTGCTCGAAGTGCGACCAAGAAGCGAGCTACACCGTACTGATCCCGAACACCCACTAAGGTTTCCGCAACGAGTATGAAAACGGTAAGATGAAAGTGTGGAGCTATGCAGGGTATGCAAACTGGTTTGTCGATTCGTCCGCTACCTGCACTCAGCCGGGTCTGCGCCACGCTGTATGTAAAGACTGCGGCGAAAAGATGTTTCTGAGCGCAAACACCGTCAAATCATATCTGGATGAGATCATGGTCGCCTCCGGTATTCACTCCCGCACAGAGCTTGCCGTATGCGCATCAAAGCTCAGCATTTTTTCAGCGCAGTTATAAGATCAAAAGTCAGCAAAAATATATGCCTGAGTGAGCATCCTTAAAAAGCATAAAAAGCTGTCCGGCTCGGCAGAGTGTTCTGCTGAGCCGGATATTTGCGTTTTTTAGTAACCGTATTCTGAATATCAATCGTTATTGTACAATTTGCCCGCAATTTTATACAGCGCCACTACTGCCGGGCTTATCATATCCCAAAATATACTGTCATACAATGTGGTCCAGCCGAAGGGTATATTCAGCAGGTGCAGGGCGTAACAGTCGGAAAGGGCGCGCTCACGGTTGGTTTCGCCGAGTATGGTCATCCCGGCGGCAACAAGGTCAAGATACAACTCATCCCTTGCCTTCATCCTGCCGTAAAGCGTGGTGCGCAGGGGTGAGAATTCTCCCTTGCGGTTTGCGCATTTCCAGTAACGCCAGCAAAAGGCGGAGCGTGATACCCTGTCCTTTTCCTGCTGTGTCTGCGCCTTGGCTGCGGCGGTCTTCCAACATTCGTCAAGCTTTGCGATATCCTCCGACTTTATACCGGGCAGGGAGCCCTTAGCCCGGTCGAAAAGTGTGATATGATTTTTTGCGGTGATACTTTTTTCAGTGCATATGTCTATAAAGTCCCTTATGCCTTTCCATCCGGCGCCGTAATAAAAGCTCAGAAAGCCGTTCAGCTCCGCGTCAAAATCCAGGTAGGGATCCTGCATCAGCTTTGCCTGAAGATATAGCCTCAGCTCACTGAATTCGCCGTCGCATTCGTCGGTCTGTGTGCAGCCCTTCATGAACACGCCTGCGATATTGTTTTCTTTGAATATCTGCAGGTTTCTCTGCATGACGTTGAAATTCGGGAAAAAGTTTATGTATTCGCTGAAATTCGTACCGTAATCCCAGACATAGACCCGGCGGCTGATCTTTGTCCATTCTTTAAGATCCGCCATAAACTTTGCGTTTTCCTTGCATGAGGGATCGTCGAAGGCGTGACCGTAACAGCATTCCAGTGGGCAGAGCCTGATCAATACGTTGTCCCTCGGTCTGATCTGGGTGGGAGCCTGCCTTGTGTACTGGTAGGCAAGGGTGTCTATGGCAATATTGGTGTAGCCCGCATCCCACACGGCGTCGGCAATGCTGTTTATAAATTTTATCAGCGCTCCGGAATGGGAGCCGTTTGCCTTGTCCGTCGCTTTGCACTCGGGGCAGGTACAGTAATCGTTAAAATCGTGCTGTGAAACGGATATGATCTGCAACGCCTGAGACGGGTCGTGGTAAGTCGATATGACCCCAAGCACCTCCCGCTTGACTATCGCCAGCACATCGGGATTTGACAGACAGAGCTGACGGGGCGAACGCTTGCCGTTATGCAGGGCAAAATATTCCGGGTGTTCCTCAAAATAAGTGTCGGCGCTGCAAAAGTTAGTGGCCAGTGTGTGGGCAAAACATCCGGGCAGATAACGCGTGGCGCCGCCCATTTCTTCCGTGATATGGGAATAGTTGCCGCCGCTCAGCCCGTTTGCAGGCGCAAACTCCGAATTTCTGTATATACACCAGTCCGTTTCCGTGTACTCGAAATAGCGTTCGTACTTTAATTCATAGCCCGCCGGCACGCTTATCTCGTCCGCCTTTGGCACAATAAAGTTATCGCAAGTGTACCATTTACAGCCGCAGTTCTTTTCAAGGAAAGCATAAACGCCGTAAAGCGCGCCCCGTTTGCCGCCGCTGGATACGGTCAGCACGCCGTCATTTTCCTTTACGGAATAAGCGCCCTCGGGGAGCGACCCGTCCCGGGTTATGACTATGCGGTGCCGGGCGGCGGAGCGTTCTGTCACGGGCACGGTTATGCCGGTGATGCTTTCGATATACTTTTTCATGATATCCGCCGCATAGCTGAGCCTTTCGTCGCCGGCAGGCGCGACTATCTCCGCCGCAGTGTCAGCGGACACAATCACTGTATCGGCGTCAGACACGGCGTTGTCCGCAAAGCAGACCTGTATGCAGCCGAAAAGAATAATTACTGTGATCAGCAAGGATAACATCTTTTTCATTCGTTGTCCCCCCATGTGCGATGATAATATCATTATAACACGCCTCGTACAGATTTACAATAAAGTTATGTGACCGTTCTTCAAACAGATCC
Organism: Clostridiales bacterium; assembly: GCA_024684435.1. Classification (GTDB taxonomy): domain Bacteria; phylum Bacillota; class Clostridia; order Oscillospirales; family Acutalibacteraceae; genus JAAZFZ01. The sequence goes on from JAIKWV010000027.1 coordinate 16,937, forward strand.
GTTTTCCGTCCTGTCTGAGCCTCCAAGCTGTGTTATGGACACATTCCTGCTTTTTTCTGTTGAAATATATTTTAAAACATGATAGTATTTCATTACAGTCATTAAGGAGGAACGGATTATGATAGGACCTATACAAAAGTTTTTCAGCCTTATTCTCGTTACGCTGATGATGAATTTTTCTTCCATGTTCTGTGGTGCAAAGGCAGATATAAAAACGATCTCCGACAACGTTACAGACGGTCTTCTGAACGGTACAATGGCGACCTTCGGCAGCGCCGATCTTTACGGCGTGGATGAGATAATATCCCTCATTTCATATGACGGGGACGGCAACTGCTTTTTTGCCGACATTGATTACAGCGACGAGGCAAGAGCCATGTGGCCCGCCGCGAAGCACCTGAACAGAACGGAAAGACTTGCTATCGTTTACAGGCTTGAGCGGGACAACGCTAAGAAAGCGGAATATAAGGATATCGTTCTGAAGCTTATAAACCACTGGATAAAGAAGGACTATCAGAACCCCAACTGGTGGTACAACAAGCTCTCAAACCCCAATGTTCTGGGAGAGATCGGCATACTCATGAAGCCCGATCTCAGCGCCGATCAGCTCAAAAAGCTGTCTGTTCTTGTGGGTCGGGGCTGTTTCCTTGTTGACCCCGTTCTGCGTGCCTACACGGGAGCCAACGCGGTGGATATTTCCATGTCATCAATAAAATTCGGCGTGCTCACCGGCAACGGTTCCGCCATAAGATCCGCGCTGCGGGTCGTGGCGGGAGAGCTTGACTACGGTCTGGTAGAGGGCATCAAAAAAGACGGCACCTTTTTCCAACACGGAGAGCGGCTGTACATGGGCGGTTACGGCATTGAATTCATAAAAGGTATTTCCAATGTTGTAGGCATGATCAGCGGCACAAAGTATATGTTCTCCGGCAAACAGCTTACCCCCTTCTCCGAATTTATACTGACCGGTCTTCGGAAGATGAGCTTCGGCAATACCCTTGACCCCACCACCATGGGAAGGTCGGTCTCAAGGATCAACGCCCAGCCTTTAACGGCTATTGTACCGGATCTTGTAAGGCTTGCCAACACCGAGGGTATGCCCGGCAGAAATGAGATCATGGAATACGCTGTATCCATAGCCAACAACACAAAGAACAACTACGGGCTCCATTACTACGACAAGGCAAATTTCCTGGTGGTAAACAATGAGGACTTCTATTTCAGCTTCCTTGGCGGCAACAGCAAAATGTTCTATTCGGAGATAACCAACGATGAAAACATTCTGAGTTACAATTCCTCCTTCCCCGGAGTTACCACAATAATGCACACGGGCAATGAGCTGACAAATATCAGCCCCCTGTATAATTATTCCCTCATCCCCGGCACAACAGCTGTGTATGAATCAGACGAAGAGCTTGCCGCTCGCAAAGACCCCAGCTACAGATTACTGCCCGGCACCTACGGCAGTCAGACCGCCGAAGGCGCGGCGGTGGTGTTTGCAAAGACAAAGCACGAAAACATCAGCATGACCGTTTCCTGCTTTGCTACAGACAACGCGGTGATCCTTCTGGGCACGGGCATGAAAAATTCCGACGGCAAGCAGATGTTCACCACCCTTGACCAGTCATATTATGCGGGCTCCTTCCGTCAGGATGGCAACACCGTTATACACAACGGCATAAAATACGAATTGCTTCAGGGCGGCTCTCTCTGCGCCGGCAGTGAACATCGGGTCGGCAACTGGAGAAGAAACAACCTCACCATGCCTGACGCATACGCGGAGGGGGACGTTTTCACAGTCTTCTTTGCTAATTCCGGCTCCTACGCCTATTCGGTAATGTCCGAAAACACCCAAGCCGATTTTGAAGTGATAATGAACACCGAAAAGATACAGGCGGTAAAACTCCCCGACGGCAGAATAGCGGCGGTCTTCCTGTCCGCCGGCAGCTTTGACTATGACGGAAGCACCTATAAAGGTCTTGCCGGCAACGCATATATTTTCGGCTGATAAGGAGAATTCCGACATGAAAAAGCTTATCAGTGTAATCACTGTCATCACGGTGATTTTAATGCTGTTTGCCGCCTGCGGGCAAGTGCCAACGGACACAGGCGAGACAAAAGAGACCGTCTCCGCAGCTGAGGGCAATACCGCTGAAGAAACCGGAACTTCTGAAACTTATTTTGCCAGAACAAAGGATACCCTGGTAGTCGTTTTCTCTGTTACCGGCCACACAAAGAGCGTTGCGGAAACCATCGCGAGGCTCACCGACGCCGACTTATATGAGATAGAGGCGGCGCAGCCCTATTCCTCCGAGGACATCGACCTGAACAACAGCAACTGCCGCGCCACGAGGGAGCAGACCGTGGAAAGCGTCCGACCGGCTATAGGGAGCAAGGACATATCCCTTGATGGCTGTAAGACATTTATATCGGCTATCCAATCTGGTGGGGACAGGCGCCCCGTATCATGAACACCTTCGTGGAAAAGTACGATTTTTCCGGCATCACGGTCATACCCTTCTGCACCTCAGGCACAAGCGGTATAGGCACCAGCGGCGATACCCTTGCTCAGCTGGCGGGAAGCGGCAGCTGGCTCCAGGGCAAGCGTTTCCCCGGAAGCGTTGAGGAAGCCGAGATCTCCGCATGGATAGATGAAGTTTCACAGTGATGGACAGCAAAACCAATTCACAATACAGAAAATAAAATCAACCGAAAAGCGGCGGCACCGGAACCATTCCGATGCCGCCGTTGACATTTATTCGCATTTATATCTGTTTTATAATCCGTCACCACGCAACAGGTAAAAAGGCTGCCGCCACAGCAAAGATGACGGAAGGGACCATATTAGCCACATTGATCTTTTTGCCCCATACAAGATTTATGCCCACGCAAAAGATCAGTATTGAACCCACCAGCGAAATATAGCTCACTGCCAAATCGGTCATATAAGGTTTGATAAACACTGCCAACAGCGTTACCGCTCCCTGTATAACAAATACCGGTATGGCGGAAAAAATACATCCCACGCCCATGGAGCCTGTCATGACCATAACTATTATAAAATCAAGTATGGCCTTTGTGGCAAGTATGGACCAGTCTCCGGATATCCCGTCCTGTATAGCTCCCATTATAGCCATTGCGCCTATTGATACTGTGAATGAGGCGCTCATAAAGCCGTTCACAAAATTATTGTCACCGGAGTTGCCCGTTTTTCTTTTGAGCCATTCTCCGAATTTTTCAAAGAAGCCCTCTATGTTTATTATTTCTCCTATCAGAGCGCCGAGAGAAAGACAAACCGTAACAAGCATGGCCTTTCCGCTTGTAAGTCCATCCTTTTCAATGGTGAGCATCTGCTCCATAGCTCCGGCTACGGCGATGAACATAACGCTTATACCGCAGGCCTTGCACAGGGAAGTCTGATGCCTTTCTTTAAGCAGTTTTCCGAACAGCAGACCGAAAAGCCCTCCCAAAACTATGCCGCCTGAATTTATTAAAGTACCAAGTCCTATCATACGCATTCCTCAACTGTGACCGCCGCTTTCAGCAAAACAGATCTTCAAGCTTTCTTTTGGGAACGTAGTGAACGTCGTTTTCGTCACGGTAGTATTTTGTACTGCCGTCCGGCTTAACGTCGGTAAGCACAACGGTCTCCGCCGGTTTGCCTATTGCAAGGATAAGCAGCGGGACGATATTTTCCGGAAAGCCCAGCATCTCGCTGATCTTATCGGGAGGGAAGTTGCCTATCATACAGCCACCTATGCCGTCCTCCACGGCGGCAAGCAGAACGGTCTGCGCCACTATCCCCACATCCTTCAGGAACATCGCCGTATTTGGTGCCAGCTCCGTGTCCTGACAAATAATTATAAAAGCCGTGGGGTGCATCCCATCATGGGGCAGGGTCATATCCGGCAGAGCTCTCGCCCACTTTGTCATTGACTGGACTGCCGCCACCTCGTCCTTTTCGTATGATATGTGATATTTAAGGGGCTGAAGATTGACGCTGGAGGCGGCATATCTGGTCAAGTCCACATATTTTCTGAGCTGTTCCTCCGTCACGGTATATGACTCATCGTAACCCCTGTAACTTCTGTTGAGTTTCAAAAGATCTTTAAGCATGATAACACCTCCATCAATGATACAGCAAAGCACCACGCTGAAAGGCGCGGTGCTTTTGTACTGTGTTGAACAACAAATTATTCTGCCTGAGGAGCACCTACGGGGCAAGTTGACTCACAGCTGCCGCAATCAATGCAGGTATCTGCGTCGATAACATACTTGCCGTCGCCCTCGGAAATAGCAGATACAGGGCACTCTGCCGCGCAAGCGCCGCAGGAAATGCAATCGTCACTGATCTTATATGCCATTTCAAGTTACCTCCTAATAATATTTTATAACATTTTATCATATACAGCGAAAAAATCAAGTGTTTTTCCGCTTATATTTTTCACATGAATTATTCTATGTCCTTTAACGCCTCTATATCCTCTTTTGCTACGGATACCTTGGCGTCACGGATGACCTTGACGTCACGCCTGTGAACGATTATGGGAGCCGCTTCCGGTCTCTTTTCAAGACGCACCTTGAGCATACCGGTGATGACGTTGCATTCCACCACTGTACCGTTGCCCTCGGCGGTGCGGACTATGGAGCCCTGGAACGGAGTCACATGCAGCAGATAATCATATGAATCCTGCTCATATTTCAGGCAGCACATAAGTCTGCCGCAGGTACCGCTTATCTTGCTGGGATTGAGGGAAAGTCCCTGCTCCTTTGCCATTTTGATGGAAACGGGCTGAAAATCACCCAAAAATGTATTGCAGCAGAAGGGTCTGCCGCATATTCCCAGACCGCCCACTATGCGGGATTCGTCCCGGACGCCCACCTGACGCAGTTCTATCCTTGTATGGAATACCCCTGCCAGATCCTTTACAAGCTCGCGGAAATCCACTCTGCCGTCGGCTATGAAGTAGAATATTATCTTGCTGGAATCAAAGGTGTACTCCACGTTTATCAGCTTCATTTCAAGCTTGTGCTTTGCCACCTTGGCGTTGAAGATACCGTATGCCTCCGCCTCCTTGGCAGTCTTGCTCTCAAGGATCTTCAGATCCTCCGGGGTCGCAACTCTTATAAGAGGCTTGAGGGGGCGGACTATCTCCTCCTCGGCAACGTCCCTGTTTTCCACCATGACCTCGCCGCATTCCACTCCCCGGGCTGTTTCGACTATTACCTTCTGCCCTTTTTTGATCTTCTTGCCCTCGGGGTCGAAATAATAAATTTTTCCTACCTCTCTGAACCTTACACCTATTATTTCAGCCATGTAAGCCTTCCTTGACGTCCCGCATCAAGCTCCGCCGGACGCCTTTCCTTTCTGAATAAAATTGAATTTTGTATGTAAACTGCCCGGCAATAATAATTATCTCAGCTTCATACCGAGCCTTGTCAGCTGCAAATTGTAATTCGCGTTTCTTTTCATCGAATCTGATATGTCCTGTATATCGTTGAGCATTTTTATGAGCTTTTCCGCGGACACATGACTGCCTAATCTGGATTCGATCAGCGTTTCATTGTAGGGTCTGCCGCCTTTCTTGATCGCCAGAGCGTCACAGAGTATTCTGCGCAGTTCCGGCAGACAGGCGCTGAACAGAGCCTTGTCCTTTTCAAGCTCCGAGATCACCTGCATCACCGCCAACTCTCCAGGCGCCAGTATCCCTTCGGCGAGCCGATCGGCGATATCCTTAGCCTTAACCGTCAGCTCATCGTCCCCGGAGGCTTCCTCCGCTCCCAGCAGAAATACCGTGGCTCTGGAAATGACCGTGGAGAGAAGGGGCGCCTTTGAGCCGCAGGTAAGTATGAACCTGACATACTCCGGAGGCTCCTCTAATATTTTGAGCAGAGCGTTCTGTGCATATTCCGACATAAGATCGGCATTCATCAGCACATAGACCTTGTGTTCCGCCTCGTTGGGCATTATGTACGCGTCGTTTCTGACGGTTCTTATAAGGTCAACGGGGTAGCTTTTTTGTTCATTATCACCTTTTACAACAAAAACGTCCGGATGGGACTCCGCTCCGCACTTTATACAGTCGCCGCATTTGCCGCAGGGTTTTACGCCCTCTCCGGAGCAGACAAGAGCGTTGGCAAGGGTCATTGCCGCGGAGTATCTGTCCTCCGCGCTTCCGCCTTCAAGGATAACGGCATGGGAGAGCCTTCCGCCGTTTACCGCGGCAGAAAGTCTTTTGACAACGGCTTCATTAAGCTTAAGTTCATCAAACCTCATGACCGCGCCTCCCTGCAAAAGAAATCATATACGGGATATCAGAGCTTCTCGAATCTGTCAATATCAATGACAAATACCGTTGCGCCGCCCACCGTGACCTCAACTGGAAAATTAAGAAAAATATCGCTCATTGCGGGCTGGCTCACCTCTACGAGCTGTTTGCGCTTACTGCTGAATTCACGCAGTATTTCGATGACATCATCCACCTTTTCATCCTCAACACCGGTAAGCAGGGTCATGTTGCCCGTTCTGAGCAGACCCCCGGATGTGGCGAGCTTTGTGACGTAAAAGCCGTTTCTGGTAAGCTCCTCCATGACTATAACTCCGTCATCGTTGCTGACTATGGAAATTACAAGCTTCATATTCTCCGGCAAGCCGTTGCCGCGGCTGCCGCACCGCCCTTCAAAATTGATTTAGCGTTAATTTTATTCAATGATCTTTATGTTTCTCTCGATAACGGCTCTCCCCCGCCAGGCGAAGGCTCTGCCGTCAATATCCATACCGGATCTTGCGGTAGGCTCTGAGGATGAAATGAATTCCTCTATCGGCGTCCTCTCCGCGTTTGTGTTCATGGGACAGATATTCTGACAAATATCGCAGCCCCACGCGCAGTTATATTTTCTGATAAGCTCTTCCTGTTCCGGGGTAAGTTCACCCTTGCGCTGAGTGATGTCGGACAAGCATCTCTGTTTGTCCACACCCTGCCCGCTCAAAGCCCTTGTGGGACAGGCGGACACGCATTTGCCGCAGTTTATGCATTCCGTTTTTTTCGGCTCTGCGACAAAGTCGCTCATGTCGAGGGTGGTCACTATCTCCCCGATAAATACCCATGATCCGTATTTCTCTGTGATAAGCAGACCGTTTTTACCTCTTACGCCTATTCCGGCGTTCACCGCCGCAAGCACTTCGGGTATGGGAGAATTGTCCGCGAACACCTCGAAGCGTTCATCAGGGAACAGCGCTCTCAATTCAGCCGCCGCCCTGTTCAGCCTGTCGTTGACCACCCTGTGGTAGTCGGCGACCACAGCGTACCTTGAAATGTTCAGTCCCTTATATTTTTCCTCTCCCAAATAATAAGGAAAAACGGTCACTATAACGTATCTGGAATTATCCGGCAATCTCCCGGCGGCGCGGCAGTTTATAAGGTTTTCCGTCACCCTTTCAAATGAGCACACGCCGAAAACCGGCACCTCTTTTTTTATTATTTTTTCGATCTCGTTTTTCATAGGCTAAATTCTTGACAAAGCGATCATTACAGGCATAGTGATTATTGAAATAAAGCTTATCAACGCCACGGTCTGGGCGGCAAGTCCCGTGTTCCGGTCATACTTTGCCGCAAAAATGACCGTGTTGGTGGCTGAGGGAGCGCTGGCAGAAAGGGTCAAAGATGTGAGCAGATCTCCGCTTATTCCGAAAAGCCTGAGAGTACCGTACATGATAAGAGGCAGGGCTATGAGCTTTGTAAGAGCCGCGATAAATATCCTGCCGTTTTTGAATAATGTCCTGAAATCGGTATTGGCAAGATAGGTGCCGAAAACTATCATTGCAAAGGGAGTGTTCATGCTTCCCACATAGGATATGGGCTTTACGATTATGTCCGGCATCGGCAAATTAAGCAGGAAAAGAGGCAGACCTATGGCAACGGCTATGGTGCCTGGGTTGAGAATAAGCCGTTTATACTCAAACTTCACCTTGTCTCCGTCTGAGTTGCCCGCCATGATATATACTCCGTAGGTAAAAGAGAATATCTGAAAGCTCATTATTACCGCCGAGCAGTAGAAAACGCCCTGTGAACCTATTACCGCTCCCGCAAGGGGTAGCGCCATATATCCGCAGTTTCCGAACACCGCGCCGTATTTCAGCACACTGCTGTCGTTTTTATCTCCTTTGCGGAACAAGGGCAGGTTTATAATTACCGATATCGCATGCATGAGCATTCCGCAGCCCATGGCGATAAACAGGCTCTTGGCGGTCTGCGGATCGTACTCGATATCAAGGAACGAGCGTATTATCACCGCGGGGGTGATTATGTAGAACAGCAGGTCGGTGCAGAGCTTTGCGGTTTTTTCCGTGAACAGCCCTATTTTGTCGGCGATAAAGCCCACAGCAACGATTATGTACAATATTGCCACCTGGGTGGAGGCTATTTTTACGTTTGAAAGAAACATCATTTCACCGCAGTTTTAATTATTTGTTTTCCGATGAGGATATACCGATCCTGCCCAAAAGCACCGCAATGGCAAACAGCGCCGCGGCGCCGTCGCAGAATTCAATGGGAGATGAGCTTAAAAGCATATCGCTCTTGCCTATAACAGTGACGATCACCCGGGGGAGGAAACAGATCAAACAAAATACGACGGCGGGAACACCGTATGCCGCGACCTTCCATTCCTTGCCCTTTCCGTCAACGTCGGCAAACTTCTGCGCCAGAGGAAGCAGGAAAAGCGCCAGCACAGCAAGCATCATAAGCTCAAAGAACAGATCCCCCACCTTCATGTAGCTTATCTTCCTCATGAATCTGTGGATTATCCTCGCTATGCACCAGACAAGCGGAGAGAGAGCCGGGAGCTTTATTTTTGATATGCCCTTTTTGTCCTTGATATCGTACATACCGATAATGGCAAAATACATAGCCGAAAGCAGGGCGAATATAGCCTGCGCAAGACTTGCCATGGCTCCGGATTTGTTGAGATATGTAGACATTGTGGGCATCTCACTTGTGGGAGCAAAGTTCTCATACAGAGATATGAAAACATTGTAGCTGGAGACAACATCGTATATGAGCGCCGCCGCAAAAATGAACGCCGCCACGCCCTCAAAGATCCTGAGACCCGAAGTGTCGGAAAACGTGATCATTTTTTTATTCTTAAGACCGTACGCAAAGGGAAGAACAAAACATATCCCGATAAGCGCGTACATAATAGTAATTGTAAAGTTTTTCCCGGTATAAAATCCGGTTTCAGGTTCGGTTATGTTAAGTATCTGATAGACTCTCAGCGGGACGGTGGTTATTATGCCCGCGATGATAACGTAAATAAAAAGTCCGATTTTTCCCAAACCTTTTTTCTCTGAAGCATTACTCATTCTGCCAGTACTTCCTTTCAACCTTAATCGCGTTCCTCGGATGGGATATAAATATCTGTTTCCGAGATATAATTCTCGGCTCTCTCGTCAATGGGTATGTAGGCCCTTGGCAGAGAAACGTTCTTGTACGCAGGTCTCATGATCCTGCCTCCTGTGATAAGCTCCTCCATGCGGTGAGCCGACCAGCCCGCCACACGGGCGGTAACGAACAGCGGGGTATAAAGATCCTCAGGTATGCCCAGCATCTTGTACACAAAACCGGAATACAGATCCACGTTTGCGCACATTCTCTTCTTTTGACCCTTGACCCTTGAGAACACCGCGGGAGTCAGCCGTTCCACCAGAGAGATAAGCTCGAATTCCTCCCTGAACTCCGTATTCTCCGAAAACTCCCTTGCCTTCTCCTTGAGGATCTTTGCTCTGGGATCTGAAAGCGTATAGACGGCGTGACCCATGCCGTAGATAAGTCCGGAATGGTCTCCCGCCTCTTTGTTGATGATCTTTGCCAGATAGTCTGCCACCTGACCCTCATTTGTAATATCGGATATATTCTCACGCATATCCTGTATCATGTTGGCCGCCTTTATGTTGGCTCCGCCGTGGCGGGGACCTTTGAGCGCGCCTATCGCCGCGGATATGGCGGAATATGTATCGGTCCCGCTGGAGCTTAAAACTCTCGCGGCAAAGGCGGAATTATTTCCGCCGCCGTGCTCCGCGTGAAGCATCATGCAGGTGTCAAGCAGTTTAGCCTCCTCGGGCTTGAAGGTACCGTCGGCTCTGATGGCGTGGAGTATGGTCTCCGCCATGCCGTAAGACGGAATGATGGGGTGGAGATACATGGTCTGCTTGTAGAAGTGTCTGCGCTTGACCTGATAAGCGTACGCCATTATGGTGGGAAGCTGCGCCAGAAGCTGTACCGACTGTCTGAGTACATTTTCTATGGATGTGTCGTCCGGGTTTTCATCATAAGAATAGAGAGCAAGAACTGAACGCGCCATCTTGTTCATGATATTGTTTGAGGGCGCCTTCATTATCATATCCTCGGCGAAATCCTCCGGCAATTCCATGCATGAGGATATCGTTTTCTTGAACCTTTCAAGCTGGATCCTGCCCGGGAAATAGCCAAGCATCAGAAGCCATGCCACTTCCTCGTAGCCGAATCTGTTTTCTTTTTCACAGCCCTCGACTATGGATCTCATATCTACGCCGCGGTAATAAAGTCTGCCCTCCTTCGGGACACGCTCACCGTCGTTGATATAGTAGCCTTCAACACTGCACACATGGGTAAGACCCGCCATGACGCCGGTGCCGTCCGCGTTGCGCAAGCCTCTTTTTACGTTATATTTTTCAAAGTCGCCGGGCTCCATATAGCTGTGCTTAAGAAGCTCTTCACACATGAGTTTTAATTCATCGTTTGAAATGGGGGAATGATAATTTGACATAGTGTCACCTGCCTGTAATGTTATTTAAAATATTTATATTTTGAATATATACTATGAATGAATGTTAATTATACTATAGTTTTTTTCTTTTGTCAATCAAAGCTCTTTGCGCAAACAAATATTTTATAAGTGAAAGGAATCCATCTGTATGAAAAATCTCGTTGTCTTCGTCCTTGTCATTTTGGCGGCTCTCATTCTCGTACCTGTATCGGCGGTAAAAAGATCGGACTGCGCATCGCCGGCGGATTCAAGTGCGGATAATTCACAGGTCATATCCGAAACCGGCACCTTCCCCGTTATTGTCACAGACAGTGAAAACGTCATAAAAGTCTGGCGCACCTCTTCCGAAGAGACGGAAATCATAGCCGAAAAAGAGTATATCAAAGGCTGTGTGGCTGCCGAAATGTCCGCCGGATGTGAACTTGAAGCCCTGAAAGCCCAAGCGGCGGCGGCATACACCTACGCCATATATCAGAAGCAGGTACAAAGTGAAGATCCTTCACCGGAGCTTGAGGGCGCATACCTGACTGACAGCACGGCTAAGCATCAGGGTTACCTCTCTGAGGAGGAAAGAAAAGCGCGCTGGGGCGACAACTTTGAAGAGTATGAAGAAAAGATCGGCGACGCCGTTGACGCCGTTTACGGCAGTCTTATCACATATAACGGCAAGCCCATCATAGCCGCCTTCCACTCCGTAAGCTCTGGGCAGACCGAATCCGCCGAAAACGTGTGGGGCGAGGATATCCCCTACCTTAAAAGCGTTTCAAGCCCCGGAGATAAACTGTCCCCCGAATGTGAATCAACCGTCACCTTCACTCCGGAAGAGTTCAGAAAAAGTCTTGCCGGAACAGGGGGACTAAAGCTTGACGACGACCCTGCGAAATGGGTGGGAAAGGCAGAGAAAACCAAGGCTGGAACAGTGACCGTGATAACAATAGGCGGCAAGAAATTCACCGGTTCGGAGCTGCGGGACGCGCTGAAGCTTAAAAGCTGCTGCTTCGACATAAAGCACGAGAAAAACAAGTTTACGGTACACACCATGGGACACGGTCATCTTGTGGGTATGAGCCAGTACGGAGCCGACTACATGGCGCGACAGGGCAGCAGCTGGGAGGAGATCGTCAGACACTATTATTCCGGCGTTGAGATATCCAAAGCGAAACAATTATAATGATTGATATTTTAATAAAATAATGGTGGAAATCCACGGCAAGTTGTGATATAATAATTTTTATGTTATCAACATGAGGTGGGTTATGTCTGAAAAAACCTTTGTTTCGTGGAACGTGAACGGTCTGCGCGCCTGCGTGGGCAAAAATTTTCTTGAGGTCTTCAAGGCTTTTGACGCCGATATTTTCTGCCTTCAGGAAACCAAGCTCCAGCAGGGGCAGATAGACATTGACACGGCGGGTTATTTCCAATACTGGAACTACGCCCTGCGCAAGGGATATTCAGGGACGGCGATATTCACAAAGGAGGAACCGATTTCCGTCACATACGGTATAGACGTGCCGGAGCACAATACCGAAGGGCGGGTGATAACCCTTGAATTCCCCGATTACTACTTCATCACCGTCTATGTTCCCAACGCTCAGGATCAGCTCGCCCGCATAGATTACCGCATGCAGTTTGAGGACGATTTCCGCGCTTACATATGCAAGCTGGACAAGCTGAAGCCCGTTATCTACTGCGGGGATCTTAACGTTGCCCACAATGAGATAGACCTTAAAAATCCGAAAACAAACCGGGGCAATCCGGGATTTTCGGATGAAGAGCGGGGCAAGTTCAGCGAAATGCTGGCGGCAGGCTTCACCGACACCTTCCGTTATCTTTACCCTGACAAAGAGAACGCCTACTCATGGTGGAGCTACCGGTTCCACGCAAGGGACAAGAACGTGGGTTGGCGTATAGACTATTTCATAACGTCTGACCGTATTGCCGGAAACATAAAGGATGCAAAGATACACAGCGATATTTTCGGTTCAGACCACTGTCCCGTAAGCCTCACGATAGACATATAAACAACGATCGAAAGGATGCCACGCTGATGAAAAAGAACAAAGTCATTATTTTAATTTTAACCGTCCTTGCGGCTTTGAGTATAATCTTCCTTGTTTTCGCCACGAATTACGTCAAGTTCTTCAAGCCAAAGGCAAAACAAAACGAGGAACCCACCGCGGACATAAGCGGCTACTCATTTGAGACCAGCAAATATTCCGCCGCTCTCAAGGGTAAGGGTAACACTCAGCTGCCCATAATCCCCACCGACATTGACGGTATTTACTACTCCATGGACACAAACGGCGCGGTCACATTCTATACCCTGTCCGCCAACAGCTTTGTTCCCTACACTCAGGGAGTAAACACCTTTGACACAAAGGTCACCTGCACCAATCAGGAGCTTCCCGTGACCATGTACTGCGTGGAGAGGGATTCCAAAGTATGCGGTTACGGTCTGTTTACTTCCCGCAAAAGTCCCGGGGTCAAGATATTTGATTATGCCTTCTGCAAGATCACCGATATGCCCGCGGCATTCGGCAAGGGATCTCTTATGCTGGTAAGCATGGACAAGACCGAGTTTGCGTTAAAGAACAAGACCTACAGCGAAGCCTTCAGCTTTGATATGAGTTCAAAGAAAACCGGCTCTCCCGTATTTACAAACAACGGCAGGCTCACCGGCATTGACGGCGCCTTCCGTGACGACTGGATAAAGCTTACCGACGACTTCATCCGTTCCCTTGGCTCTGACCCGTATTTTGTAACCGGCAGAGAGTACAACATCGGCGTGACAGAAACAAAGAATGACATCATGATGCGCAACGGCACGAGCAAATCAAAAACCGTTGTTTCCGGCATAGTCGGCTCATGGGCAAGAGGCGTCAGCGGTAACGGAATAGCCTATATCCGCAGCACCAACGTCGGGTTTGAGAGCGTTTCCACCGCTTCAAGCGCCCCCATCGCATCGTTTGCAGGCAACTATTTCACCGACTACGTTCACAGCGGGAATTACCTGCTCAAGAGATCTGATCTCACCCTCACCAATCTTCTCACCGGCAGGAGCGTAAAAATATCCGGCGTAAACCTCAGCGGCAGTATCGTGACCTTCTCTGTAAATCCCGCTGAGACCGCAGTGGTCATCGTCTCCGGCAAGGATATTGCCGCCGCCCAGACCGTAGCCGTCTGCGACCTTGCAAGCGGCGCCGCGGAAACATTCACGGAGCCTCTGCTCTTCGCCGTAGACTATCCCGAGATCACATGGATAAGCGACACGAGCTTTATACACACACGCCCCGTCGTCAACGACGGCAGCAAACTCAATTATGCGATTTATGAAAGAGGTGGATCGAATGCCTAAAAGGAACGATTATATATCCTGGGACGAATATTTCATGGGCATAGCCATACTGTCCTCAAACCGAAGCAAGGATCCCAACACTCAGGTGGGAGCCTGCATAGTGAACGAACACAACAAGATCATGTCCGTGGGCTACAACGGTCTGCCCATCGGCTGTGATGACGACGATTTTCCCTGGGAGCGTACCGGCGACGATTTCGACACAAAGTACCCCTACGTCTGCCACGCGGAGCTCAACGCCATACTCAACAATAACTGCGGCAGTCTTGCAGGGTGCAAGATCTACGTTGCCCTGTTCCCCTGCAACGAATGCGCCAAAGCGATAATCCAGTCCGGCATAAAAGAGGTCATCTATATATCTGACAAGTACGCGAACACCACCTCTGTAAGAGCTTCAAAGCGTATGTTTGACGCCTCCGGCGTTCTGTATAAGAAGCTCAAGCTTGAGCATGAAGAGCTTGTTATTGATTTCAGGGAAGAAAACATATAAAAATTACCGGTATAACGAAAGGACACAAAGTTAATGGGTTTATTAAAGAAAATTTTCGGCGACTATTCATCAAGAGAAATAAAACGTATAGTGCCGCTCAGGGATAAAGTTCTGGCGCTTGAGGAGGAGTACGGCAAGCTCACCGACGCAGAGCTTCAGGCAAAGACCCCGGAATTCAAGAAGAGACTTGCCGATGGCGAGACCCTTGACGATATTCTGCCCGAGGCGTTTGCCGCCTGCCGCGAGGCCTCATGGCGCGTACTCAACATGAAGCATTTCCCCGTACAGATCGTGGGCGGCATCGTACTGCATCAGGGCAGGATCGCCGAGATGCGCACCGGTGAAGGCAAGACCCTTGTGGCTACCCTCCCCGCCTATCTTAACGCCCTTTCCGGCAACGGCGTTCACATCGTCACGGTCAACGACTACCTTGCCCGCCGCGACTCCGAGTGGATGGGAAAGGTCTACCGTTTCATGGGTCTTACCGTGGGACTTATAGTCCACGACCTTGACAATGAACAGCGCAAAGAGGCTTACAACGCCGATATCACCTACGGCACCAACAACGAGATGGGCTTCGACTATCTGCGTGACAACATGGTGCAATACAAAGAGCAAAAGGTCCAGAGAGGTCACAACTTCGCCATAGTGGACGAGGTGGACTCCATCCTTATAGATGAGGCAAGGACCCCTCTTATCATTTCCGGTCGGGGCGATCAGTCCACCGATCTCTACCGTCAGGCAAACGCATTTGCCCGCACCTTAAGCTTTACAAGGGTCAAGGAAATAGATTCCAAGGAAAACGCCGAGGACGTGGCTGACGGAGACGTTGTGGTGGATGAAAAGGCAAAGACCGCCACCCTTACAAAGAGCGGCGTTACCAAGGCGGAGGAATACTTCAATCTTGAAAACCTGATGGACGCCGAAAACATGACAATTCAGCACCATATAAATCAGGCTATCAAGGCTATAGGCGTTATGAAGCGGGACGTTGACTATGTGGTCAAGGACGGCGAAGTCCTCATAGTCGACGAATTCACCGGAAGAATAATGCTGGGCAGACGCTATAACGAGGGTCTGCATCAAGCTATCGAAGCCAAAGAAAACGTCAAGGTGGAGCACGAGAGCAAGACCCTTGCCACCATTACATTCCAGAATTACTTCAGACTTTACGACAAGCTCTCCGGTATGACCGGTACTGCTATGACGGAAAGTCCGGAATTTAACGAGATATATAATCTGGACGTTCTGGAGATCCCCACCAACAAACCCATGATAAGGGACGACAGACCCGATTCCGTCTACAAGACAGAAAAGGCAAAATTCAACGCCATAATAAACCAGATCGAGGAATGCCACCAAAAAGGTCAGCCTGTGCTGGTAGGTACCGTTTCCATTGAAAAGTCCGAGGAGCTCAGCGCTCTGCTCAAGAGAAAGGGCATAAAGCATGAAGTCCTCAACGCCAAGTATCACGAAAAGGAAGCTGAGATAGTCGCTCAGGCAGGTAAGGAAAACGCGGTCACCATCGCCACGAACATGGCGGGCCGTGGTACCGATATCATGCTGGGAGGTAACTCTGAGTACCTTGCCAAGGCCGAGATGCGCCGCATGGGCTTCACCGAGGAGCTTATCGCGGAGGCCACCGGCTTTGCGGAGACCACGGACGAGGAGATACTCAACTCCCGCAGTGAATTCACGCGCCTCAACGAAAAATACCGGGACGCCATCAAGGACGAGGCGGAAAGAGTCCGTCAGGCGGGCGGCCTGTTCATCATCGGCACGGAGAGACACGAATCCCGCCGTATAGACAACCAGCTCAGAGGCCGCGCCGGCAGACAGGGCGACCCTGGCGCCAGCCGTTTTTATCTCTCCCTTGAGGACGACCTTATGCGTCTGTTCGGCGGAGAACGGCTCACAAATATAATGAATACCCTGAATATACCCGAGGATATGCCCATTGACGCAAGGATACTCTCCAACACCATAGAGAGCGCTCAGAAGAAGGTCGAGGGTCAGAACTTTGCAATACGTAAGAACGTCCTTCAGTACGACGACGTTATGAACCGCCAGAGAGAGCTCATCTACACCCAGCGCAATCAGGTGCTTGACGGCGAGGAACTCAAACCCGTTATCCTCAGGATGCTGGATGAGAGCATCGAAGAAAATGTCAATTTCTACTGTTCTTCCTCTGTAAACAGGGAGGACTGGAACATTGACGGTATGCGTGAAAAATTCTTAGGCTGGCTCACCACCGCCGACGATTTCAGAGATGACGATATAGACCCGGAGGAGATAAAGACCCTGCTTTCGGAACGCGGACACAAACTTTACGAAACGAGAGAGGAAGAATTCGGTTCCGAGCTTATGCGCAGCCTTGAGCGTTTCGTACTTCTGAGAAACGTTGACAGCAAGTGGATGGATCACATCGACGCCATGGAAGAACTCAAACGCGGCATAGGTCTGAGAGCCTACGGTCAGCAGGACCCCGTCGTCGCCTACAGAATGGAAAGCTTCGATATGTTTGACGAAATGACCACCTCCATCCGTGAGGAAACAGTCAAGCAGATGCTCACCATCAGGGTAAGAAATCAGGAGGAGACTGAAAGAAAACAGACGGTCAAGATAACCTCCCAGTCCGGCGCATCAGACGGAAGCGAAAAGGGTCGTACCGTGCGCAAGGGCAAGAAGATAGGCCCCAACGAACCCTGTCCCTGCGGCAGCGGCAAAAAGTACAAAAAATGCTGCGGCGCTCCCGGCAGCACCGCCGATAAAGAATAATTTTCAAAAACGTTCATTAAAATAAAAAAAATGCTTGCAATTGTCAGAAATATCTGCTAAAATGTGTTTTGTCACTTTAAACAAGGAGGTGCTCAATATGGCAAAATGTCAATATTGCGGTAAGGAAGTTACCTTTGGCATCAAGGTTTCTCACTCACACAGACGTTCCAACAGAACATGGAAGCCCAACGTTATGCGTGTAAAGGCTATGGTCAACGGCTCACCTAAGAGAGTTTACGCCTGCACAAGATGCTTGCGTTCCGGTAAGGTTACTCGCGCTGTCTGATAAACCGTAGCACATTTTAATCATGACTTTTAAAAAGCTGTCAGATCTTTTGGTCTGACGGCTTTTAGTCCGTGTGTCGGCATTATATTTTAAATCGGCAAAAAAGCCAAATTATCGTTATATGATATTATAATATTATAAAACTTCCCTATTGTACCGCACCGGAAATTATTATATTATATATATTGAGATATTCTATATCCATATTAAGAAACGGCGGTGGTCTTTTGTCTGAGAAAAAGAGAATAACTCCCGCTGCCGCTGCCCTTACCGTTGTTTGTCTGCTTGTCATAGGAGCCCTTATAGCCTTTGACCTTTTTCTCTCCGGGCGGGAATGCAAAGAGCAGACCGTGGCGATGGACACGGTGGTGACCGTCACTGTCAACGGAAGAAAGTCAAAGAATACGGCGGAAAAGATCTGTCAACTGGTCTCAACGCTTGAAAAAGAAAATTTCTCACGATACATAAGCGGCTCCGACGTTTATAAAACAAACAGTTCCAAAGGCAGTTCCGTGGAGGTAGGATCTTCCACCGTTGACTGCATAAACGCCGCTATCAAGGTCAGCGAAGCCTCTCATGGCGCATTTGACATTACTGCCGGCGGCATAGTGTCCCTTTGGGGCATCGGGACCGACAGTGAACGGGTACCCTCGCAGGCGGAGATCGACCTTGCCCTGGCATCGGTGAATTATAAGGCTATCGCTGTCAGCGGCAGTTCCGTCAGCCTTTCCGGCGGCTCTGTGATCGACCTTGGCGCTATAGGCAAAGGCGCCGCCTGTGATGAAATACGCAAGGTTCTTGAGGAAGCCGGCGCCCAACGCTGTGTTGCGGCGGTGGGAGGCAGCGTACTGCTCTACGGAGACGGCGAGTTTTCCGTGGGCATACGGGATCCTTTCGGCAAGGCCGACGACTGCATAGGCTCCCTTAAGCTCAACGCCTGCTGTGTTTCCACCTCCGGCTCATATGAGAGATTTTTCCGGCAGGACGGCAAGAAATATCACCACATTTTTGATGCCCGTACCGGATACCCGGCGGAGAGCGGACTTGCGAGCGTGACGGTAGTTGCCGACTCCGGAGTATACAGCGACGCTCTCTCCACAGCCTGCTTCATCCTCGGATACGAAAACAGCCTTGATCTGCTCAAAGAATTTCATGCACAGGCTGTCTTTGTTACGGACAACGGAGAGATAAAAATAACCGACGGTTTAGCCGGTAACTTTGAACGGAAAAATTGACTATGGATAAGCTTGCAAAAAGAAGCGACATTTTGCTGATCCTGATCTTGTTTATGCTGGCGCTGGTACTGATCCTTCCCCGGTTTTTCAGCAGTGAGGAACCTCTTACCGCCTCGATCTATGTGGACGGTGAGCTGGCGTATCAGCTTGACCTTTCAAAGATCGAAACAGCCTATGAGATACCGATAAACAACACCGTGATAGTGGCGGACAAAAATGTTATCCGGTTCAAATCATCAGACTGCAAGGATAAGCTCTGCGTCAACACCGGAAAACTTACCCGGGCAAACGGCGTTGCCGCCTGCCTGCCAAACAGGGTGCTCATAGTCCTTTCTGGCGGCAGCAGCGAATACGACGCCATTACATACTGAAACAGGGAGCCTTTATTATGAAAAGAAATTCAGCGGCACGGGCGGCTCTGTTAGGTATACTCACGGCGGAGGCTCTGGCTCTCTCGTTCCTTGAGGGGTTCATCCCTCCTATTCCCGGTATGCCTCCCGGCGCAAAGCCCGGTCTTTCAAATATAATAACTATGTTTACCGTTTACAGTGTAGGCTGGCATGAGGCTCTTATCATTACCGTTCTGAAAGCCGGCTTCGCCGCCCTTACCAGAGGCGTCACCGCAGGGCTGATGAGCCTTTCCGGAGGCGTGTTAAGCACCGCCGTACTTATATTGCTGGCAAAATTTTCAAAGGGTCGGTTCGGTTATCTCGGTATCAGCGTGATCTGCGCCGTTACGCACAATTTCGGTCAGCTGATCGTTTCGTTTATACTTTTAGGCTCCGCCGCGGTTTTCGGGTATATTCCGTTTTTGATTATTTTTGCAATAATTACCGGCGCCGTGACCGGCACGGTCCTTAAGGTCACAATGCCGGTGCTGTTAAAACAAATAAAGTTTTCTTCATATAAAAGGTAAAAGGGGTTGAATCAATGTTTTCATCAAAAGATGACGGTGTGCTCAACGCCGTAAAAGAGGTGAGAGGCGGCGTCAATGTCTCCCACTGCAAAAACACTGCCGAATGCGCTACTGTCCGTATGCCAATACCCCAGCAGGTGGTATTATCAATGCAGCAGCATATCGGCGCGCCCTGTATCCCCTGCGTAAAGGTGGGCGATACGGTGTCCGTGGGACAGAAAATAGGCGACAGCGACAAATACGTAAGCGCTCCCGTACATGCCTCCGTTTCCGGAAAGGTCATAAAGATAGGCGAAATACAGCTTGTCAACGGTGCCAAGGCTCAGGCGGTGACCATTGAATCCGACGGCGAAATGCGGCTGTTTGAAGGCATAGAGCCTCCCCACGTCACCAACAGGGAGGAGCTTATCAAGGCTGTGCGCGAATCCGGTCTTGTGGGCTTGGGCGGTGCAGGCTTCCCTACCCATGTCAAGATGAACTTCCCTCCCGACAAGAACATTGATACCCTGATAATAAACGCGGCGGAATGTGAGCCGTTCATCACCGTGGACTACCGGGAATGTATAGAAAATTCCTGGGATATCCTCTCCGGCGTGTACACCGTAAAGGAGCTTTTGGGCATAAAAAACGTGATCATCGCCGCGGAGGACAATAAACCCGAGGCGTTCAACGTCCTCAAACGAATTGCGGACAAGGATCTGCACGAGGGCAACTATGTTCGCCTTATGAAGCTGAAGTCAAAATATCCACAGGGTGCGGAAAAGATAATGGTACAGTCCGCCACGGGCAGAAAGGTACCCCCCGGAAAGCTCCCCGCGGACGTGGGCTGTATGGTCATGAACGTGGCCAGTATCGCCTTTGTTTCCCGTTACCTTAAATCCGGCAAACCTTTGGTAAGCCGCTCCCTGACGGTGGACGGTTCCGCCATAGAGCGTCCTAAGAACGTCCGCGTACCCATCGGCACGCAGTTCGGTCAGATAATAGA
The DNA here is from genome assembly GCA_024684435.1 of Clostridiales bacterium. Taxonomy (GTDB): domain Bacteria; phylum Bacillota; class Clostridia; order Oscillospirales; family Acutalibacteraceae; genus JAAZFZ01. Next base: position 37,785 of record JAIKWV010000027.1, read on the forward strand.
TTTCTGCGGCGGCTTCAAGGAACCCCCCGCAAAGATCCTCGCCGGCGGTCCGATGATGGGCTTTGCCGTTATGAGTACCGACATACACGTTTTAAAGCAGAACAACGCCATACTTGCATTTAACAAAAACGATGTGTACAGCAAACCGGAGAACGACTGTATCAGGTGCGGAAGCTGCGCCGCCGCCTGTCCCATGAGTCTTATGCCCACCCTCATTGAGCGATACACCAAGGCCAGAGAAGTGGAACGGCTGCAAAAGATCGGCGTGAATGTCTGCATGGAATGCGGCAGCTGCGCCTATTCCTGCCCGGCGTCCAAGCCTCTGGTTCAGGTAATGCGCCTTGCAAAATCCATCGTAAGAGAGGAGCTGGCGAAAAAATGAGTGTTGAAAACAAACTGAACATCAGCGCATCCCCCCACGTCAGGTCAAAGACCTCGTCAAAAAGGATAATGCTTGATGTAATAATAGCCCTTGTACCCGCGCTTATAGCCGCTGTATTCATCTTCGGCTACAGGGTGCTTGCGGTCACCGCCACCACGGTTCTGACTGCGGTTATTGCGGAATATCTTTCCCGCAAGGCTATGAAGCGGCACAACACCATCGGCGACTTCAGCGCCGTGGTCACCGGCGTTCTGCTGGCGTTCAACCTGCCGGTCACGATTCCCCTGTGGATGGCGGCTATAGGCTCGGTGATAGCCATAGTCGTTGTCAAGCAGATGTTCGGCGGCATAGGTCAGAACTTTGTAAACCCCGCGCTTATCGGCAGGATAGTCCTGCTCTCCTCATTTTCAACCGATATGACCTGCTGGACAGAGCCTCTCAAATGGCGCACAGGCGACGCGGTCACCACCGCCACTCCCCTTGCGCTTATGGCGGCGGATAAAAAAGATCAGCTCACCGGTCTTGCGGATATGCTTCTCGGCGTGCGCGCCGGCTGTTTAGGTGAGACCTGCGCCATAGCGCTTATCATCGGCGGCGTTTATCTTATTATCCGCAAGGTCATCTCCCCTGTTATCCCGCTGGTCTACATAGGTACGTTTTCCGTCATAACGCTGATCGCGGGCAATGGCGATTTCACATACCTTGCCTATCAGATAATGGGCGGCGGACTTCTGCTCGGCGCCTTCTTTATGGCGACGGACTACGCCACCTGTCCAATAAACTTCAAGGGCAAGATCGTTTACGCCATCGGCTGCGGACTTCTTACCGCTGTCATCAGACTGTTCGGCAGTCTGCCGGAGGGCGTTTCATTCTCAATAATCCTTATGAACATACTCACCCCTCACATCGAGTCTCTCACCACCCCCAAGCCCTTTGGCACGGTGAAGGAGAAGAAAGCGAAAAAGGAGGCGGCTGAATAATGAAAACCTTTAAGGAATTTGCTGTTCCCACCCTCATACTTTTCCTTATCTGTGCGGTGGCCGCAACACTGCTGGCGCTGACCAACGACGTTACCGCCCCCAAGATACAGGAGCTTGCCTCTCAGACTGAGCTTGCCGCCCGCAAAAAGGTCCTTGCCGACGCGGAGGAATTCGTACAGCAGGACAGAATAACCCTTGACGGCAAGGAGTACGAATGTTTCAAGGGCGTTAAGGGCGATCAAACCAGCGGCTACGTCTTCACAACGGTAGTCAAGGGCTACGGTGGAGATATCAAGGTCATGACCGGCGTGGACGCTCAGGGCAGGGTCTCCGGCGTGGAGATACTGGAGATCAGCGAAACAGCCGGCTTAGGAATGAACGCGAAAAAGCCCGACTTTCTGAATCAGTTCATAGGAAAAACCTTTGAGATATTCGTATCAAAGGATAAGCCCGGAGAAAATTCCGTTGACGCCCTCACAGGCGCCACCATTTCATCACGGGCGGTCACAAGCGCCGTAAATAACGCTCTCAGGCTTTATGAAGCGGCGACAAATCAAGTACAGCTTTTAAACGGTCAGGGAGGTGAGCAGTAATGGCTGAAAAGAGATCAATGGGCAAGGAGTTTACCAAAGGCTTTATTTCGGAAAATCCCGTTTTAAGGCTTGTTCTTGGAACCTGTCCCACACTTGCGGTCACCACCTCCGTGGTCAACGCGATCGGCATGGGCATTGCCGCAACGATAGTGCTCATAGGCTCCAATATCGTCATATCGGCTCTGCGCAAGATCATACCCTCAAAGGTGCGTATCCCCGCCTTCGTGGTGGTCATCGCCTCTTTCGTTACCATCGTTCAAATGCTGGTCAAGGCCTTTGTTCCCGTGTTGGATGAATCCCTTGGCGTGTATCTTCCACTGATAGTCGTCAACTGCATAATTCTCGGCAGAGCTGAGGCATTCGCCAGCAAAAACCCCGTTCTTGTGTCCGCCGTTGACGGACTGGGCATGGGTCTTGGCTTCACCACCGCCCTTCTGTGTATGAGCTCCATCCGTGAGATCATCGGCGCGGGCACCTTTCTTGCCGGCACACAGAGCCTGCTCGCCCTGTTCGGCGAAAACGTTTTAGGCGGCTTTGACGGCTTTACTCTCATCTCGGGCAACGGCGCATTAAAACCCATGGTCATACTCATCCTCGCTCCCGGCGGCTTCTTTGTGTTCGGTATGCTTATGGCTTGTGTGAACAAGCTCGCCGAAAAGAAGGGCAAGCCCAAGGCGGAGCTCAAAGGCTGCAGTAGCTGCCCCATGGCGGCGACCTGCTCCCTGGAATGTAAAAATGATATCAAGGAGGGCAATGTGTGATGAAAGTTATGTTATCATTGATACTCACCGCCATACTGACGGAAAACTTTATTCTCTGCAAATTTCTCGGCATCTGCCCCTTCCTGGGAGTTTCAAAGAAGCTCAACACCGCTGTAGGTATGTCCGGCGCGGTCATCTTCGTCATGGCTCTCGCCACAGCGGTCACCTACCCCATCAACAAATTCCTTCTTGTAAAGCACAATATGGAATATCTGCAGACCATAGTATTTATCCTGGTCATTGCGGCTCTTGTTCAGTTCGTTGAGATCGTGCTTAAAAAATTCATGCCTCCCCTTTACAATTCGCTGGGAATTTATCTGCCACTCATCACCACAAACTGCGCTGTGCTGGGCGTTGTAATGCTCAACATCAGCAAGGAGCTTAACTTCGCTCTCTCCATGGTGAGCTCCATCGGTGCGGGTCTTGGCTTTATGCTTGCAATGGTGATGTTCGCCGGCGTCCGTCAGAAGCTGGAGGGCTGTGACATTCCGAAATTCATGCAGGGTCTGCCTATCACACTGGTCGCCGCGTCTCTGGTTTCCGTTTCATTTTTAGGCTTTACCGGCGTGGTGGACGGAATATTCTCGTAACTGAAAAGAGGATCATATATGGATAGTATTATTATAGCGATAGTAACAGTTGCGGTCATAGGTCTTATCTCCGGTCTGGGATTGGCGATAGCCTCCAAGGTAATGGCTGTGCCCGTTGACGAAAAAGCAGAGGAAATAAAGGCAGTTTTGCCCGGAGCAAACTGCGGCGCCTGCGGATTTTCAGGCTGCGCCGGTTACGCCGCGGCTCTCTCCGAGGGCAAGACCGAAAACACCGCCATGTGCGCCCCCGGCGGTACCGCCGTATCAGTAGAGGTGGCGAAGATAACCGGGCTTTCAGCCGGTTCTGTAATACCCAGCTCTGCTGTTGTACTGTGCAGAGGCACCTCACAGAACATATCAAAACGTTTTATCTACAACGGCGTTGAGAGCTGTAAAATGGCGGCTCAGCTTTTCGGCGGTCCCAACAGCTGTTCCTTCGGCTGTCTGGGTTACGGCGACTGTGTGGCTCAGTGCGAATATAACGCCATACACCTGTGCGACGGCGTTGCGAGGATAAACCCGGTCGCCTGCCACGCCTGCAAAAAGTGCGTCAACACCTGTCCCAGAGGCATAATCAAAATGCTGCCCCTCAATATGGCAAAGGCCGCGGTGCTCTGCAACAATCACGACAAGGGCGCCCAGACCAGAAAGGACTGCTCCGCGGGTTGTATCGGCTGTATGAAGTGCGAAAAGGCCTGCGAATACGACGCGGTGAAGGTTGTCAACTTCTGCGCCGTTGTTGACTATGAAAAATGTGTGGGCTGCGGCAAGTGCCACGAGGCCTGTCCGGTAAAGTGCATTGATATAATGAACCTGAAGGCGTGAAAAAATTGCATGTTAAGAAGACTTGTCGGTTATTCCCCGGCAAGTCTTCTTTGCTCTTTACTGATTGAATATATTTACCCTGTGTCGGCAAATATACGGCATTGAATCATGTGCGGTCATGACCTCACGCAATGGATCGTATATACAAAAATCACGAAAAAGAACGATCGCACCCGGCTTGGAATACTGACGAAAAACACAAAATAATACTTCAGTTGAATAAAATGAATTTTACGCTTTACTTTTGAGCTTTAATGTGTTAAAATTGTCATGAAATTTTCCGAAAGTGAGAAATCAGTATGAACGATAACATTAACAGAGATAATCTTGATTTTCTGTATGACGCCATCATGGCTATTAAAACCCGTGAGGAGTGCGACGCTTTCTTTGAGGATCTTTGCACCATTCAGGAGCTTAAGGCGCTGTCTCAGCGCATCGTCGTGGCGAAGATGCTCACGGAGAAGCGTGTGTACAGCGACATTGTGAACAAAACCGGCGCCAGCACAGCCACCATAAGCCGCGTGAACCGTTCCCTTGTCTACGGCTGCAACGGCTACAAAATAATATTCGACCGTATCAAGAAGGACTGATATCATGGGCGGCTACGGTGAATTCTCAAATTATTACGACCGTCTCACCTTCAACGTGGACTACGGCAAAATGGCAGATCATATCTGCGGACTTTTGTCCGGCTGGGGAATAACAGGCGGGGATCTCATCGACCTTGCCTGCGGCACTGGCAGTCTGAGCCTTGAATTTGCCAAAAGAGGCTTTGATATCATCGGCGTTGACGCCGGCGAAGGTATGCTCTGCTGTGCAAGACAGAAGTTTTACGACGAGGGTCTCACTCCCCCGTTGCTCATCTGTCAGCGGCTTGAAGAGCTGGATCTTTACGGCACGGCGAATTGCGCCGTCTGCTCACTGGACAGTGTGAATCACCTTTGCGAGCCGGAGCAGGTCCGGGCTTTTTTCAAGCGTCTGTCGTATTTTGTTGAACCCGGCGGTGTTTTTGTGTTCGACGTCAACACCCTGTACAAGCACAGGAATATACTGGGCGACAATATTTTTATTTACGACATGGACGACCTTTACTGCGTGTGGCAGAACAGTCTGCGGGATGACGGCGTAACGGTGGACATCGACCTTGACTTTTTTGTCGGTGACGGCGACACATACCGCAGAAGCTCCGAAAGTTTTTGTGAACGGGCGTACAGCATTGAGGAACTCACTCAGTGGCTTGAGAACGCCGGATTTGAAGTCTGCGGCGTGTATGACGACCTTTCCCCTGATCCGGTCCGGGATGACACCGAAAGAGCCGTTATCACGGCGCGAAGAAAATAATTGACCGAAAGGTATGATATATTGGGCAAGCTTGTAAGATGCATTTCAACCGACGGCACATTGACCATGATCGCCGCCGACACCACAGACATTGTAAATAAGGCGCAGAATATTCATCTCACCTCCGCCGTGGTCTCCGCCGCTTTGGGCAGGCTGCTCACAGCCGCCTCGCTTATGGGCGCCGTTCTCAAGGGGCAGGATGATTCCCTCACCCTGCGGATTTCGGCGGACGGTCCCACAGGCTCCGTTATCGCCGTTTCCGACAGTTCCGGCAATGTGAGAGGCTATGTGGCAAATCCCGTGGTGGAAATACCCCTCAATAAAAAGGGCAAACTTGACGTTGCCGGCGCAGTGGGTAGGAACGGAACCCTCACCGTAATGAAGGATCTGGGACTCAAGGAACCCTATATCGGTCAGATAGAGCTCGTTTCCGGGGAGATAGCGGAGGATATCACTCAGTATTTCGCCACAAGCGAACAGACCCCTTCCGTGTGCGCTCTGGGAGTACTCGTAAATCCAAATCTTACAATAAAAGCCGCAGGCGGATTCATCATTCAGTTGCTGCCCACGGCTATGGAGGACACCATTGAAAAGGTGGAGCGCTGTATTCAGGACATTCCCCCAGTAACGCAGATGCTCTCCGAGGGCATGACACCGGAAGAAATGTGCAGAAAGGTGCTCAGTGAATTTGACCTTGAGGTGCTTGACACCTCTGAACCGATCTATAAATGCAACTGTTCAAGGGACAGAGTTGCCGCCGCCCTCATTTCCACAGGCAGGGCGGAGCTTGAAAAAATGGCTCAGGACGAAAAGACGGAAATATCCTGTCATTTCTGCAACCGCAAATTCATATTCACCCCTGAGGATATAAGAAAACTCATTGCTCAAAGCGAATAATAATCAAAAACACGGAGGTCTGTTATGAAGCTGGGATTTATCGGCGCGGGCAATATGGCAAGCGCTATCATAAAAGGAGCGCTGTCCTCCGGGACGGCCGCCCCCGAAGATATATATGTATATGATATAGACAGTTCAAAAACCGAGCTGTGCGAAAAAAACTGCGGCGTGAATGTATGCGCCTCAGCGTCGAAGCTTATCGGCAGCGTTGACGCAGTTCTGCTGGCGATCAAGCCCTTCAATTTAAAGTCACTCATAGAGGAAATAAAGTCCGACCTTAAAGAGAAAGACCTGCTGATCATTTCCATTCTCGCCGGAACGGACATCGCCTACATTCAGTCACTTCTGGGCTTTGAGGCGGCTATCGTAAGAGTTATGCCCAACATAAACGCCACCGTAGGTGAGGCAATGTCCGCATACTGCTTAAGCGGCAAGGTCACCGTGGAACAGGAAAGCTATGTTCAGGTCCTCTGCTCTTCCTTCGGCAGAGCCATCAAACTCAGCGAAAATTATTTTCCCGCCTTCGGCGTACTTGCCGGTTGCTCCCCCGCCTTCGTGTATATGTTCATAGATGAGCTTGCCCGCAGCGGAGTTAAGATTGGTCTCAACAAAAAGCAAGCTCTTGAAATAGTAATTCAGTCTGTTATCGGCAGCGCCCGCATGATAGAAGAAAGCGGAGAGCATCCCTATGAGCTGATCGACCGGGTATGCTCCCCCGGCGGCACCACAATAGAGGGCGTGACCGCTCTCAGGGAATACGGCTTCGATACCGCCATAGACAAGGCGGTTTCAGGGGCGTACGAAAAGGACTTTAAGCTGAAAAAATAATTGTCGAAACAAGTCGGGGTGACTAAACCAAGCTGCCTCGGCTTCAAATTTACCGTTTTTATTAGAGAGAAAGCGAATAATTTTGAAACATTTTATTCTTTCACGGAGGTATTACCATGTATAACTTTGACGCTGAAAAAGTAAAAAACGACTGCGTACAGTGGATACGCGATTTCTTTGAGAAAAACGGTCCGGGATGCAATGCCGTTATAGGCATATCCGGGGGCAAGGACAGCTCCGTCGTCGCCGCGCTCTGCGTGGAGGCGCTGGGCAAAGACAGAGTTATCGGTGTGCTCATGCCCAACGGAGAACAGGCAGATATTGATATGGCAAAGCTTCTTGTTGAACATCTCGGCATCCGTCACTATATTGTAAACATAAAAGACGCCGTCGACGGGCTCATAAAGAACATCCCCTTTGAACCTTCGGAGCAGAGCAGAGTGAACCTGCCTCCCAGGATCAGGATGTCAACGCTCTATGCCGTGTCCCAGAGCAATAACGGCAGAGTTGCCAACACATGCAACCTTTCCGAGGACTGGGTGGGCTACTCCACCAGATACGGCGACAGCGCAGGCGATTTCAGTCCCTGTTCAAACCTGACCGTTCAGGAGGTCAAGGCTATCGGCAGAACACTTAATCTTCCTGCTGTCCTTGTGGACAAGATCCCCATCGACGGGCTTTGCGGAAAAACGGACGAAGACAATCTCGGATTTACCTATGCGAAGCTTGACCGCTATATCCGCGAGGGTTTCATTGAGGATCAGGCCACAAAGGAAAAAATAGACCGTATGCACAGGATGAACGCTTTCAAGCTTCAGCTTATGCCGGCGTTTGTACCGGAGGTCTGATTATGGAAAAAGCATATAAACTCGGAATAATGGTCGGACGTTTCCAGACCTTTCACAAGGGACATCAGTCTATGGTCGACAAAGCCCTTGAACTTTGCGATAAGGTGGGGATCTTCATCGGGTCTTCCCAGGAATCCGGCACTAATAAAAACCCATTCACCTACGAAATGCGTGAAAGTGTGCTCAGAAAAGTTTACGGAGATACGATTGAAATATATCCCCTTCCGGACATCGGCGTGGGCAACAACTCCACATGGGGAGATTATGTGCTGGACAATGTGACCCGATATTTCGGTGAGTTGCCGGAGCTTCTGATATCCGGCAAGGAAGGGCGGCGCATAGACTGGTTTGACAGCATGAAGGGGCTTTCCATTGCCGAACTGTATATACCGAAAACCGTAGATATATCAGCCAGTGAGATGCGCGAAATGTTAATTAAGAATGACTTCGAAAGCTGGAAAAATTTCTGTGACTGCCGCCTTTGGGACAGTTTTTCCGAAATGAGAGAGCTCGTCCTTGCGTCATATCAGAACGGTGAAACCTCCAGTATATAAATTTTGTTTAATAAGGATTTGCTGAAATAAAGGAGGCTGTCGACAGTGAATAGAAAAGCCATCTATCCCGGTTCCTTTGATCCGTTTACAAACGGTCATCTTGATATAGTCAAAAAGGCTTCTGTCCTTTTTGATGAGGTGTATGTCGTCATCGGCGTCAACGTTAAGAAAAGCCGCACCTACGACAGTGAAAAAATGAAAGCCGCTATCGAAAAGACAGCGGCGGAAAAAGGATTTGACAATGTGATCGTTGTGGTACATGAAGGACTTGTGGCGGATTACGCAAAAGCTAACGGGATCAGATATATGATCCGCGGCCTTCGCAACAATATGGACTACAACTATGAGGAAAACATTGCGTCTGTAAACAAGCTCATATATCCCGAAATGGAATATATTTATTTTCGCGCGGAAAACATCGCTGTTTCATCATCAATGGTCAGGGAACTGAGATCCTTCGGCAGAGATGTGTCGGTATATGTTCCCGAACCTGTATTTGAAATTATCTGAAGGACACACGACATACGGCTAAGCGGAAGGGTAGTGTCCCGAATTTTGTGTAAAGTCCAAACGCCGGTATAAAACAGGGCAAAAAAATATATTACAGGGAGGGCGGCTAGACCGGCCTCCCTTATCAACAGTATAAGCGGAAACCGGAACGCAAGTCAAGGGCGGCG
>JAIKWV010000016.1 GCA_024684435.1 Clostridiales bacterium
CAGAGCTTATCGAAACTGACGCAGAAGACAAAATTCGACGCTGCTTTAACTTCTTTGAAGATATGGCATTGTCGGAGTCTGAAGATATCGGTGAAGTCTTAGACTTCACAATACTCGAAGACTTTATCTCCCGCGGAAAGACTTTTCTTGACAAATGCAAATCATTCATGGGGCAGAGGACCCTTGAAGATTGCAAGGCGGTCGAGGAATGGTTTATCATCGAAGAGTGATATGAAAGCTTTATAAATCTAATCCGACCGAAGGGCGGTATATAATCAGTCCGTCAGGACTGTATGTTATCAATGCGAAGCATTGTATGTAATCAAGCCGCCAAAAACATACAAGCGCAAGCGCTTGATGCCATACACGGCTGACGCCGTGATTACATACAGCGCTTGCGCGCTGATTACATACCAACCCGCCAAGGCGGCTTGGATAAAAAAATCAGCAACCGAAGTTGCTGATTTTTTTTGGCGCCTCAGTCCTAAATCGAACCCCAGCCGAGAGTGACAAAAAAACTCAGACTTCCTTTTTATCCATGATTATCAACTCCACAAAAACTCGTTCTTTTCAAATAAAAATAACTCTGCTACAATATGACCCTTCAATTTAAGAATCAGGAGGGCCATCATGAATTGCAAGTATAACAAAAAGCAAAAGGAAAAGGTTTTAAAATCGTATCAATGCGGCGAACGAGTTGCAAAGATTTCGGTGTAAATAACGGTCCGTTTAAGCCACTTGCACGGAGTTTCAGAGCCACCCTGCCGGAGTTTTAGAGCCAGTGTCACGGCAAATAGAGCCACCCAAAATATTGACAAAACAAATAGAATAATGGTATCATGAATATGCTTTTGACCACAGCGGAGGATAGGGCAACACTGAGGAGTGACCTGAGCGCTGTCTGTGGGGATTTTAAAGCAGAGAGTGATGCCGCACGCGTCGCTCTTTTTTTGTTGTCTGCATAAGCCACCACTCTCTGCGGAAAATCACAATGCGTTCAACCTCGGGGCGCGGGGCAGAGCCCCGCAAACGTCAATCAACGGTAACGCCGAAGGATTTTCCTCACCTGTTCGCAAATATCCTGTTCCGTCCATTGATGTTGTTCATCCGGTTCGGCGGAGAAAAGCGACAGAATTTCTTCCTCGGCCGCTTTTCTTGCTTCCGCTGTCGGTATCTGCCGGAGCCATTCTCGGAACTCGTTTTCAAGGTGTTCGTCGTTCAGCGTCATACCGGCACCTCACTGTTCAACCCATGACGCTCCCGCATGGAAACCGCTCCGTCAATAAGGATGTTGTACGCGTTGTGGACGATTCTGTCCATGATCGCTTCGGAGATCGGGCTGTCGTTGTTAGGATCGGGGTTGATCCGTTTGTACCACCCCGGCACGTCGAACTGCGTGCAGAAGATCATGGAGCCGTGCTGCATTCTTGCTTCCACGATCTCCAGAAGATCATAGGACTCCTGCGGCGTCAGCGTCCGGATCAGCCATTCATCCAGTATCAGGAGATCAAACCGCTGGTAGTTCCGGATGATCTTTCGCATTTCGCCGCAGGCTCTCGCGATCCCGATCTCATCCAGCAATTCCGGCATACGAACATAACGAACCGTACGGAAATTCCGGCAGGCTGCGTTACCTAATGCGCAGGCCAGATATGTTTTTCCGTTTCCGGACGCGCCTCTGAGGATAATATCCCGCCCTTCTGCAATGTATTGACACGTCGCAAGCTTCAAAATCTGCGCCTTGTTCAGTTTTCGGTCTTCAAAATATTCGATGTCTTCCACCGCAGCGCCGGGACAGGAAAAGTGCGCACCGTTGATGCAGCGTTTCAGCTTGTTGGCCTGCCGGTTCGACCATTCCGCATCAACGATCAAGCCAAACCTGTCTTCAAAGGGAATCTGACGGTAATCCTCCGGATTTTCAAGCTGTTTACGAAATTCATTCGCCATGGGCGTCATTCGCATTTCTTTCAGGAGGGAGATCGTTTCTGAGGTGTTCATTTCTTCCCACCGTCCTTTCTGAAATATGCTTCGCCGCGTGTGATCCCGTAGGCATTTGACGTATCTGTTGTTATGTCGTCGGAATCTGCGTTTTTGTTGCCGTATCCGTTTTTCAGTGAAGACGTAATGACCCGGATCGTCGGCTCGGACGTATACCGCAGAATACTTTCACAGACGCTGTCCAACCTGTCGGTTCCGTATTTGTCCGCAAGCTTCATCAGGCCTACGCAGAATTTGTAGCCCTGTTCCGGCGCTTTGCCGCTTTTCAGGAAATGACGGATCGTTGCGGCAATATGCTTTCCGGCACGGTTGCCCCATTCAGTGAAACGGTCGGCATTGTAGTTCAGATATTTACGGTGTTCCTCTGTCAAATGGTCCGGATTGAGGATCGGATCCCGCAGCGGTTCCCTGCGTCTGAGATGAGAAGCGACCCTGCTGCCGTGGTAATACACTTCGACGGTATCGTGCGTCAGCTTGACGTCAACCTTCTTTCCGATCAGGTCAAAGGGGACGGAATACTTGTTTTCTCCTGCCGGAACGACGTAATCGAAGCCGACCTGTACCGGCGGCAGCCATGTTGCGATCTCATACGGCTTGAACGGCAGCGGTTTCAGAAACGCCGCTTCCTCATTCTGAAACGCACTGCGCCGACAACCGACCCTGCCGGATCGGAACGGTCTGTCGTTTAACTCTTCAAGTTTTACGGCGACGGCGGCTCTGACGTCTTCAAAGCAAAAGAATCGTTCATTCCGCAGAGAAGCAATGATCCACGTTGACGCGAATTTGACGGCGCCCTCAGCATGAGATTTATCCTTCGGACGCTCTACCCGAGCAGGAACAACGGCAGTGTTGTAATATTCGGCAAGCTCATGGTAGCTGCGGTTCAGAACAGTTTCGTAGCGGGTGTTCTTTGTGACGCCGGTTTTCAGGTTATCCGGGATCAGAAGTCTTGTCACACCGCCGAAATATTCATAGGCGTGGACGTGGCAGGCAAGCCAGTTCTCTGTCTTCATGTCCGTGCACGCTTCCGCATAGGTGAAGCAAGAACACGGAAGCGCCGCAACAAACAGATATA
>JAIKWV010000014.1 GCA_024684435.1 Clostridiales bacterium
ATCATGAACGAGTGGTACGCCAAGGATATCAGCCGCAAATGCCGCTCGGCGCACAAGACCCGCGGCAAATCCGGCGTTCCGCTCGGGCAGCCGCCCTACGGGTATATGAAGGATCCGGAGGACAAAACGCGCTGGATCATCGACCCGGAGGCGGCGCCGGTGGTGCGGGAGATCTTCAGGCTCTATCTCGAAGGCAACGGCATCGACACCATCGCCCGCATCATGCAGGACGAGGGGCATCTCAACTGCACCGCCTACTGGCACGAAAAGGGCGTGGGCAGAGGCGGCAAGAAGACTCAGCCCAACCCCTGCAAGTGGAAATGCTCCACGATAGCCGGCATCCTCTCGCGGCAGGAATACTGCGGAGACGTCATCAATTTCAAAACCTATTCCAAGTCCTTCAAAAACAAGAAGCGTCTTGAAACGCCAAAAGAACAGCAGATGGTATTCAAGGACGTGCACGAACCGATCGTTGATCGCTCCACCTTTGAAAAGGTGCAGAAGCTGATCGGCAAGACCAAGCGCCGCCCGCCGAAAGAGGAAAACGGCCCGAAGAGCATCTTCTGCGATTTCGTCTACTGCGCGGACTGCGGGAAAAAGTTGTGGTATCACACCAGCACCACCAATAAGGATATCCACTTTTTCTCCTGTTCAAACTACGAAAAGGACTATCGCGGCACCTGCAAGACCCGGCACTATATCCGCGCCGACGCGCTCTACACCATCGTGACGATGGAACTGCGCAGACTTGCGGACTATCTGCGGGACGACGAGGACCGCTTTGCCGAAATCCTTGCCCGCAAAAGCGACAAGGACTATCAGACGGCGCACAAGCAGACGACAGGCGAACTGACCAAAGCCACCAAGCGGCTCGAGATGATCCCGAAGCTCTTGAAAAAGCTCTATGAGGATAACGCGGGCGGTAAAGTCAGTGATGAGGATTATATGGTGCTCTCGCGCGAATACAACGAGGAGCGGAACCGGCTGAAGGAGCGGATCATTGTTTTGCAGGAGAAGCTCAAAGACCTTGACGACCGCCGTTACGAGCGGGACAAGTTCGTCCGCGCGATCCGCAGGTTTATGGAAATGAAGGTTTTAACCAAGAACCTGCTGACCGAGCTGATCGATAAGATCGAGGTGCACGAAACCGAGGGAGTCGGCAAGAACCGCACCCAGCGCGTGGTGATCTACTACCGCTTCGTCGGGTATCTCGAGATCCCAGACGAGCAGACCCGCTTTTCGGAAGACACGCGTCAGGGTGTTTCGGTGGAGTATATCTCCTGTGCGCCGATCAAGGTACACTACGGCGACGACGGAGAAGAATGTGAAGAAGGAGGATAAACAAAAAGGAGCAGGCGAACCTGCTCCGATACATATCAAATTCTATTGTATTCTTTTAATTTGCGATGGCGTAATTTCTCTAACTTTTCGTGCAAATCCCAAGTAAGGTTTTCATCGTGACTCAATCGCGCGGCTATTTCTTGAAACTTCTGTTCACGACGGTAATCATCTTGGATATAAACGAAGTCCAAATAGCATTGATGGCACCAATAGTTTCTGATTTCTCTGATACGGTCGATTGTGTCATAGTCAGTTTTTGAAAGATCCGGGTGTCCGTCGCTGTAGTCAAGGTCTTTTAGTTCTTTTGTTATCCGACCGAGATTTGCTTTGTCAAGGTCGTCAAGATTATCTTCAAAATCACCTGACTTCATAGCGGCGTAAATCAACCGCAGATCATTCTCTATCGTTTGAACTTGCATAATCAGTTCGCTATGTATCAATTTGAATCTATCGCGTGTCATCATTAAATCTACCTCTGCAATATTATCTAAAAGAATAATACCACAAAACTTATGAAAAATCAAAAAATCAGAGAGTCCATAACTCAAATCCGTTATGAACTCTCTAAATGGTTGCGGAGGAAGGATTCGAACCTACGACCTACGGGTTATGAGCCCGTCGAGCTACCAAACTGCTCCACTCCGCGATATGTGCTTTTGAAAGCTACTATATTATATACCACAGTTTTTTATATGTCAAGTATTTTTTGCATAAATGTTTAATTGTAAACAAATGGTTAAAAAGGTTGACTGAAAATGATTTCCGTTATATAATATGTAAATAATAGGGTTTTTATGCATATGCCGATTTCTGATCGGTATAACGATGCGGTTTCAATTAAAAACATAAATGTATATCTTTTAATAATTCCACAAGGAGTAACATTTGATGGCTAAATCAAATCAGAAAGGTTCAACGAAAAAAAGGAAAAGACTCTCGAAGCGCGGCAGAACGATTCTTAATGTGTTCCTGTCGATTTTTCTCGTAGTGTTTCTTACCGGCTGTGTTGTAAGCGGATATGTTCTGGTAAACGTTCTTTCCGTAGTCAACGGCGATGTGGTCATTAACCTTGAGGAAAAGAAGAGCAGTCAGAATCAGACCTCGATAGTCTATGCCTACGATTCCGCAGGGAAAGAGGTCGAGATCGCCAGGCTTCACGGTGAGGAAAACAGGATCTGGGTCGATTATAAAGATATACCGGACAACATGAAAAATGCTGCCATAGCCCTTGAGGACAGACGTTTCAAGAGCCATCACGGCGTTGACTGGATAAGAGTCGGCGGAGTTATAGCCAAACCCGCAAACCTGGGTCAGGGCGCCTCATCTCTTACACAGCAGCTTATAAAAAACCTTACCGGAGACAAGGACGTTACTTTTGTCAGAAAGTACAATGAGATACTTTACGCATTGAATCTTGAAAAGCACTACAGCAAGGAGATAATACTTGAGGCTTATCTTAATACTCTCTATCTGGGCAGCGGATGCTACGGTGTTCAAACCGCGGCGGAGACCTATTTCGGCAAAGATGTCTGGGATCTGAATCTTGCGGAGTGCGCTGCAATAATTTCAATTACAAAGGCTCCCTATGCATATAATCCGTTGTTCAATCCGGATAAAAACAGAACGCGTCAGCTTTACTGTCTTAAAATGATGCTTGATGAGGGCTTTATCAACCAGCAGGAATATAACGAAGCTGCAAACTATGAAATGGTATTCACAAACAGCGAAAATTATGTTCCCACGGCAAAGGACCTTGAAAAGCAGGAAGCGGCAAAGAAATCCGAGGAGAAGGACAGCGAATTCCAGAGCTTCTATATCGACTATGTTATTGATACTGTCATAAGTGACTTGAAGGCGAGTCAGGGTCTCACAGATTCTCAGGCTGTCGATCAGATCTACTACGGTGGTCTTAAGATCTATGCTGCTGTCGATCTTGATATTCAGAAAGAGCTTGAAACTGTTTATGAAAACAGAATAACCTTTAAAGAAGAAAAGGATACAAAAGAAAATCCCGCGGCTCAGTCTGCGATGACAATAATGGACTACCAGGGCAGGGTAATGGGCATAATAGGTCAGGCTGGTCCCAAAGCCGGAAAGCGTTGCCTTAACAGGGCGGTCAGATCCTTCCGCCAGCCCGGTTCATCTATTAAACCTTTGTCCGCATACGCTCCGGCAGTTGAAAAGAATCTTCTTACATGGTCCACCAAGACTGTTGACGAGGCTCTCTTTTATAACGGAAAGAGGTGGCCGAGAAATGTCAACGGTTCATACGGAAGCGGTTCGGAAGTAACTACCGTGTATGCTATCCAGCAGTCACTCAATACAGTTGCGGCAAGAGTTGTCAACGACAAGGTAACGATTCCAACATCTCTTGAATATCTTACTGAAAAGTTCCACCTTTCAAAAGTTGATAAAAAGAAGGACGCAGCGCTTGCGCCCCTTGCAACGGGAGCTATGACAAACGGTGTCTCCACACTTGAGATGGCGGCAGCATACGCAGCATTCGGAAACGGCGGAAAATATTATAAGCCCTATTGTTACTATAAGGTTACAAACAGCGCTGGTACTGAAACAATTCTTGAGCCCGATCATTCTGCTGAACAGGTGATATCTCCCGGTACGGCGGATGTTATGTGCGAGATGCTCAAGACCGTAAGCACGAGCAGCTACTACGGCAAAAATAACGGTTCAAATATAAAGAAATTCCCAATAATGTGCAAGACAGGTACTACGGACGATCAGTACGACAGATGGTTTGCGGGCGGTACACCATATTATGTCTCTGCCGTATGGTACGGTTATGATATCGCAAAGAAAATGGATTTCAGCGTGAACCCCGCAGGCAGAATATTTATCGAAGTCTTCGACAGGATCCATAAAGGTCTTGAGAAAAAGGATTTCCCAAAGAGCGGCGACGCCGTGGAAAAAGTATACTGCAGAAATTCAGGACTTTTGGCAGGAACACATTGCTCATCTACTGCGACAGGCTGGTTCAAAAAAGATTCACTGCCCGGAGTTTGCTCTTCATGCACAGCAGCTTCTGCATCCTCTCAATCAGGAAACGGCGGAGGCTTCTGGGACTTTATATTTGGCAGAAGGGAACAACCCACGACACAACCTCCCGCTGCTGAAAACCCGGATGATCCGGGTGGTGATCAGGGCGGCAATGTACCGACCCAGGAACCGGCCACGGAAGCTCCTACTACTGCCGCTCCGGGCTTTTGGGATACTATATTCGGCTGACAGATAATACAAATTAAGGCTGCATTGGAATTATTTTCTTAATGCAACCTTTTTTTGAGTTAAGCAATCGTCAGTAAATCGCGGATGTAAAAGAAAGGACGCGGCGTTATGGTGATATTATCGGTTGATTACGGAGATACAAGAACGGGTATAGCTATCTGCGATAAAATGGAAATGCTTGCCTCTCCTGTGACGGTTATCAAACAGACATATATGCCTAAACTGATAGACAGCATATGTGGGATCATCAATGAAAGATCACCGGAGCTTGTCGTTGTGGGTCTGCCGGTAAATATAAACGCTACAGAGGGTGATAGAGCCGCCAAGTGCAGAGAGCTTGCGGCGGAGCTTGAGGCAAAAAGCGGTATTAAAACCGTAATGTGGGATGAAAGGCTTACAACTGTAATGGCCCATAATTATTTGAATGAGACAAATGTGCGCGGAGAAAAACGTAAAAAAGTGATCGATGCGGTGGCAGCGACCATAATATTGCAGGACTATTTGGATCACAGAAAAAACAGCTGACCCTTGATTCATAAAGCGGTATTTGCGGCATATTATTTTTACTGTAAATATTGCATCAGGGGTGTGTTTTTTGAAAAAGCGGTTGATAATCATCTGGGCGTGTGTTTTTGCGGCAATATTTTCCCTTATTATTTTATATACCTTTAATCAAAACGATTCCGCAATGCCCGCGGCAAATAATCTGAAAACGGGCTTGCCTACGGTTATAATCGACGCCGGGCACGGGGGTGTTGACGGCGGCGCTCAGAGCAAGGACGGTACGCTGGAAAAAGATATAAATCTTTCGGTTTCTTTAATGCTCAACGATATGCTCAAGTGTTTTGGGATCAACACGGTAATGACGCGTACAGAGGATATTTCCATACATGATGATAACGCAGAAAGCATCCGCCAGAAAAAGATCTCCGATATACATAACAGGATGAAAATAATAAACAATACCCCGAACTGTATCTTTGTCAGCATTCATCAGAACCACTATACCTCAAGCAAATACAGCGGGACACAGGTCTTTTATTCAAAGAACGATCCCCGAAGCAGGCTCCTTGCGGATTCAATACAAAAAAGTGTGGTCAGCAAAATACAGCCGGACAACAAAAGAGAGGTAAAGCCTTCAGGTACGGAAATATATCTGCTTTACCATTCAAACGCTCCCGCTGTCCTTGTGGAGTGCGGCTTCCTTTCAAACGCCGAGGAAGCAAATAAATTAAAAGATAATGAATATCAAAGTAAAATGTCGTTTGCCGTTGCCTGCGGAATATTGGATGCGGTAAATTCAAATACGGAGGAATACTAATGCCAGCAAAAAGTAAAAACGTATTTGTTTGCAGTGAGTGCGGATATGAAAGCGCCAAATGGTTCGGCTGTTGCCCCGGCTGCAACGAATGGAATACAATGGTGGAGGAGTACAGGACAAGTCCATCGAAGGAAAAATCCAATGGAGCTGTAAGCATCGGCGGGATAGAGGCCCTCACACTTGAGAACATAGCCGACGATACGGAGCAGAGATACTCCACCGGTCTTAATGAGCTTGACCGGGTCTTGGGAGGCGGTATCGTCAAGGGTTCCCTTATACTGCTCAGCGGCGATCCGGGTATAGGCAAGTCCACGATCCTGCTGCAAATTTGTCAATCTCTTGCTCAGGGACTGAATGTGATCTATGTTTCCGGCGAGGAATCCTCCCATCAGATCAAACTCAGAGCAAAGAGACTTAACGTGAATCCTCCGATGCTCAAAATAATGAGCGAAACGGACGTGCAGAAAATCGCGGAATATCTAAGGGTAAACAAGCCGGATCTGGTGATAATAGATTCCATTCAGACCATGAACTTCACAGAGGTCTCATCTTCCGCGGGCAGTGTTGCACAAGTAAGAGAATCCACAAATGTACTCATGAGAGTTGCAAAAGATCTTGATGTCCCCATCATAATCGTCGGTCACGTCAACAAGGACGGCAATATCGCGGGACCTAAAGTGCTTGAGCATATTGTTGACGCAGTGCTTTACTTTGAGGGCGAACGCCATCTGTCATACAGGATATTGAGAGCTGTCAAAAACAGGTACGGCTCAACAAATGAAATAGGCGTTTTTGAAATGACGGATAAGGGTCTTAAAGAGGTGGAAAATCCCTCTTTGATGCTGATATCCGGCAGACCGAAAAATACCTCCGGCAGTTGTGTAGCCTGTGTTATGGAGGGCTCAAGACCCATTCTTGCCGAGGTGCAGGGCTTGGTCACGCCTACCGCTTTCGGTAACCCCAGACGAATGTCAACGGGCTTTGATTACAACCGTGTGTCAATGCTTCTGGCGGTGCTTGAAAAGCGAGCCGGATATTTCTTTGGAAATATGGACGCTTATATAAATGTTGTCGGAGGCTTGAAGCTGGACGAGCCTGCCTCGGATCTGTCCGTGGCTCTGGCGCTTGTATCAAGCCTTAAGGATGTGCCATTCAGGGATGACGCTCTTGCCTTCGGGGAGATAGGTCTTGGCGGCGAGATACGCACGGTGGGCAACTGCGAACAGAGGATCAAAGAGGCGACAAGACTGGGCTTTAACAGGTGCATTATACCTTACCATAATTATAAATTGCTGAACACAGCAGATTTTGATATAGAGATCATAGGTTCACGCACGATACGCTCCGCTGTTGAAGCGATGCTTTGATACGGTGACGGCTATGAGAGAAGTTATTACGGCAGCTCATCCATTGGTCATAGAGGGTCTGAAAAATACAGGTATAAAGGCTATTACAGTTGAAAGAAGTCCTTTTATTTCCGGTTCGCTGTCGACCCACAGCGATATGCTGACGGCTAAGATCGGCGACTGTATAATATTGGATAGATCACAGAAGCTTTTATATGAATACTTTAAGGCATCCGGCAGAGCTTGCGTCTACTCGGAAAAGATCGCTGAAAGCGGGTACCCCGATGACGTGCCCCTGAACTGCGCTGTGGTGGGCAATAATCTGATATGCTGTAAATCAGCGGTTTCAAAAATCCTGCTGGAAAAGGCGGAAAACAGCGGCTTTAATATAATAAACGTCAATCAGGGCTACGCTAAATGTTCCACCTGTGTGGTGGATGAAAACGCGGTGATCACTGACGACATTTCCATCCACAAAGCCTGCGGTGCAAATAATATAGATTCACTTTTGGTCAGCAAGGGTTCGGTGAGCCTTGAGGGTCACAACTATGGCTTTATAGGCGGATGTTCGGGTCTGATAGGGGAAGGGCTGCTTGCCTTTTGCGGAGATATCAGCACCCATACCGACTATGAAAATATAAGAGATTTTTTAGAGGCGCACAATGTAAAAGATATATCCTTATTTGAAGGAAACCTTATCGACATAGGCGGAATAATAGCTGTATAAATGAAAGGATGAATAGCATGGAAAAGTATTTGGGACAGGATATACCTAAGCTGGGCTTCGGGCTTATGAGACTGCCGATGATAGGCAGCGACGTTGATATTGAACAGACAAAAACCATGGTGGATATGTTCATTAAAAAGGGATTCAATTACTTTGACACCGCTTACGGTTACCTGAACGGAAAATCGGAAATGGCGGTAAAGGAAGCTCTTGTTTCACGTTATCCGAGAGATAGCTTTTATTTAGCCACCAAGCTTCCCGCATGGGCGGGTGCAAAGAATGCTCAGGAGGCGAAAAATATGTTTTACACCTCCCTTGAGCGCACTGGAGCGGGTTACTTTGATTTTTATCTGCTGCACAATTTGGGCGATGACAGGACCCATTATTTCGACGACTACGATCTGTGGAGCTTTGTAGCCGAGCAGAAGGAAAAAGGGCTTATAAAACATATCGGCTTTTCCTTCCACGACAAGGCGGATGTGCTTGAAGTAATTTTGAATGAGCACGCCCATCAGATAGAATTTGTTCAGCTGCAGATAAATTACGCCGATTGGGAAAGCCCTACCGTACAGTCAAGAGCCTGTTATGAAGTGGCGCGGAAATTTGATTTGCCGGTCATCATAATGGAGCCTGTAAAGGGCGGTTCCTTGTCACTGCTTCCGGATCATATTTCAAAAATATTCAAAGACTATGATCCTGATGTTTCCATATCCTCATGGGCTCTGCGCTTTGCCGCTTCACATGAGGGCTTGATAACTGTTCTGAGCGGTATGTCAAACATCGAACAGATGCAGGATAATCTGAACACCATGGAAAATTTTAAGCCACTTTCAGAAGCTGAGCTTGAAGTGGTCGAACAGGTGCGCAAGGCGATAGAAGCCATCGAAAAGATACCCTGCACAGCCTGTCATTACTGTACAAAGGATTGCCCGCAAAGCATAAATATTCCCGGTATTTTCCGTGCGGTTAACAACCTGCTTGTATTCAATAATAAAAAGGGCGCCGCCGGCAATTACGGCTGGGAAACAAGAAAAGGTCCAAAGGCAAGCGACTGCATAGCCTGCGGTCAGTGCGAATCAGTGTGTCCACAGCATATTGAGATAATAGAAAAGCTGAAAATTGCCGCGGAAATGTTTGAAAGTTTTGACATCGGGTAGTCAATGTGATATAATACCATTCGGTTAAAATAAATATTTTATTTTAGGAGGTTATTTTTATGGAAACCAGACCTTATGTGCCATGGGAAATGGTCAATTCGTTCATGATCGATGTCTTTAAGGCTTACGGAGTACCGGAGGAAGATGCAAAGATCTGCGCCGATGTTCTTCTTGAGTCTGATCGCAGAGGCATCGAGAGCCACGGATGCAACCGTTTTAAGCCGATATATCTTGACAGGATCGACAACGGCACGCTTCTTCCCAAGACCAAGATCGACATTGTTAAGGAAACCCCTACGACCGTAGTTATGGACGCAAACAACGGTATGGGTATGGTCGCCAGCTATCGCATGATGGAAAAACTTATTGAGAAAGCCCAAAAATACGGCATGGCAGGCGGTACCATATACAATTCTACACATTACGGCATAGCCGGTTATTGGACAACAATGGCTGAGAAGGCAGGTATGATAGGTATTTCAGGTACCAACGCCCGTCCCTCAGTAGCTCCCACATGGGGCATTGAGCCTATGATGGGTACTAACCCTCTTACCTTCACAATGCCTACCGACGAAGAGTTCCCATTCAACTTTGACTGCGCTACCAGCATCGTGCAGAACGGCAAGATCGAATACTACGAGCGCAGCGGCAAAGAGACCCCTGCAGGTCTTGTCGTTACCAGAGACGGCGGCACAATGACCGATTCCGGAAAGATATTAAAAGATATGCGCGCAGGCAACTGTGCATTGCTCTCTATCGGCGGTATCGGCGAGGCGACCGGCGGCTACAAGGGATACGGTTTTACCACTATAGTTGAGATCCTTTCCGCGGCTCTTGCGGGCGGTCCGTTCATGAAAGACCTTAGCGGCAAAGACGCCGACGGCAACAATAAGTTTTATCGTCTCGGTCACTTCTTCTTTGTTATTAACCCCGAATTCTTTATGGGTCTTGATACATTCAAAAAGACAGCCGGCGAAATCTGCCGCGGTCTTCGTAATTCCGAAAAGGCTCCCGGCGCAGAGCGCATCTACACCGCGGGCGAAAAAGAGTGGCTTGCATGGCAGGAGCGTAAGGATAAGGGCGTTCCCGTAGGCGACACCATTCAGAAGGAATTTATCGCACTCAGAGATAGGTTTGGCTTGGATTATAAATTCCCGTTTGAGGAGGCATAAGTATGGATTACGCAAAAGAATCATTACGTTTACACGGTGAATGGAAAGGTAAGATCGAAGTTATCGCCACCGTCCCCGTGAGCACAAAGGATGATCTGTCCCTGGCATATACTCCCGGCGTGGCTCAGCCCTGCCTGGAGATACAGAAGGATATCAACAAGAGTTACGACCTGACAAGAAGACACAACCTCTGCGCGGTCATCACAGACGGCACAGCGGTGCTTGGCTTGGGCGATATCGGTCCCGAGGCAGGTATGCCTGTCATGGAGGGCAAGTGTGTTCTTTTCAAGGCTTTCGGTGGTGTAGACGCCTTCCCGCTCTGCGTTAAGAGCAAGGACGTTGACGAGTTTGTCAATACTGTCTATCTCATCTCCGGTTCCTTCGGCGGCATAAATCTTGAAGACATTGCCGCTCCTCGCTGCTTTGAGATCGAGCGCAAGCTCAAGGAAAAATGCGATATCCCCATTTTCCACGACGATCAGCACGGCACGGCGATAATAACCCTTGCCGGTTTGAAAAATGCGTTAAAGGTAGTAGGCAAAAAGAAGGATGAGGTCAAAGTCGTAACATCCGGCGCAGGCGCTGCCGCTATATCTATTACAAAGCTTTTGCTTTCCGCAGGCTTTAAGAATATTGTTATGACTGACAGAAAAGGCGCGATCTACAAAGGCCGCGACGGTCTCAACTGGATCAAGGAAGAGATGGCTGAGGTCACCAATCCTAACAATGAAAAAGGTCTGCTTGCCGACGTTATCAAGGGAGCCGATGTATTTATCGGCGTTTCCGCTCCCGGCACTCTTACCACCGATATGGTCAAGACAATGAACAAGGACGCTATTGTCTTTGCCTGTGCTAACCCCACACCTGAGATATTCCCCGAGGATGCCAAAGCAGGCGGCGCCCGCGTTATCTCCACCGGACGCAGCGACTATCCCAATCAGATAAACAATGTTCTTGCTTTCCCCGGCGTTTTCCGCGGCACTTTTGATGTCCGCGCCAGCGATATAAACGAGGAAATGAAGATGGCGGCGGCAGAGGCTCTTGCAAGCCTTATCTCCGACGAAGAACTTTGTGAGGATTATATCATTCCCAAGGCTTTTGATCCCAGAGTGGGTCCCGCTGTCGCAAAGGCAGTTGCAGAAGCGGCAAGGAAGAGCGGCGTAGCAAGGATCTGACCAAATATAATATTATAACTTAAATGAAATTCAATGAAATTCCCCCGGTATATCCGGGGGATATTTTTACATGGCGCTTAAGGGGCAAAATTGATTTTTACAAAGTTATTGAATACAAAACGGTTCTGTGATATACTGATAAAGAATTATGTCGAAAAACAGGTGTTATGGATGCTTAATTGTGAAATATGCGGCGGCTCTGTTTTAGTCAATCCGGATACGGCAATAGGAATATGCGATTCATGCGGAAACACTGTTGAAATTGATGAAGCTGTTGCTTCAAAGTGCAAATCGGTTTTTCGCATGGCAGAACATAAAATGCTTTTGAATTCCTCAAAAGGCTATGAAGAAGCTATACGTCTTTTTGAGAGTATTGAATATGTTGAAGGCGTAAAAGAAAAGATCGAGCAATGCCGCAACAGGTATGCAGAATTAAAAAAGAAGGAATCAGTCCGACAGAAACAGGCAAAAAGATCTGAATCACAGGACACAAAAATCGGAGTACTGATTACCGTTATTCTTGTTCTTGCGGTTTTGCTTTTTATTGCCGGACTTATATTTGCTGCATATAAAATCCTCAGCGGTAAATTAGAAGGTAAAGCGCTTTACATAGCGATCATTGGCTTTGCCGTTTTCCTTGTGGTTTTTGTTATCGGCAAAGCAGCAAACCGCTGATCATACGGCAAAGAATTTATCAGTCAAGTAAAATGGCTTGCTGTTCATCATAAAAATGTATGCAGAAGGAGATTGACCCTAATGGCAACCATTAAATGTAAAATATGCGGTGGTATGATCGAATTCCCCGATGGAGCTTCGGTGGGTGTTTGTGACAGCTGTGGCTTAAGTCAGGCTCTTCCGCGTTTCAGTGATGATTCGTTAAAAAATATGTTTGAAAGAGCAAACGCTTTACGGCAGAAATGCGAATTTGATAAGGCTGAAGAAATATATAACAAAATGCTTGAGTACGTTACAAATGATCCCGAGATCTACTGGGGGATCGTTTTGTGCCGGTTTGGCATTGAATATGTGGAAGATCCCAGAACTATGCAAAGAATACCGACTTGCCACAGAGCCAGCTTTGAAGCGTTGAGTTCCGATTTTGATTATCATAAGGCTTTAGACTGCGCAGATTTCAACCAAAAGGCGGTTTATGAAGAGGAAGCAAGGAAAATCGATATTATTCAGCGGAATATACTGAATGTTGTTCAAAGGGAACAACCCTATGATATTTTTATTTGTTATAAAGAAACCGATGAAAACGGTAAGAGAACGACGGATGCCGTTTTGGCAAATGACATATATTACCAGTTGACCCAGGAGGGTTTTAAGGTCTTTTATTCGGCAATATCCCTGGAGGATAAGCTTGGTCAGGAATACGAACCCTATATTTTTGCAGCGCTGAACAGCGCAAAGGTCATGCTGGTAATCGGCTCAAAGCCGGAATATTTTGAATCAGTTTGGGTCAGAAACGAGTGGTCAAGGTTCATAAAGCTTACAAAGAGCGATCGTTCCCGTCTTTTGATACCTTGCTACAAGGATATGGATCCTTATGATCTGCCTTCGGAATTTGCTCATCTTCAGGCACAGGATATGGGAAAGATCGGTTTTATAAACGATCTTATCCGCGGTATAAAAAAGATTATTGTTAAAGAGGAAAAAGCCGAGTATGTTCACACAAACCCGCCACCTGTTTCTCAACCGGTGCAGCAGGTTCAGTATCCCGGTCAGCAGTATGTTCCCAACCAGTATCAGCAGCCTCAAAATAACTACGCTTCGATGCAGTACAGCAACACAGGTTATTACAATTATAACGCCAACAACGGTGTTGCCGGTCAGCCGCCGGGAACCAAAAATAAATGGATCACGTTTTTCCTTTGTTTATTCTTAGGATTTATTGGCGCTCATAAATTTTATGAGGGAAAAATCGTAAAGGGTATTCTTTACATATTAACGTTCGGAGGCTTTTTCGGCATTGGGGTATTCATAGATTTGATTTCAATTCTGTTCAAACCAACATATTATACACCTAAAAGATAAAGGAGGAAGAATATGGCTATTGCATCAATTATTAAATATGAAGGTGACAACTCAACTTTTGTATGGAAACATCCCTGTGAAGATTTTAATAAATATTCACAGCTGATAGTCCACGAAAGCCAGGAAGCACTCTTCATGATGAACGGTCAGGCTTTGGACCTTTTCGGACCCGGTCGCTATACGCTTAATACCCAGAATATCCCTCTTGTGGGATCAATGGTGAAGGTGGCGACGGATGGAGAAGATCCCTTCCATTGCGAAGTGTATTTCATAAACAAAACCGTTCAGATGGCCCTTAAATGGGGCACGGATTCAAAGGTTCGTTATATAGATCCTGACACGGGAGTTCCCCTTGAGCTGGGTGCAAGCGGATCTATGAATATGCAGGTTTCCGACAGCCGTAAGCTTCTTGTCAAGCTTGTTGGCACAATGCAGGGAATTTCCTGGAGCGCAGAGCCTGTGGAATTCACGAAGTCGATCCTTTCATCTTTCCGTCCGATGATTTCAACCGTAGTTAAAACAAACCTGACTACAACAATAAAAGCCCTTGAGTTTGATATCCTTGAGGTTGACGAGCATCTCGCTGAAATAGGCGAAGTGCTTCACAACAAAATGCGTTCTTCGTTTGAGGATTACGGTCTTACGATACCTGAATTTTATCTTTCGACAGTGGTACTTCCCGAAGAAGATCCGAATTTCAGACGTATACGTGAGCTTCATACTATTTCTCTCCAGACAAGAACCATTAAGGCTGAGTCACAGGTCCGTCAGGCAAGAGCTTTTGCTGAAGCAGATGTCACAGCTGCACAGCGCAAGGCTGAATTAGAACGTCAGACTACTCAAACGGAAGTTGCAAAGCGCGAAGCGGAAAGGACCGTTATCGGCGCACAGGCTGAAGCAGAAGCGGCAAAGCTTTCAGGTTTTGCAGAAGCGCAGGTCATGCAGGCTAAAGGCTATACGCAAAAAGATGTTATTCAGGCAGAAGTGCAAAAAGCTTTTGCGGAAGGTATGGGAAATATGGGCTCCGGCGGAGGTTCCGGTGGAGGTTCAACCATGAGCGACATAATAGGGCTTGGCGTCGGTCTTCAGGCGGCAGGCGCTATGAGCGGACAGGTTGGCAATATTTTTGCCGGATTTACCGGTAATCAGCAACAGTCTGCCCAAGCTACTGTCAAATGCCAAAAATGCGGTGCGGATCTGCCGGAGGGCAGCAAATTCTGCTTGCAGTGCGGAGAGAAGTATACACCATCGACAGCCGGGGAAACAGTTGTTTGTCCGAGTTGCGGAAAGACGGTCCCCCAAGGCAAATTCTGTCTCGAATGCGGTTACAGTTTCGTTAAAGTCTGCCCGAATTGCGGCAAAGACATTCCTTCGGGCTCAAAATTCTGCCTTGAATGCGGAACAAAAATTGATTGAGGTGAATTGAAATGAATAAATCAAAATCTTCCCTTCTGATCATTATTTCTACGATCATTCTTGTTGTTATGATCGCTGTTCCTTTTATTGCTGTTAATGACAGCGAGGCCATTACGTTCAAAGCTCCTGTTGGTTCCTTTGCCGAAAAATATGCCGATCAGCATAAAATACCCTTTGTCCCTGTTGCTGATTCAAATGATCCCGATATAAAATATGACGATACGTTGATTTATGAATATCTCAACGGAACGATTACTGTCACAGGCTGTAAAACGGGCGGCGACGTCGTTATCCCGTCTGTGATCGGTGAATATAAGGTTACTGCGGTAAATATTAACGCAATTAAGTATGGCGTCAACTCTCTGCAGATCCCGTCAAGCGTTGTAAGCATTAACGGAACATTTAAAACAGCGCGTTATACATCTTCGTTCTATGCGGCAATAGTCATTATTCTTTTGGCTTATGTGTTTGCTGTTGTATCATCACTTGTTGCCACGAAAAATATAAAAAACGACGAGAACACTTTCAACAGCATTCCCATCATTTACGGTGGCTTCGCCGCGCTGCTTATTATAGGGATTTGGTGCAATATAGCTATCTTTATCCGTCTTTCGGTTGCAGTTCAGGCAATAGTAAGTATTATAATTTTTGCCGCGGCGACTGCCATACTTTTCCTGCGTAATGCGGCGAGAGATTCAATTGAAGCAACCGGTTCAATGGTAAAAGCACAGACGTTTTTCATCAAAATGCTGACAGCTGATACGCAGAGTCTTATTTCTGAGGCTAAGAGCGATGTTGCCAGAAACTCAGTAAACAAACTATATGAAACAGTTCGTTTTTCCGATCCGATGTCGAACGATGCGCTTGCAAATGTTGATGCGCATATTTCCGTTAAATTTGAAGATTATGCAAATGCCGTAAGATCAGATGATATCGATCTTATCACATCACTCGAAAACGAATTGAAGATACTTTTCGCTGAGCGAAACAACAAGTGCAAAGCATTAAAATAATTTTGACGATATCAAATTAAATATTTACGGAGCTGCAGCAATTTGTTCTTGCCGCAGCTCCGTTTATAATATCTGTTATTTTGTTTACAGCGAATCAATATATTCGCAGGCCGCAAGGGCAGAGCTGGCTCCGTCCGCAACAGCGGTGGCTATCTGACGTACCTTCTTGGTACGGCAGTCACCGGCTACAAATACGCCCTTTGTTTTAGTTGTACAGCTTTCGTCGGAAACCGCATATCCGATCTTATCAAGCTCAGCAAGCTCTTCTATGATACCGTTTTCGGGAGCTAAGCCTATGGCTACGAATACGCCCTTGACTTTCAGCTCGCTTTCGATGCCTGTCTTGCTGTCCTTAATAATAACAGCTTCCAGCTCATCTCCGCCGATAAAGCCGCTGACGGTGGATCCGAGTTTGATCTCCACATTGCCGCGGTTTTCCAGGGCGTCTGCCAGCCTCTGTTCGCCGGTAAGAAAATCAAGATTCTGCACTACAGTTACACTCTTGCAGATGTCTGAAAGCAGCAAGGCTTCCTGCAGGGCGGAATTGCCTCCGCCGATCACCGCAACGTCCTCGTTCTCATAGAATGCGCCGTCGCATACCGCGCAGAACGAAACGCCGTTACCGATAAACTTATCCTCGCCGCTGACGTTCAACAGCCTGTGCTTTGCTCCGAGGGCGGAAATAACGCTCCTGCAAGTATATTCATTGCAGTCTGTTATCACCTTGAAACCGTCATCCGACTTTTCGATCTTTACCGCTTCTTCAAGTTCGACTTCAGCGCCCTGTGCGAGCACCTGTTCCACCAGACTGTCCGCAAGCTCATTGCCGCTGACGCAGGAAAAACCGGGATAATTTTCGATTTTCGGGGAAAAGGTGATTTGACCGCCGAAGATGTTCTTTTCGATTATAAGCACGGTTTTGTTGGCGCGGAGGGCATACAGAGCCGCAGTCAATCCGGCAGGACCGCCTCCGATCACAATAATATCATACATAGATCTTATCCTCGATAAAGCGTTTGATATTAGAAACGTTGGTGTATTTTTCCACGTTTCCGCCCATTGTTACGATAAGAGTGGGCGCCTGCTTAAGTCCGTATTCTTTTGCCATGTCCTGATTATCCTCAACAAATACCTTGTCGTAAGCTATGCCGGCCTTGTCAAGCATTGCAGCGGCAACCTTACAGTTGGGGCAGGTCTTGGTGGCAAAGAGGATAGTTGTGTTGTTTGCGCAGGGCTCGCAGGACTTTTCTTCCGCGGCCTGTTCCGCCTTAACGGTGCTCTTGATATCGGTTTTGTTTATAACGTCGTAGAGAACACGGTCCTTGTACTCCTGAGCCTTACCGTCGTTCCAGTTCTGTACCGGGCGGTAATAGCCTGTGATACGGCTGTAAACCTCTGTGGGCTCGCCGCATTCGGGACAGCTGAAATGTTCACCTACGATATAGCCGTGGTTCTTACATACGGAATATGTGGGAGAAATTGTATAGTAAGGCAGCTTGTGGTTTTCCGCTATCTTACGCACAAGATTTGCGGCGGACTGCCAGCTGGGTAATTTTTCACCTATAAAGGCATGGAAAACAGTACCTGATGTGTACAGGGTCTGAATGTCGTCCTGAATCGAAAGGGCGTCAAAGATATCATCGGTATAGCCCACGGGAAGGTTTGAGCTGTTGGTGTAGTAGGGGGTACCGTTGTCGTTGGCGGTCTTGATATCCTTGAACTGTTTGACGTCATGTCTTGCCAGACGGTATGAGGTGGACTCAGCGGGGGTAGCCTCAAGGTTAAAGAGCTCTCCTTTGTACATTTCCTGATAGTCGGAAAGGCGCTCTCTCATGTGGTTGAGGACCTGTTTGGTGAATTCCTGAGTTTCCTTATGGGTCATATCTTTACGGAGCCATTTGGCATTAAGACCAGCCTCGTTCATGCCGAGAAGACCTATAGTTGAGAAGTGGTTGTCAAATGTACCGAGATATCTCTTAGTGTAGGGATAAAGACCCTCGTTGAGAAGCCTTGTGATAACTTCTCTCTTTACATTAAGAGAACGGGCGGCGATGTCCATCATATGGTCAAGGCGCTTATAGAATTCTTCTTCATTTTCGGAAAGATATGCCAGCCTGGGCATATTGATCGTTACGACGCCGATTGAACCTGTACTTTCGCCGCTGCCGAAGAAGCCGCCGGACTTTTTGCGAAGCTCGCGGAGATCAAGACGGAGACGGCAGCACATTGAACGAATGTCGCTGGGTTCCATATCGCTGTTGATATAGTTTGAAAAATAGGGGGTACCGTATTTGCTTGTCATTTCAAACAGCAGCTTGTTGTTCTCTGTGGCTGACCAGTCAAAGTCACTTGTGATGGAATAGGTGGGGATGGGATACTGGAAGCCTCTGCCGTTTGCGTCGCCCTCAATCATTATCTCGATGAAGGCTTTGTTGATCATATCCATTTCTTTCTTGCAGTCTTTGTACTTGAAGTCCATTTCCTTACCGCCCACTATTGCGTTGAGCTCGGCAAGGTCATTTGGAACAGTCCAGTCCAAAGTAATGTTAGAGAAGGGAGCCTGTGTGCCCCAACGGGAAGGTGTATTCACGCCGAACACGAAGGATTCAAGGCTTTTCTTGACCTGATCGTATGTAAGGTTATCCGCCTTTACAAAGGGAGCAAGGTATGTATCGAAGGATGAGAACGCCTGAGCGCCTGCCCATTCGTTCTGCATGATGCCAAGGAAGTTTACCATCTGATTGCAGAGAGTGGCAAGATGGCTTGCAGGAGACGAGGTGATCTTGCCGGGGACTCCGCCAAGACCCTCCTGAATAAGTTGCTTAAGCGACCAACCCGCGCAGTAACCTGTGAGCATGGAAAGATCGTGGATGTGGATGTCAGCGTTCCTGTGAGCGTTGGATATCTCATCATCATATATCTCAGAGAGCCAGTAATTTGCGGTAATAGCGCCTGAGTTGCTGAGAATAAGTCCGCCGACAGAGTAGGTGACTGTGGAGTTTTCCTTAACGCGCCAGTCGTTTACCTTAACATAGTTATCAACGATCTCCTTATAGTCGAGGATGGTTGACTTCATGTTGCGGAGTTTTTCACGCTGTCTGCGGTAAAGGATATATGCCTTTGCCACATCTGCATAGCCCGCCTGGCTGAGGACAGATTCAACGCTGTCCTGAATATCCTCAACTGCGATAAGTCCTTCGGCAATCTTCGGTTCAAAATCCGCCGTTACCTTAAGAGCAAGGAAATCGATTATGCTGGGATTATACTGACGCTCAACAGCATCAAAAGCCTTGGAAATGGCGACAGAAATCTTGTTAAGATCAAAGTCGGATATCTTGTTGTCTCTCTTTACAACCTTATACATTTATAACAAACTCCCATCAAATTAAAGTATCCATAGGGTCGAGCAGTACTATAATACCATTAAGTTTTTGCTCTGTCAATACTAAAATACACAAAATATAGATATTTTTATCGGGATATTGGCAAATTACACCCAATATATAGTTATTCAACGCCTCTTAATTCAACGGAGCCGATATATTGCGAGAGAATATCCTTGTATTTCTGCATTTTTTCTTTTGAACAGGGGTGCAGTCCTTCTGAAATAATATCGCCTGAATCAACAAATTTTTGCAGAAAATATTTAGGCGCGTCCTTTAGCCACTTGCCGATATTTTCAAAATCCTCCGCGGAGTGCAGTTCATCGACTACAGTTGTACGGAATTCATATTCCACACCGCAGCTTCTGAGAAAGTCAACGCTTTCCGCTATGGGAGAGACGTCAAAATCAGAAAGTCCGATGGGAACACCGTAGTTTTCCAGGGAAGATTTTATGTCCATGGCAACGTAATTGACCAAACCACGGTTTATAATGTCTTTTAATTTTCCGGGAAAGCTTCCGTTTGTGTCGAGTTTAACCTTGAAGCCCAGGTCACGGATCTTTGAAATGAAAATATCAATGTCTTTGTGCAAAAGGGGTTCGCCTCCGGTTATGCAAACTCCGTCTAAAAGTCCCTGCCGGGTTTTTAAAAAAGAAAAGATCTCATCCTCAGGTATCGCGTCCTCGGGAGCCTTGGTAACAAGGGAAGCGTTGTGGCAAAAAGGACATCTGAAATTGCACCCGTAGGTGAAAACAGTACAGGCGACGTTTTCCGGATAGTCCAGAAGTGTTAATTTTTGCAATCCTTGAATAATCATAATTACTATTTGTTATCTGTAAAGATAACTTCCTTTACATAAAATCAGTGCTGTACCGGAACGAAATACGATACAGCACTTTAATAAACTCGGGCTTATATTCCAAAATATTCCTTAGCGTTGTTATATGACACGCCGCAGGCTATTTCGGACAGTCTCTCTTTATCGTAGGGATACAGGCCGCTTTCCACCATATCGCCCATAAGACCGCAGAGAATGCGTCGGAAATACTCGTGGCGGGGATAGGATAGGAAGGAACGGGAATCTGTTACCATGCCCACAAATTTGCCCAGAACGCCTAAATTGGCAAGTGCTTTCATCTGCTCACGCATACCGTCAAGGTTATCGTTGAACCACCAGGCTGAACCGAACTGTATCTTGCTTGCCGCCTCACTGTTCTGGAAATTGCCCAGCATTGCGCCCAAAACATAATTGTCCTTGGGATTGAGTGTGAATAATATAGTCTTAGGCAGCTGTTCTTTGACTGCGAGAGAATCAAGAAAACGGGAAAGGGGAACGGCTATCTCTTTGTCGTCGATGGAATCGTAGCCGGCGTCAGGACCCAGCTTGTTGAACATCAGGGTGTTGTTGTTGCGCATTGCACCGATATGTATTTCCATAGCCCAGCCAAGCTTTGAGTACTTGGCGGCAAAGAATCGCATAAGATCCGTCTTGTATTTATCCACCTCAAGAGTAGTGAGCTTTTCTCCGTTTTTGCCCTTTGCGAATATTGCTTCAAGCTCCTCAGCTGTTGCTTCCTCGCAGGGGACATAGGCAAAGGCGTGATCCGAGGCACGGCAGCCCATTGAACGGAACAGCTCGATCCTGTCAAGCAGTACAGCTTTCAGCTTTTTGTAGCTGTCGATCTTTGTCTCTGAAACGGTTTCAAGGCTGTTGAGCCAGGGGATAAAGCTGTCAAGGTCGATGTAGAGGGATTTGTCCGGACGGAAGGCGGGCAGGACTTTGCAGGCAAATGATTTATCCGCCGCAAGCAGTTTGTGATACTCAAGAGTATCGGCGGGATCGTCCGTTGTAAAAAGACAGGTCACGTTGGATTTTAATATCAGCTCACGGGGAGTAAATCCACCGGCGGCTATTTTTGCGTTTGCTCTGTTCCAGATATCTTCAGCGGTTTCCTTGCTGAGAGTATCGTAAATATCAAAATAACGCTGTAGCTCAAGGTGTACCCAGTGATACATGGGGTTTCCTATAAGATAAGGCATTGCGCTGGCAAAGGCCTGGAATTTTTCAAATGGTGAAGCGTCTCCGGTGATGTATTTCTCATCAATGCCGAAAGAACGCATTGCGCGCCATTTGTAATGGTCTCCGCCGAGCCAGAGCTGAGCGATATTTTCAGGCTGATTGTTTTCATAGATCTCCTTGGGGGACAAATGACAGTGCCAATCGAAAATCGGCATCTTGTCAGCCGCCTCAAACATGAATCTGGCAGGCTCATTGTCCAGCAAAAAGTCCTTGTCCATAAAGGCTTTCATAGTATATCAACTCCCAAATAATATATTACATAATATTAAAGTATTTCCGCTGTCCATGAAAATGAGAAGGTCTCGCCCTTATCGAGGCGTTCAATGCCTCTTTTTTGCGAAATATCGTCCTTTTTCTCGTGGCTGTCATTTACTCCGTACCAGGGCTCGATGCAGACATAGGGCGCGTTAGGCTTTGCCCATATTCCGAGGAAGGGGCAGTCGCCGAAGGTGAATCTTACTCTGTGACCGCTTACAGCGCCGTCTACGGTAAGATATGTCGATTTTAACCCGGACAGTATAAGGGCGTCATTTGTGAACGTATCAGGTTCCAAAGTTATCCTGTTTGAATCATCAAGTACCGGGAACACTTCATCAATAATAAGGTTCGATGAATCTATACGCTCGGTGTTCAGAGTCTCGTTTTTCTCAAATATAATACTGTCGCCTATGGCGCAGTTGAAGCCGGGGTGCGCTCCAAGAGAAAAATACATTTCTCCGTCGGTTTTATTGACCACTGTAAGCTTGGTTTTCAAGCCGGTTTCCGTAAGCTCATAACAGACCGTAAGCTCAAACTCAAAGGGATACATTTTCAGTGTTTCCTCATTGCTGCATATTGAAAATACAGCATTACTGCCGGTTACGCTTACAGCATTAAAAGGACGGCGGCGGACGAATCCGTGCTTTGGAACGGAATATTCCCTGCCGTTATATCTGAACTTATCTTCAATAAGCTGACCGATAAAGGGGAAAAGTATGGGGGACTGACCGTACCATATGTCCGGGTTTCCCTGCCAAAGGTATTCAACACCGTCTGATTTGCGAACAAATGAAGTCAGCTCGGCGCCCATATCTTTGATTTTGACTGAAAATACATCGTTTTCAATGGTGTAGATCATAATTATTTTCCTTATAAGATATTATCTTTCTTCTCTGAAATAGTTTAATCCGCAGGCCGCAGGCTGAGCGCTCTTTTTGCCGGAACGTACGGAGGTGATTATAAGCACCAGAATTGTGAGCAGGAAGGGAAGCATCTGATAAAATGCTTTGGGTATGTCTATTACGCTTGCGGGAATGTAATATGTAAGCGACTTAAATGCTCCAAAGACGAAGGAACCGAGAATAGCCATAGCAGGATTCCAGCTCACAAAGATGACCAATGCCACAGCGATCCATCCGCAGCCGTTGACTATTCCCGCAGGCTGCCAGCTTCCGTTTGCGCTGATAAGTGACATGAACGCTCCGCCGATACCGCAAATACCGCCTCCGATTATTATATTTAAATATTTGTGCAGTGTAACGTTTATTCCCGCAACATCTGCCGCGGCTGGGTTTTCACCTATTGCGCGAACGCTGAGACCTGTGCGGGTCTTGTTGTAGAAAACGGCGAACAGGATGCAGAGCAGTATGGCAAAGTAGGTGAGGGGATTGAGAGAAAATAAGATTTTGCCTATGTACGGAATATCGCTGAGTACGGGAATTGAAACTGCGTCAACTTTTGACGCGAAGTGTTCCGATATCTTGGGCGCGCCGCAAGCTTTATAAGTCATTGCGTAACCTAAAACAAGAGATATACCTGTGCCGAAGGTGGTCAGGGTAAGTCCCGTTACGTTCTGATTGGCGCGCAGGGTAACTGTAAGCAACGCGTATATGGCGGCGCTGAGAGCCGCGCTAAAAAATGCCGCGAGTAAGGAAAGCAAAAGGCTTTCCGTTGTGTAGGCAGCATAAAAGCCCGCAAAGGCGCCGATCCACATCATACCTTCAACGCCCAGGTTAAGGTTGCCTACACGCTCGGTTATGATCTCACCCAGGGTCCCGAAAAGCAGGGGAGTGCCTGCAAGAATAGCAGCGTAAAGAAAGTTTATAAATGTGTTCATTTGTTTTCTGCCGCTCCTTTCTTTGCATGACTTTTCTTCCTGAATATGAATGAATATCTTATGAAAAATTCACAGCCGAGGAAGAAGAAAAGTATGATCCCCTGTAAAACGTCCGCCGCGGAGGCGTCAAGATTGAGCTTTGACTGCATAACGCCGCTGCCTTTTTTCAGTATGCTGAACGCGGCGGAAACAATTGAAATAATTATAGGATTCAGCTGTGCGAGCCAAGCTACCGTAACCCCAGTGAAGCCTACGCCGCCCGTAACGCCCGTGGATAATGTATGGTCGTTTCCAGTTGCCTGGATCATGCCCGCGATTCCGCATATTGCGCCGCTGATGACCATAGTGCGGATTATGATCTTTGTTACGTTCATGCCGGCATATTTTGCTGTTGCCTGACTTTCGCCCACAACACTGATCTCATAACCGCTCTTTGTGTGTTTAAGATAAATATACGAAACAACAATAAGGATCAGAGCTACGATCCAGCCGATATGTACGCCTCCGACTTTTGGAAGATAAGCTTTTTGATCAAACAGACCTACGCTTGCAAAGCCTTTTGTTCCCTGCCACGGTCCGGATTGAAGATAAACGATTATATATAGAGCTACATAATTCATCATCAAGGTAAACAACGTTTCATTTGTACCGAATTTCACCTTGAACAGGGTGGGTATCAGCGCCCAAAGTGCGCCGCCTAAAGCTCCTGCAATAAACATGACCAATAAAAGCAGGGGACGGGGCATCTGATAATGTTTTAAAGCAAAGTAGCTGGCAAAGATAGCTCCCATTATTATCTGCCCTTCGCCTCCGATGTTCCAGAACTTCATTCTGAAAGCGAAGGAAAGACCTATTGAGACTATGAGCAGAGGAACAAAACGGATAACGGTCGCCTCAATGGCGGAAAAAGGATTTCTTTTTGAGCCGACAAAAGCTCCTTCAATTATAGTCTTATATGCCTCAAAAGGATTTTTACCCATGATCGCAATGAAAATACCACCTGCTATCAACGCAAAAACAAGGGCAAAAACTCGGAGCAATACAAGCTGAAGCTTAGTGCGCGCCGGACGCTTTGCAATACGGATCAAAGGTTCCTTATGATTAAATGAACCTGTTGTTTTATCAGCCATTTTCCTCAGCCTCCTCCATGATATTCTTACCGGTCATCATTAAACCGAGCTCCTCCTTGGTGATCTCGGAGGCCTTTACTATACCCATGATCTCTCCGTGACACAGGACTGCGATCCTGTCGCAAAGTTCGATGAGAACGTCCAGATCCTCACCGATAAGCAGAACAGCCACACCCTTTTTCTTTTGCTCGTTTAACTTATCATAAAGCATAAAGGATGAATTTATATCAAGACCTCTTACCGGGTACGCCGTAATGAGAAGGTTGGGGTTCAATGATATCTCACGGCCAAGAAGCACCTTCTGAACATTGCCGCCGGATAATTGACGAACGGGAGTGCTTATGCTGGGAGTTACGATATTTAAATCTTTTACAAGTTTTTCAGCAAGCTCCTTAGAGGGCTGTCTGTCAAGAAACGGACCTTTATTGTTTTTATATGATTTCAGGAGCATATTGTGGGTGATATCCATTGACGCCACAAGTCCCATTCCAAGTCTGTCCTCCGGGATAAAGCTCATGGAAATGCCCATCTTGATGATATCGGCAGGAGATTTTCCTATTATATTTTCCTTTTTATAAAGTACAGCGCCTTTTTCGATCTTGATAAGTCCGGCTATGGATTCGCAAAGTTCCTTTTGACCGCTTCCTGCTATTCCGGCAATGCCAAGGATCTCTCCGCCGTTTAGATTAAATGAAACGTCATTGAGAGCCAGTGAACCTTCTGTGCTCCTTACAGTAAGGTGATGCACCTCAAAAAGATGTTTTATTTTTTCGACCTCAGGACGTTCAATGTTTAGATCAACGCGGTGTCCAACCATAAGCTCGGTCAATTCCTTCGCATTGGTCTGAGCGGTTATAACAGTGTCAATGCTCTTTCCTTTACGCAGGATGGTCACCCGGTCGCTTATTGCAAGTACTTCATTGAGCTTATGGGTGATTATGATTATCGCACAGCCGTTTTCACGCATTTTGCGCATTATTTCAAAGAGCTTGTCCGTTTCCTGGGGAGTAAGAACAGCGGTGGGTTCGTCAAGGATAAGAATTTTGGCGCCTCTGTAGAGTACCTTGAGAATTTCCACGGTCTGCTTTTCGCTCACGGACATATCGTAGATCTTTTTTGCAGGGTCAATGTACAGCCCATACTTATCGCAGAGCTTTTTTATCTCTTCAGCAAGCTCAGACTTGCTCTTGTATTTTCCGCCCTTGGCGCCCAAGACTATATTGTCCTGGGCGGAAAATACATCAACAAGCTTAAAATGCTGATGTATCATACCTATACCAAGCTCATAGGACTCCTTAGGGGAATTGATAACGACCTCTTTACCGTTTACTTTTATTTTACCCTCATCGGGATGGTATACTCCGGAGATCATGTTCATCAAGGTAGTTTTACCGGAACCGTTTTCACCTAAAAGGGCAAGTATCTCCCCTTGATTCACGGAAAGATCAATACCGTCATTGGCTTTGATAGTTCCGAACGTTTTTCTTATTCCGGTCAGCTCTATTGCTTTTGTTGTATCAGGTACCATAAGCACACTCCTAAGACAATTATAAAAGGGTACGGAAAAGCGTACCCTTTTGAGGTTTTCTCCGGGACAGTCGGATCTGCCCCGGAGAACATGATTAAAAATTAGAGAAGAGATACACCCTGGAGATAATAGTTGATTCCGCCTGTGATCTCTGCATCTGTAAGGGCGTGGTCTATAACAGTACCGTCAGCCTTAACAATGCCCTGATTGAAAACTATAAGAGAACCGTCAATTATCTGAGCCTTGGCTGTCTCAACAGCTTCCTTTGTTCCGGGAGCAGCAATAGCCTCATTGATGGGAGAAAGGTCGATAAGTCCAGCTTTCATGCCCTCATAGTAGTTTACAGCTTTCCATGTGCCGTCGATAACTTTCTGAACAGCGTCGGTGTAGTATGCGCCCCAGTTCCAGACAGGTGCGCAAAGGTGGGATGTGGGAGCGATATCAGTCATATCTGAATTGTAGCCGCAGCCGAACACGCCTGCGTCACGGGCTGTGGTCTGGGGGCCGTCTGTATCGCAGTGCTGAGCGATAACGCAGCAACCGGCGTCGATAAGAGCCTTAGCAGCTGCTGTTTCACCTTCGGGATCATACCATGAACCTGTGACCTTTACCTTGACCTGTGCTTCGGGATATACTGACTGTGCGCCGAGAGCAAATGCGTCGATGCCGCCGGTAACCTCTGAGTTTGTGCTGTCCATAGCGGCAACATAACCGAGCATGGGATTGCCGAGCTCTTTTGCCTTTAAGCCAGCAGCGATACCGGAAAGGTAACGAGCCTCATAAATACGGCCGAAGTAGT
This sequence comes from Clostridiales bacterium, assembly GCA_024684435.1. Taxonomy (GTDB): domain Bacteria; phylum Bacillota; class Clostridia; order Oscillospirales; family Acutalibacteraceae; genus JAAZFZ01. The sequence goes on from JAIKWV010000014.1 coordinate 26,964, forward strand.
TGTTGAAGTTGGTCTCGTTGCTCTTATAGCCTGAGCAATGTGAGAAGATTATGTCGGGATTTTCAGCAGCGAAGGACTCAACAGTGTCCATGTAGTTGTAGCTGGTTGCGAAGATGATGTCGCAGTCAGCGTCGACAAGCTCCTGAAGAGCCTGCTTTGTTGCAGTAACATCGGTATCGGAAATGCTGTCCTTGATGACGTAGTTGTCTTCTGTGAGACCAATGTTGTTTACCATTTCCATAAAGCCCTTTTGATGTGCGTAGGTGTAGCCTGAGGTATCATCTTTGCTGGTGATGTGCATGATGCCTACTTTGATATCGTTCTTCTTTGGCTCTTGCTTATTGCCGCCGCCGCAGGCAGCCATAGCAAAGAGCATTGAAACAGACAAGACGAGCGCGATAATTTTGACGATTTTTTTCATTCTTTCTTCCTCCAAAAAATTTTTTTATGTTAACGGAATTATCCGTTGACAACGAGACAGGGCATTATTCGGGCAAGAGCAGGTCAATACCGAAAATGTAATAATTGATTTCGCTTACAAGCTGTTCATAGGTGTAATCCTCGCCGGCGGGGAGCATTACTTCGGCATATGTGTCCTTCACATCCACCTGGAAAACATCGTAGCCTTCATCGGATTTGAACTTCTCAAGGAAGGAATTTACTGCTTTTACCACAGCTTCGCCGCAAGCTTTTTCATTGAGTTTGCTGATACCGACCACGCCCTCTTTGATACCGCCGAGATAGGAAGCGGTGGTGAAGTCGCCGTTGATGATATCGCCCAGGACTTTCTGGTAATAAACGCTCCAGTTCCATACAAGGGAGAACATACAGTAATTCTCCGAAGCGGAGGTCATGTCTTTGCCGAAGCCAACGCAAAAGACTTCTTTATTGCCGGCGGCGCCGGTAGAGATCTCTGTACCCGCAAACTGAGCCATAACGTCGCACTTTGATTTTGCAATGGCATATTCAACGTGTGACGATTCAGATCCAAGGTCGAGCCAATATTTATCTATATTATTAACATATACATAAGGCTTAACATTGGGATTGGAGACGATTATACCTCTTGCAAAGGCGTTGGCGCTCAAGGTAACCTCGCTGTCCGTCTTATAATCCGGAGCGATAAAAAGTGCGGAATTGGCGGTGGATTTTGTACCGGCGGCAATTCCGGCAAGGAATTCGGCTTCATACATCTTAGCGAAAAATGAACCGAAATTAGTATCGTTGTGCTTGATCGAAGCATAACAAAGGAACTTCACGTCCGGAAATTCACCCGCAAGTTTTTCGCAGGCGTCCTGATCTTCCTGCGAAAGGGCAAAGATAACGTTACAACCCTCGGTCACAGCCTCACGGATAATATCTTCCGGAGTTTTGTCCTCAAAATTTCTGATGTTCTTGGAAATTATCTGTGTGTCTTTGTTAATACCCAGAGCCTTGGCGGCGGCTTCAACACCTTCGTGATGATAAGTATCGAAAACGCTGTTGTTGGAGAGAGGGTAATTATATATCATACCTATTTTTAAGTTTTCTTTAGGTACCGGATTCTTCTTTTTGGGATTTATGATCGATGATTTGCCGCAGGAAACAAAAGAAAATAAAACCGAGAGAATCATCAGCACGGAAAGTACTTTTATAAACCTTGATTTCACTTATATTCAAATCCTTTCAGTAAATTTTACATGTCAGCAAATATGGGCTTGCCGTCCTCTATTCCTTTGATAAGCGCAAGGGACTCTATACGTACGCCCTCGCTGCGAAGCTTGGCTCCGCCGTCCTGAAAGCCTTTTTCTATGACTATTCCCACGCCTTCAAGGGTCGCGCCCGCCTGATCCACAATGCTCATAAGACCGCGGACAGCCTCTCCGTTTGCAAGAAAATCATCGATTATCAGCACGTGATCCTCAGGACCCAAATAGTTCTTTGAGACAAAAACTTCAAACGATTTATTCTTTGTAAATGAAAAGACGCTGGCGGAATAGGTGTTTTGTCCCACGTTTTTGTTTTGTCCTTTTTTAGCAAAAAGTACAGGCACAGAAAAATACTGTGCGGCAATGCACGATATCCCTATGCCCGAAGCTTCTATTGTGAGTATTTTATTGATTTTTTCCATTTTATCGGAAAAACGGTCACAGAATTCCCTGCCGATCTCGTTAAGCAAATCGACATCGATCAAATGATTAAGGAACATGTCAACCTTAATAATGTCAGGCGGAATAAAAGTTGCACCTTCTAAAATGCGTTTTTTAAGAAAATCCATATTTTTAAACCTCTGATCCGAATAACGAAAATATATGTATATTATAAGTTAATCAAACCGTAAAAGCAAGTAATTTTTACAAATTTTTAATTTTTTCTGTATTTGAGGATTTCTTTTGATATGGAATACCTTGTTTTATGCTTGATGTACAGACACAATATATTGTGAATTGACAAATCCGTCGGTGCCGTCGATGTTTATTTTGCACCACAGTCCGTTATCGTTTATTATCAGCACTTTCCTGCCATTGGTGACACGCATTATTATAGGCGAATTTGTGTCAGGTTTACTGCGTACATTAAGATATCCTCCCTTGATTGATATTTCGGAATAACGGTAAGGGCTGTCTCCCTTGAACCCAATATTGAATATTTCACAGATCCCGCGTGCCAGAGCCGTGCCGATTTCTCGTATATTCTGACTCAGCCATTGAGTATCGCCGCTGCTGTCACGGTAAGCAGTGTTTATGCGGATACAGGTGGCTTTTGATCGTATGAGCTCCCTGTATTCGTTGGAAGGATTGCAGGTGACAAGCTCCGGGTACGGATATATTGATCTGATCTCATTATAAATTATCCTGGCGCACATGGCACCTTTTTTGCAGTCCGAACTGTAATATATATCGCTGCCCTGCAATTTACAGCCGGATGATCCGGGAGATTCAGATGTGTTCAGAGATATAATAAGATCAAAACGTCCTCTGTTTGCCGTGTCTATTATTTTTGAGATCCCCATGCCCGGCGGATTCGTTATATAAAATACATTATTAAATAAAAGATGTTCAACTGTTTCATACACAAGTCGTCTGAGATATTTTTGCTCGTTTGTTCCGTCGGCAAAACATTTTTCTCCGTTTTCCGGAACGGCTAAATATATTCTCGGCATACCGCATCTCCCACTGTCTTTTTTTACATATTTATGAAGCTGTAAAAATACTTATACTTGCAAATCATTAAGAAAAATGTTACTATAGTGCAGAAGGATGAAAGGAGGAGATCCAATGAGCTTTTCTCAGACAGATATGCCGCTTGAAAATGATGTAACGGTCGTTATGAAAACAACAAAAGGAGACATTAAGATACGAATGTTTCCCGACAAGGCGCCCAAGGCTGTTGAAAACTTTATCACCCACGCAAAGGAAGGTTATTATGACGGTATAATTTTCCACAGGGTAATAAATGACTTCATGATCCAGGGCGGAGACCCCACCGGAACAGGAATGGGCGGTCAAAGCATATGGGGCAGACCTTTTGAGGATGAATTTTCCCCGGAACTCAGGAACATAAGAGGCTCGCTCTCGATGGCAAACGCTGGACGCAACACCAACGGCAGTCAATTCTTTATTGTTCAGACAGAGGCAACTCCCTGGCTTGATGGCAGACATACCGTGTTCGGTCAGGTTTATGAAGGCATGGATGTGGTGGACAGCATAGCTTCTGTCAGAGTAGATATGCTGGATAAACCCTTTGAGGATATAAAGATCATCGGAATAGATGTATATAATGCGTAAAGGAGATTTTACAATGAAAAAGGCATTATCTGTAGTATTGTTACTCGCAGTCATTTTAACAGCAGGAGCCTGCGGTATTTTTAAACCCTCACCGAAAAAGGCGCTTTTAGGCAAATGGGATTATACGGCGGATCTGGGCGACAGCAGTCTCACATTCGGTTCCCTTGAGTTTAAGGAAGACGGAGTTATGTCCGCAAAGCTTGTCAGTCTTATAACCGTTGACGGCACTTATGAGATAACGAAAAATGACGATGGCGTAAATATTCTGAGCATCACATACAAGGCTTTGGGCATATCACACACAGCAGAGTATACTTTTGAGATCGATGACACAAGTCTTAAATTGACTCCCGTAAAGCTCAGCGACATTACTCTTACATATACAAAAGCTGAATAAAAAATTAAAGATCCTGCATTCGGGGCAAGGATAAAAAGTCCGTATGCAGGATTTATTTTATTATGCCGGTGGTGAATTTATGGATTTTAAAGAAAACGGATTTATGTACGGTCTGGCGGTCGTGGTGGTACTGTTTGTAATAGGTCAGTCCATTTTTTTCATGGTACGGGCGTTCAGGCAGGGGAAAAAGATCGGAATTTCAGTAAAAACGATGAGAAGCGTTATTATGTCCAGTACGCTTTTTACAATAGCTCCGGCTATTGCTATCCTTGCTACGGTAGTTACCCTTGCGGGTACTTTGGGTATCGTTCTGCCTTGGATAAGGCTTACGGTCGTAGGCAATCTACAATATGAGGTCACCGCAGCACAGGCTGCTCTTGAATCTTTCAAAGACGGACAGTCCATAGCTGTATTCGGGCAGAATATCAAGGACCCGAGGATATTTTCCGCCGTTTCATGGGTCATGACGGTGGGAATAATATTCGGGCTTATCCTGCTCCCTCTGGTGCTGAAAAGGCTTCAGAATAAAATCGGCAAAATACGGAGTGAAACAAACGATTCAAGGTTCGGAGATATAATTTCAGCCGCCACATTTATCGGTCTTGTTTCCGCGTTCATAGGCAACGCTATAGCGGGAAAGGCACCGACAATAAAGGAAAACGGCAAAATACTTCCTGTGGGTATGGGCGCGGGTATTATGTCCGTTGCCGTGCTTATAACATCCATTCTTGTAGTCGTGGCGCTTCAGCTTTTATGTAAAAAATTCAAGTGGGAAAAATTTGAGGTCTTTGTTCTGCCAATAGGAATGTTTGCCGGAATGGCAATGGCGATACTGTTATCCAACGTCTTGCCCGAGAGTATATCAATGCTTGAATGGAGGCCGGCAACATGAAGAATAATAAAAATAAAACATATATTGACTCTACCCATACATGGGGCAGGATATTTTCTGTTTCCGCGGTATGCGTACTGCTGATGGTCCCTGTTGCCATCTGTATCAAATATGACGCATGGCCTTCATTTAATCAGGTGTTTAAAGGACTGTTAAAGGTTATCCCCATATTCTGGACCACTCAGATACTTGAAATTTTAGTTTATTCTCCTATGCTTGGTACAGGCGCCACATATCTTTCATTTGTTACCGGTAACGTTACAAACCTTAAGCTTCCCTGTGTGCTCAACGCTCGGGAAACCGCCAAAACAAAGCCGAACACAGAGGAGGACGAAATAGTATCAACTATTGCCACCGCTACCTCGGCAATAGTAACTACCGTTATTCTCGCGGTTGGTGTCATTGCTCTTTCACCGATACTTCCCAAGATAACAGCGGAGGACTCATTCTTTGCTCCGGCTTTCAAACAAGTGCTTCCGGCGCTCTTCGGCGCTTTAGGCGCAGGCTATCTTATAAAGCATTGGAGACTGTCCTTTGTTCCCGTCATAACCGCGGTCGTGATATTGATTTTTGACGGGAATATGGGGACCGGTACGCTCATTCCGATTTGCGTTGTCGTTTCTATCATAGGCGCATATATCATGTATATCTCAGGTTTTCTTACCGGAGGCGTTAAACCTAAGAACCCACTCAAAAAATAGCGTAAAGCTGATTGACTTTACATTAAAAACTCCCGGTCTGCGGCAGTGCAAATCGGGAGTTTTTATCTTTTGGATATTATTCGTTGATTATGTACGGCGCGGAGAGAAGACCGGTTCTTTTAAGATTGTATTCATAGCTCCAGCTGTTTTTTTGGGAACGCCAGGCGCCGGGGCTCTGCCATCTTTCCTTCTCGTTTGCCAGATGCAGAGGACCGAATGTATTTTGCCTGCTGATATAAACGGTCATTTCGACCTCATGTTCACCGTCTGTCAAACCGTCAACGGACAAAACATAGGGGGGATAAATGATCTCGCCCGCGTCTTTTCCGTCTACTCTGACGGATATCAGCGCGCCTCTGTACCTTGAGGCTATAATACGCAGTCTGCCATTTTTCGACTTTGCTTTGAATTTGTATGTGAAGTTTGCGCCGTAGAAGGGGAATCCCTGGGCTGTAAGATCGCCGAAAGATACCTGTTTGGGCAGAGCGGTTATTTCACTGTGTCTTCCGGCAGCTTTTACTCCGAAATCACCCAGAACAAACACGTTTTCGATATTGGTTTTTTCACCGTAACGATATGTGATTATCAGGGTATTGGTACCTTTCTTTATTGTCGGCAGATCGATCTTGGAGATGTCTATATCAACATAGTTGCCTATGGCTGTAAGATCAACGGTTTCGTCGTTGAAGGTTATGCCGACGACCTTCTTCAGCTCCTCCAGCGCCAGGTGAGCGCCGGAATAATCTATCTGACTGTTAAACGTGAATTTAAGCGTTATTTCATCGACTTCGGGGATATCACCGGTGACCCATGGCTGAACTATTTCGCCGCGGCGCGGAGAAAGGTTTAAACGCTCTCTGCAGATGTTGTCAAGACGAAGTAATTCTTCTCTGGGAGAATACTCCTTGTCGGCGGAGAGCTTAAATTCCGCCATATCGAGAAGCAGAACGTTTTCTTCGCTTATCTTATAATCGACAAATTCCGCCGCCGGTATTCCTTCGGGATAATCTTCGCTGATCTTCGGTTCCGCTTTCGATTCGCCCTCAGTCAGCTTGATAAGCGCGGTATCGTAAGCGTAAAGCCTGTAAGGTATATAGGTCTTTCCGTTGCGGTATTCGGCGTAAAGGGGAGTTATGCTGCCGTCATATGTATCATAAAGAACAGGAGCATATGTTCCGTTTATACAGATATTTATATCATGCGGCCAGGTTATGTCTTTGTTGTCAGGCTCCTTATCAAAAGCTATGAACATCCACCGGCAGTCGTTGTCCTGCCTGAGCTGATAGAGAAGGGAGTCTGTGAGTCTGCCGTCCGCCTTTCTCAGGGTTACGGTACGGTGATTTTCAAGGCTTGCGAAAAGATCGGAGCGTGAGAAATCTATTTTCAACCCCTTGTCGTAAAGACGCTTTACATTATCGGAAAGCATTGCGTCGCACAGGGTGGGCGCCTTGCCCATGAATATGAGCTTTCCGCCCTTATCAACAAATTTTTCAAGGCGTTCCACTGTGGTTGATCTAAGGGTCTCACAGCCGGGTACGATTATAACGTCGTAATTCATTTTGCCCACAGACAGGGGAGCGGAGCCTTCCTTGCAAAGATCGGGCAAAAGGGATTCGGATATAAAGTCAAAGTCTATGCTGCCCTCAAGGAGCCATTGTGTCAGATCCTGGAATCTCTTGTCAAGGGTGGCGCGAACTATGTCCGTTTTGTCGTTGGGTCCCCAATGCAGCCAGTAGCTTTCTATGGGATGGATAACGCCGATATTTACAATGGGTCTGCCCCTTGTCATGGCGGTGTTTACTCTTGCAAAATGGTTTTCAAGAAGAGAATATTTTTTATACCAAGCGGACTGATAATGGATGGAAGCAGGATAGTCGCGCTTGGCTTCTCCGCCCATGGCGTACCAGGAAAGGTGAGGTACTCTCACCGTTACGCCCAGCGCAGCCTGCCAGTCGCCCTGATGCTTGAATGTCCTGAAATCGCAGTCCCAGCCAACAACGCCGTACAGCTCGGAAAGCATTGCCTCATAACCGAACTGATGTACCGCTGACTGAGCCTGCTTTGCTGTGGTATATTCATGCCAGTTGCACAGCATATCTATGCCCGGGATGCCGAAGCCGCGGTATGAACGCATTGCTTCTCCCATTGCCGCGCACTGAGATCTCAATGTAGGTTCTTCCATCATATGTCCGGTCAGTGCTATATTGTTTTCTCTGCACCATCCGCCTACGTTGTCGGCAAATGACTCGGTAAACATTTCGGCAAGCAGGTCATGGTAATGATAGCGTGTTATGGAGACGGCGGAATCAGGCAGTTCCCAGAAAAGCTCCGGCAGCGATTCCATTATATCGGCTCCGTAATGCTTTTTAAATTCCTCCGCCACCTTGTCTGTCCACGGAAGTACAACGCCCATTTTATCAAAGGAATTGTTCAGGACTTTTTTGCCTCTGAACTGTGGCTCATCTGTAAATATTGCGGGAACAGTTTTATCGAACTCATCGCCGCAGAATTCCTTATATCTTTCGTGGGTGACCTGAATAAAACGGTCTATAGCCTCTTTGTTCAATGTGTCAACATAGGATCTGCCGTTATACCAGCCGCTCAAGCCGTTAAGTCTGAGAATCGCATACCATTTATCACCCTGTACAGCAGAATCCTTGTCAATTCTTTTGTATGTTTTTAAGAATCCTTCATCGTCAAGAACAATGTCATATGTGGCAAGTACTTTACCTTCACCGATGGTTTCCTTGCTGAGGATCGGTGTAAAATACATATGTCTTCCGCGGTATTTGTTATCTTGCGTAACTATTCCGCCTGCGGCGCCTGAAGGCCAGCGATCCTCATCATATAGCCATGCAAGCATATTGTTTGATTTAGCTTTATCAACACAGTCCTTTACGAGCTTCATGTACTCATCGCTGAGATATTTGTTCTTGAGACCGGTCCTTACATGCATATGAAAACCGCCGAGACCCATCTCCTTGAAAACGTCTATCTGCCTGCAAAGTTCATCGCTTGTCAGAAAGCTGTTCCAAGCCCAGAAGGGAGCTCCGCGGTATTCGCTGGTCGGATTTTTGAAAAGTTCATCGGACAGGGTCTTTGCGCCATTCTTTTTGTACAACATTTTTTGTGTCCTCCAAAACAACAAAAAATTGGATATATCAACGTTTTCATAATAACAAAAAGGGTGTCTGATGTCAACACGATTTATCTTCTTCAAGTTTCTTTAACTGACCGGTAAAATAAAGCAAAAACGGCGCGGATACTATGGCGGAGACCGTATACGCTATGGGTTGGGCAAGCTCTATGCCGGTGATCCCGATCAGGCGGCTTAGTATTATTATCAAAGGAATATAGAAAAGTCCGTTTTGAGCGCAGGCAAGGAAAAAGGCTCTGCCGGTTTTCCCTATGCTTTGGAAGGTCATATTTGAAATTATTACCGTGGGCAAAAATATAAGGGCAACGCACAGAAAACGGAGCGCCGCCGTTCCTATGGTTATTATCTCAATTTCAGGTCTGAACATGGAGACTATTTTATCGGCAAAAATGAAAACCACAGCGGAAAAAGCAGCCACCGTAAAGGTATCAAACTTCCATGTGAAAAATATACTTTTACGAACCCTGTCATATTTTTGAGCGCCGTAGTTGAAGGAGGCGACGGGCTGGAAGCCCTGACCTATACCCACGCCTATACTGAACATGAGCATAGAGCATTTGCTGACAATACCCATTGCGGCAATGCATACGTCGCCGTAAGGATGAGCGCAGATGTTAAGAGTAACTATTGAAGCGGAATTGAGCCCCTGCCGCGCGAAGCTGGGCATACCGGTGCTTATAATATCCCATGTGACCCTTGGCTTAAAGCTAAAATATTTCAGTGAAATACGGCACTGAGTTTTCCCGGTAAGAAACATATAAAGCAGGATCAGCATGCTGATATACTGGGAGATGGCTGTGGCTATCCCGGCGCCCGCTATACCTAAATTACATTTAAAAATGAGGATCGGATCAAGGATAATATTCAGTACTCCGCCTGTGGTCAATCCGATAGTCGCAAGCATCGCCATCCCTTCATAACGCAGGATGTTGTTCATCACGCAGGATACCACAAGGGCGGGGGCGGCTATGAAGATATACATTCCGTAGGTCTTTGAATACGGCAAAATGGTGTCTGTACTGCCTATAAGCTTCATTATGGGCGTCAGCCATATTATACCGACTGCCGCAATGACCGAGCTTAGGAAAAGCGCTTCAAAAAAGGCTGTTGAGCCGTATGTCCTGGCGGCTTCGTGATCGTTGGCGCCCAGCTTGCGGCTTATATTGCTGCCCGCGCCGTGACCGAAGGTAAAGCCGCAGGCCTGTATGATACCCATAAGTGTGAACACTATGCTTGTGGCTCCGCTGGCAGGTATGCTGATCTCCGACACAAAATATGTGTCCGCGGCGTTGTATATCATTGAGATCATCATGCTTATAACAGTAGGTACGGCAAGCCTTGATACAAGCTTCCCCACCGGTGTTTCGGTCATTTTCCTGAATTGTTCATTAGAGGAATGTTTAACTGACGGCATATGTGATTATCTCCCGACTTAAGTTCTGTTTATATTGAAATCGTTGAAAAATCCGATAATATGTGATATTATTGACATTGATCGAAAAGGGGGGTACATATGAAGGAAAAGGCGTTTTGTTTATTCAAAAATAAACATTTTTGTATGTTCTGGAATATTTTTGCGGTGGTATATATAACATGGTACGGAGCTTTTCCAAACTGGGCATCGGATAAACTTTTTGTTGCCACGGCAAGTCAGATCGGTCTTGATTATCCCTGGCATTTTAAAATGTGGGGCATATTTTCGGCAATAGCCATCGCGCTTAATATTACATATATGTACCGCAGGTACGGGGTCAGATCAAAGCTTGGAACTGTATTTATGTGCATTGGCTGTGCATCTATATTCGTGACGATCAGCATACCTTCCACGGAAATATTGAGCCTTCAGCTTGTGGCGCATTGGAGCTCCGCTCTGATGTTCGCCGCCTTTAATGCGGCGTCTATTGGCGTATTTCTGATAAAAATGATGAAGAGCAGCAAAAAATTCATCGCAACATTTATATTGTTCATCTTTATGCTGGCGCTTATGATAATACTTCTCATACTGTTCGGTAAGAACGGCGCCATTGAAAGTATACCATATTGGGGAACATATGTCATACTGTTTCTTGTAAATTATACGAATTTTTACAAAGATTCCCTTCCGGAAAAGCGTTGAGACCTGAGCTAATTATATACGTTCATTCATACATACGCCGCAGCGCATATCATCGCACGAAGTGCGATATCATTCCAAAGGAATATCAAGTTTCGACAAGGAACGGATATATAATTGAAAGAGATCTCTTTTGTCTATCCGACAAAAGAGATCTCTTTCATGGCAGAGGCACAAGGATTCGAACCTTGAATGACGGAGTCAGAGTCCGGAGTGTTACCGTTACACTATGCCTCTATGTGACAACGGTGTCAACAAAACATAATTATACACACTTTTTTTCAAAAGTCAACACTTCAGCGTAAAAAAATAAATGAATTCTGAAATTTGTTTTTGTTTTGTTGAATTTATTGCTCTTATACATTGACAAACCCCATTAAAAATAATATAATTTTTTATTGTAAATTAATCTGTTGTATAACGGAGGATCGAAATGGGATATAATATTGCGCAAAAATTGATCAGCAGTCATTTGCTTTCCGGGGAAATGAAGGTAGGGAGCGAGATCGGTTTAAGGATCGACCAGACACTTACCCAGGACGCCACGGGAACAATGGCTTATCTTGAGTTTGAGGCCATGGGTGTGGAGAGAGTAAAAACCGAGCTGTCCGTTGCCTACATTGACCACAACACTTTGCAGACAGGCTTTGAGAACGCGGACGATCACCGCTTTATTCAGAGCTGCGCCAGAAAAAGGGGAGTCCGTTTTTCCAGACCCGGCAACGGTATCTGTCATCAGGTACACCTTGAAAGGTTCGGAGTACCGGGCAAGACCCTTATCGGCTCTGACAGCCACACCCCCACGGGCGGCGGTATCGGTATGCTTGCCATGGGCGCCGGCGGACTTGACGTTGCTGTTGCCATGGGCGGCGGAGCCTACTACATAACTATGCCCAAGGTGACCCTTATCAGGCTTGAAGGGCAGCTCAAACCCTGGGTTGCGGCAAAGGATATTATTCTTAAAGTCCTCTCCATAATGTCTGTTAAGGGCGGCGTAGGCAAGATAATAGAATACGGCGGAGAGGGAGTAAAGACCCTTTCTGTTCCTGAGCGCGCCACCATTACCAACATGGGCGCAGAGCTGGGAGCCACCACCTCCGTTTTCCCCTCTGACGACATCACAAAGGCTTTCCTTAAGGCTCAGGACAGGGAGAAGGATTGGATAGAGCTTTTGCCAGATCCCGACGCTCAGTATGATGAGATCATAACTATTGATCTTTCCGAGCTTGAGCCTATGGCTGCTATGCCCCATATGCCGGACAATGTCAAGACTGTGGCGGAGATCGGCCCCATCAAGGTGGATCAGGTCTGCATAGGCTCCTGTACCAACTCTTCACTGTTTGATATGCTCAAGGTAGCGGCTATTCTCAAAGGCAAAACAGTTCATCCCAACGTAAGCCTTTCCATCGCGCCGGGTTCAAAGCAGGTCCTCAATATGCTTTCACTCAACGGCGCTCTTTCGGAAATGATATCCGCGGGCGCACGAATCCTGGAATCAGCCTGCGGTCCCTGTATAGGTATGGGTCAGTCGCCCAACTCCATGGGCATATCCCTGCGTACTTTCAACCGTAATTTTGAGGGACGTTCCGGAACCGCCGACGCTGGAATATTCCTTGTAAGTCCGGAGGTAGCGGCGGCATCGGCATTGACCGGCGTTTTGACCGATCCCAGAACACTGGGTGAGATGCCGAAGATAACCATGCCTTCAAGCTTTATTGTAAATGATAACTTTGTTCTTATGCCCGCGACCCCGGAAGAGGCAAAAGACGTAGAAGTCATCTACGGTCCCAACATAAAGCCCTTCCCCTCAAGTGAGGCTATGCCCGAAAGCATTATTGCTAAGGCTGTACTCAAGGTTGGAGACAACATAACCACCGACCACATTATGCCAGCCGGCGCAAAGATCCTTCCTTACCGTTCAAATATACCCTATCTTTCCAAATTCTGCTTCAGACAGTGCGATGAAAATTTTGCGGAACACTGCAAGCAGGCGGGAAAAGGAATAATAATCGGCGGCGCAAATTACGGTCAGGGTTCCTCAAGAGAGCATGCCGCTCTTGTTCCGCTTTATCTCGGGATCAAAGCGGTCATTACAAAATCATTTGCGAGGATACACTGCGCAAACCTTGTCAACTCGGGAATAATTCCCTTCACTTTTGCAAATGCTGAGGATTACGAAAAAATAAACGTGGGTGATGAGCTTTGCCTTGACAACATCCGCAGTATCATTAAGGATAACGGAAAAGTCATTCTCAAGAACATAACAAGATCAGAGGAATATGTCCTTGATTATGATCTTTCCCCGAGACAGCGGGACATTCTTCTGGCGGGCGGTCTGCTTGACTATACCCGTGAAAACAGTAAATAAAAGGCGGTAATGTTTATGAAAAAGTATTTAGCTTTGCTTTTGGCAGTGTTCCTGTGTTTACAGTTTGCCGCTTGTTCAGGCAAGGGTGAAAAAGAAACAGAATCGACAAAGAAGTCGACCGATGCGTCATATTTTAAAGTTTCCGAATACGGCGACGGCATTTCCGTTGACGGGTATACAGGCACAGATGCGGACGTTGTGATACCGTCGGAGATCAACGGCAAAGAAGTTCTGGCTATCGGCAGCAACGCATTTAACGAGTTCAGGAAGGAAAATGTGCTTGCTTCTATTGATATCCCGGATACGGTAAAGGAAATTGGAGAAAACGCTTTTTACTATTGCGGAAATCTTACCACCGTAGTCGTTGGCAGCGGAGTGGAGACAATAGGCAAATACGCATTTGCGTGCGCTTATTCCGTAAAAAGCTTTACGATCAACGGAAATTCTTTAAAGAAAATATCCGAATATGCTTTTTCTCACGCGGAAGGCTTAGAGTATATCAAATTACCGGAAAGTGTTGAATCAGTGGGGACAGGCGCTTTTGAAAACGCATTTTTGCTCACCCTCGGCGTAAAAGACGGTTCGTATCTGCACACTTACGCTAAGGAAAACGATATCCCGTTCATAGCTTATTAAGTTCTATATAATATTCAAAGGTGGCTATTTTATGAATGAAACAGCAGTAAAAAACGCAGTAGAAAAATTTGAGTCATTGGTTCGCGCTCAGCTTGAAAGAGCCGAAAATATCAAGGCTCAGGGAGATTTTGTGGACTATAAATCTCTTGATAAGATCATAATCGGCGTATGCGGCGGCGACGGAATAGGTCCGATCATAACTAAGGAATCGGCGCGAGTTCTGCAGTTTATCCTTGAGGATAAGGTAAAGACCGGAAAGATAGAGTTCAAATTTATTGACGGTCTTACTATAGAAAACAGAGTGAAGGCTAATAAAGCCATACCCGACGATGTTCTTGAAGAACTCAAAACATGCCACGTTATACTTAAAGGTCCCACCACCACGCCTCAGGCGGGTGATCCCTGGCCGAACATAGAGAGCGCCAATGTGGCAATGAGAAAAGCTCTTGATCTTTTCGCAAACCTCAGACCGGTAAAAGTGCCGGAGGAGGGGATAGACTGGACATTTTTCCGTGAGAATACCGAAGGTTCATATGCTGTAGGTTCAAACGGCGTCAATGTTACAGATGATCTTGCCATGGATTTTGTCGTCACCACTCAGGAGGGTTCGGAGCGCATTGCAAAGCTTGCGTATGAATATGCGAGAAGAAACGGCAAGAACAGAGTGTCCATCGTTACCAAGGCCAACGTCATAAAAACAACAGACGGCAAATTCCTGAATATTTGTAAGAATATCGGCAAGGATTATCCGGAGATAACCACCGACGAATGGTATATCGATATTATGACAGCGAAGCTTATAGATAAAAAGCGCCGCACGGATTTCAGGGTGTTTATCCTGCCTAACCTTTACGGCGACATAATTACGGACGAAGCCGCTGAATTCCAGGGCGGTGTGGGTACCGCCGGCAGTGCGAATATCGGTAAAAAATATGCGATGTTTGAGGCTATCCACGGTTCGGCTCCCCGCATGATAAGGGAGGGCAGAGGTGTCTATGCCGATCCCTGCTCAATGCTCAGAGCAACGGTGATGCTCCTGTCCCATATCGGAGAGCAGGAAAAGGCTGATCTGCTTGAACGCGCTCTTGATATTTGTATGCTGGAGGAAAAGAAACTTACCATTACCGGCCGCGATACCGGCTGTACCTGCTCGGAGTTTGGCGATTATGTAATGGAGACTCTTAAAAAGATCATGTAAATTGAGATACTGTAAAAAAAAGAGGAGCAGTCCGGGTGACCGCTCCTTTACCTTTTTAATATGGATTGACACTATGCGGCGTCGGTCTTTTTTATGCCGAATATCAACCGCAGCAAACCGCTCAATACCTTTGGACTTCTAAGAACGACTATTTTCATATCATCACCCCTAAAAAGTGTCAGCATCTGCTGTTTACGGCGATACCGGCGGCGATAAGTACAACTGCGATTATTATCACGGTTAACGTGCTCGGAAAGCACCTTGCCGTTATCAATCCCAGGCTGAAAGCAATGCACAGCGAGCCGTTGAATCTTCCTCTGCACCCCAATTATATCACCGATCCCGTAAGCTTTATCTTAAAACAGCAAATTGCCGTCCTGATTTCATTATATACAAATGTGATTTTTATGTGAGTCAATAATTTAATTCACAAAAAATAAATAATTGTAAATGTAATGTTGACGGTTTATAATAAATATTATAAAATAGATATGTATGTGGACTTATACCAACTCAGAACGGAGCGTTTCCATTGAGTGCATCAAGTGCGCAGAAAAAGAACCAGGCGAGAAAAAGATTACTTAATTTTTTAGGCGGACTACTGTTGACGTTGGCAGTGGTCTTGGTTGTTATTTGGATTTGTTCAAGAGATCCCGAAATAATGGGATGGTATGCAAAATATCAGACGAGTCTTACCAATATGGAGACAAGAATAATGTCCATTGACAATGTGGTAATGCTGATTTCTGCGATCCTGCTGTTTTATCTGATAAAAAGCGTTGTTCCCATTATCCCCATATCTGCGCTTTGTTTCCTTGTTGGCGCGGTCATGCCCCTATATGCCGCCGTTTCAATAAATATCCTGGGGCTTACTATAATGCTCACTGTCAAATTCTTCTGGGGCAGAAAGCTGGGCGGTGGCAGTGTACACAGCGTACTCCAGAAAAATGAGAGCATATTGAGGTTCTTTGAACATGACGGAAATGCCAACCCGTGGATACTGTTCGTTACAAGGCTTGTGCCTATCTTTCCGGTAAACAGTGTAAGCCAGCTTTACGGAGCTATAGGTTTTGATTATCCCAGTTTTCTTATTGTTTCCTTAGGCGGTTTTATGCCGAATCTTGTTTCTTATACGATAGTCGGTCGCCATATGTATGACCCGTTGTCGTCAAAATTCCTGATACCGTTGATCATTATTATAGCGATAACAGGCGTATCGATCCTTGCCGTTAACGTTATACTGACAAGGTTAGGGGAGGGAAAAAAATGATAACTACCGATTTACTTATAAAAAAACTCAATGCCGGCGAGCCTGTGGGCGACATTTGCAAGGTATATTGTAATGAAAGCGAACGCAAGTATCAATCAGGCAGACTGATAAGGCTGGCAGGGGAGTTTGAGCGGCTTTTCGGAGCGGGCAGGAACGTTTCCGCCTTCCGCGCCCCCGGCAGAACAGAAATATGCGGCAACCATACCGATCATAATAACGGCAAAGTGCTTGCGGCTGGTGTAAATCTTGATGCGATATGTTTAGCCGCCGTTTCGGACAAGCCAGTGGTCAACGTTAAATCCGAAGGCTACGCGATGAACGTTATAGATCTTGATATCCTTGAGCCTGTAAAAAGTGAGACCGGAAGATCTTCATCGCTGGTAAGGGGAGTTTGCGCCGGATTTAAAGAGCGCGGATACAATATAGGAGGCTTTGACGCAACCACCGCATCCGACGTTATTTCCGGTTCCGGTCTTTCATCTTCCGCAGCTTTTGAGGTGCTTATCGGCACTATACTGAACCACCTGTTCAACGACGGCAGGGTGGACGCGGTGGAAATAGCCCAGATAGCTCAGTACGCCGAGAATCGTTTTTTCGGCAAGCCCTGCGGACTTATGGATCAAACGGCGTGTTCGGTGGGCGGATTTATCGCGATAGATTTCAAGGATCCAGGTTCACCTGTGGTGGATAAAGTTGATTTTGATTTTTCCTCCTGCGGCAGCAGTCTCTGCATAACTGATACAGGCGGAAGTCATTCCAATCTTACAGACGAATATGCCGCTGTCAGGCAGGAGATGGAGGCAGTTGCCCGCGCGTTGGGCAAAACGGTTTTAAGGGAACTGACATACGGTGATATAATTAAGAATATATCCCTTATCCGCAGTGAGGTCAGCGACAGAGCCGCTCTCAGGGCGATACATTTTTACGGTGAGAACCACAGGGTGGACAAAGAGGTCGAGGCTCTGAAATCAGGCGATTTTGAGGCATTTAAGCGTCTTGTTACAGAGAGCGGTTATTCTTCATATATGTACAATCAAAACGTGTTTACCCCCAAGCTTAAGGGCAGTCAGCCTGTTGCGCTTGCCCTGTGTCTGAGTGAGCAGCTTTTAAAGGATAAAGGCGGTTGGCGTGTCCACGGCGGAGGCTTTGCCGGGACTGTTCAGGCTTTTGTGGACAACGATATGATCGACCTGTACAAGAGTACAATGGAGTCGGTTTTCGGGGAAGGCTGCTGTTATGTGTTATCAATAAGCCCTCTGGGCGGAGCTAAAATATTTTAAGGAGAGTTTGTAATGAAAATCGGTGTTGTAAGCGCTATCTTTGACGGATTCAGTTTTGAGGAAATGATCGATACCGTATCTCAGCTGGGATACAAATGCGTAGAGGTGGCATGCTGGCCTCAGGGCAAGGCGGAGCGCAGGTATGCCGGAGTTTCTCATATCAACGTGGACAATATGAATGACGCATACGTTGCGTACATTCGTGATTACTGCGCGAAAAAGAACGTTGAAATATCCTCTCTTGCTTACTATCCCAACAATCTGGACGGCGACCTTGCAAAGCGCAGTTTTGCAAACGAGCACCTTAAAAAGGTCATTCTTGCCTCTGAAAAACTTGGCGTGAATATGGTCACCACGTTTATCGGCAGGATGCAGGATAAGACGGTTGACGAAAACCTTGCGGAAGTTCAGAAGGTATGGACTCCGATAGTTGAATTCGCCAAGGAACACAATGTAAAGATCGGAATAGAAAACTGCCCCATGCTGTTCTGGGAGGATCAGTGGCCGGGCGGTCAGAATATTGCCACAACGCCTGCAATATGGCACGAGCTTTTCAAAATTTTACCTTATGATAATTTTGGTCTCAACTACGATCCCTCTCATTTTATTTGGCAGATGATGGATTATATAAAGCCCATTTATGAGTTCAAGGACAAGATATTCCACATACATTTTAAGGATATCAAAATATATAAAGATAAGCTTGATGACTACGGTATCATGGCGTATCCGCTTCAGTTCATGGCTCCTAAGATCCCCGGTCTCGGAGATATTGATTGGGGCAAGTTCGTTTCGGCGCTGACAGACATAGGTTATGACAGCTTTGCCTGCGTCGAGGTGGAGGACAGAGCCTTTGAAGGCAGCAGGGAAAAGAGGATCGATTCCGTCGCCCTGAGCAAGAAATATCTGGACAATTACGTTATCTGAGAAAGGAACCTGACTTTTTATGGCACCTTTGATTTTGGACGGTAAAAAGCTTGCAGGGGAGATAGAGCAGGACTTATCGTCGAGAGTTGAAAAAATAATCGAGAAAACGGGATATAAACCGGTCCTTGCCACGATCATCGTGGGGGAGGATCCGGCTTCGGTCACCTATGTCAGAATGAAGGGCAACGCCTGCAGACGTGTCGGTATGGATCCTCTCAAGGTGGAAATGCCGGAAAACACTACTACGCAGGAACTTGTTGATAAAATCAACGAGCTGAACAACGACTACCGTGTGTGCGGTATTTTGCTGCAGCACCCGGTGCCTTCCCATATAGATGAACAGAAGTGCTTCAATACGATTTCCAGGGAAAAGGACGTTGACGGAGTAAATACCGACAGTTTCGGCGCAATGACCATGGGTCTGCCTGCTTTTTTCAGCGCCACGCCATTTTCTATTATGTCTTTAATAAAAAGATACGGCGTTGAATTGGACGGTAAAGAAGCTGTAGTCGTCGGCAGAAGTCCCATTCTCGGAAAACCCGTTGCAATGATGCTGTTAAACGAAAACGCCACAGTGACCATCTGCCATTCACACACCGTTGATCTGCCCAAGATAGTCAAACGGGCGGATGTTGTTGTTGCCGCTGTAGGTAAACCTAAATTTATACAGGCGGATTGGATAAAGGAAGGCGCCGTGCTTATAGACGCGGGATATAATCCCGGAAATGTGGGAGATATAGACCTTGAAAATGCTGCGCCAATATCCTCGGCATACACCCCGGTACCCGGCGGAGTAGGACCGGTCACCATAGCCAAGCTCATGGAGCAGACGGTCATAGCGGCGGAGAAAAAAATTTTATAATTTATATTAAAAACCATATAAAAACGGCTGTTCACCGATTTAACGATGAGCAGCCGTTAACTTATGAAGTTATAAAGTAAATCAAAATGATTAGATTATTTGTATTTTATTAAACAATTAAACTACTAACAGACTGTACAAAGTTATCCATTTCGTCAAAAATTATCTCAACAATAATTGACCAGTTTACGCCTTCATAGTTATGAACCAACCTATGACGAAGACCCGAAACAACGGTCCATGGAATGTCGGGATTACTGTTTTTGAATTCCTGACTCAAGCCGTAAACCTGTTCTCCGATATTATACAAAGGGGTGGTAACTGCCCATTGTAAAAATTCATCGGTTAAGAGCGATTCTTTTGTTATTGAGCGTTCTTCCATCTGTGACCGCAGGGCAGACCAAAGCTTAACGATATTTTTAAGTCTTTCATTATCTGATATTTTCATGCTATTTTTATGCCCTCCTTCATAACACTGTTAAAGAAAGGTGTTCCGTGATCCAGTTCGCAGATTTCAAATACATCAACATTTTTACCGATCATATTGCTGAGGTCTTCCGCAAAAGCGAAGATATTTGATTTTTTAAAGTTGTGACCGCCGAATACAACAATGTCAACATCGGAATCAGCTGTTTCATCGCCCCTTGCATAGGAACCGAATAACAGCGCATATTCTGCATTGTATTTTACAAGCAGAGTTTTTATTGATTTTTCAATTTCAGCCCGTGTTATCACGACAAGTCACTCCTTTCAAATTATCTATACATAATTATATCCTACATAAAACAAAAAATCAACACAAAAACGGCTGTTCACCGATTTAACGATGAGCAGCCGTAATTATTTATGTAGTTTTGAATATTAACCGAAATACCTCTCAAGCAGACCCTTGAAAGCCTTGCCGTGTCTTGCTTCGTCCCTTGCCATCTCGTGTACCGTGTCATGGATAGCGTCAAGGTTTGCCGCTTTGGCTCTCTTCGCAAGATCAAACTTGCCGGCGGTGGCGCCGTTCTCAGCGTCAACTCTCATTTCCAGATTCTTCTTGGTGCTGTCTGTAAGGACTTCGCCCAGAAGCTCTGCAAACTTAGCGGCGTGCTCCGCCTCTTCATAAGCGGCTTTTTCCCAATAAGCGCCGATCTCGGCATAACCCTCACGGTAAGCTACTCTTGCCATTGCAAGGTACATACCCACCTCTGAGCATTCACCGGTGAAGTTAGATCTCAGGTCAGCGATAATGTCCTCGCTGGCGCCTTTTGCAACGCCTAAAACATGCTCTGCAGCCCAGGTCATGCCTTCTTCCTTAACGGTGAATTTTGAACCGTCAACGCCGCACTGGGGGCACTTTGCGGGGGCTTCGTCGCCTTCATAAACATATCCGCATACGGGGCAAACAAACTTTTTCATAGTGATAACCTCCAAAATTTAATTTTTGACATTGCAGAACTGATCCGCAATGATGATAGATAAAAATTATTTCGCGTTATATTGTTTGACTTCCGTCCAGAGAGAGGAGAGAAGATCAAGTGTATCCTTGTCAAGATTGTGGAAATACTGAGACTTGACGGGGGTAGTGGGGTAAAGTATCTCGCTGTTCTTGAGGGAATATTCTTCATTGTTCCTTACAGCTGTATGGGGGCAGGCGTAGCAGATAGATTCCGCGTTTGCCAGCGCCATTTCGGGATCAAGCATAAAGTTTATATAAAGCTTTGCTGCGTCAACATTTTTTGCGTTTGTGGGAATGCAGAAGGAATCAACAAAAATATTTGTACCTTCATCGGGGTAAACAAATTCAAGATCGTCGTTTACTTCCTTCATGGTAAGGAAATCTCCCGCGTAATAAGGCGCAACAGCCGCTTCTTCGTTCTCCATAATGTCGAATACTTCATCCATGACGTAGGACTGAAGGACCTTTTTCTGATCCTTGAGCTTGTCTGCGGCAGCTCTCCAGTCTGCAGGATCTGTTGTATTAACATCCTGACCGAGAATGTACTGAGCGATACCGAAAGCGTCACGGGAATTATTGAAGTTGAGTATCTTGTTTGTGTACCGGCTGTCCCACAGGATATTCCAGCTGGTGGGCTTTTCAGTAACCATTTTTTTATTATATATCAGTCCGACAAGACCCACAGTATAAGGTATGGAATATTCATTGTTTTTATCAAAGAAAAGCCCTTTATATTCCTCAGGGATATACTTATAGTTCGGAATATCGTTCATGTCGATCTTCTGAACCAATCCTTCTGAGATAAGGCGCTCTATCATGTAGTCGGAGGGAATGACCACGTCATAGCTTGCTCCGCCGCCGCTGAGCTTGGAATAAAGGACTTCGTTGCTGTCGTAATTGGTATAATTGACGTGTATTCCGGTACGCTTTTCAAATTCTTTGTTGATGTCCAGACTGCCCTCTGAACCGTCGGAAATATATTCGCCCCAGTTAAAGACATTGATGACCTGGCGTTTGCCGCAGGCGCCCATGGATACCATACCTAAAACCAAAACCAACGCGCAAACCAATGAGACAATTTTTTTCATAATACATCAACCTTTCATATTCCTCTTATTTTTATTTTCCGCCTTTGACTGTGAAAAGTTTATGATCAAAAGCAGAACCAATATTGCCACAAAGATCAGTGTGGAAAGAGCGTACAGATCCGGTTTTACGTGCTTCTTTGTCATTGAGAATATTTTTATCGGAAGCGTCTGAAACTCCGGACCGCTCGAAAAATAGCTGATGATAAAATCATCGAGAGACAGGGTGAATGCCATAAGAAAGCCCGTGATTATTCCGGGACGTATCGAAGGCAGAGTGACCTTGAAAAACGCCTGCACAGGTGTACAGCCAAGATCCTGAGCCGCCTCAGGGATGTGGGGGTCTGTCTGCTTGAGGACAGGCAAAACCGAAAGTATGACGTAGGGCAGATTGAATGTAATATGGGCTATCAGCAGAGTATTGAACCCCAGAACATCCTGCACATTGACAAGCTTGCCGATAAAGACAAAGAGAAGCATCATAGATACGCCGGTGACTATTTCAGGGTTTATCATGGGAATATTCGTTACTGAAAGAATGGTTGTTTTCAGCCATTTCATTTTAAGCTTGTATATTCCTATAGCCGCCACCGTGCCGATAATGACCGATATAACAGATGAACAGATCGCCAGCACTATTGTGTTCTTTAATGCCTCAAGGGTCGCGCTGTCATTGGCAAGCTCGGCGTACCACTTTGTGGAAAATCCCGTAAAAACTGCGGTACTTTTGCCGGAATTAAAGGAAAAAATGATCATCACCACAATTGGAGCATAAAGGAAGATCATAACAAGAGCCATGTATAATTTTGATGTTATCTTCATATTATCACAGCTCCTTCATCATCCGAGAATTTGTTCATTATCAGCATGCTTATGATTATGAGTACCATAAGCACCAGTGAAAGAGATGCGCCTAAATTGTAGTTGTTTGCCTGTTGAAACTGCAATTCGATGCTGTCGCCTATGAGCATGAACTTTCCTTCGCCAAGCTTCTGACTGATATAGAACGTACTTACGGAAGGAACAAAAACCATGGTTATGCCGGATATAACACCGGGGAGCGAAAGCGGAAAGATAACTCTCAGCAGTACCTGGATCTTTGTTGCTCCCAGATCCTCGGCAGCTTCTACATATTTAACGTCAAGCTTTGACATGACTGAGTAGATCGGCAGTATCATGTATGGCAGAAAATTGTATACCATACCGAAAATTACAGCTCCCGCCGTACCTGTAAGCTCCAGTTTTCCGATCCCGATGCTTTCAAGGAAAGTGTTTATTATTCCGTTATCCGAAAGTATGTTTCTCCATGAATATGTGCGGATAAGGAAATTCATCCACATGGGAACCATCACAAGCAGCATTACATTGCGCTGTACCTTGTTGCTTGATTTTACCATGACCAATGCAAGGGGATAGGAAATGATAAAACAGACAGCGGTGGCAATGACGGCAAAAAGTATGGATATGCCGAATATTTCGGGATAATGTCCGCTCCAAAGTAATTTTATGTTTGAGAGCGTAAAATTTGCGTCTCTGTCCGTAAAGGCGTAATATGCCACCATGATCAGAGGAGCAATGATAAATATTATTGACCATACGATATATGGGAGGTTTGTGATCATTGATGATGACTTTGTTTTGTTCATTCGTCATCACCCTCTTCTTCCGTCATGTCGGCGTCAACGTCGGAAAGCTCGTCGAATTCGTCGCTGTATGAGCTGTAATCGCCAAACATGCCCGAGTATTCGGATTTCTTCATAATATGAATTTCATCGGGCTTGATTGATATGCCGATTTTATCTCCCACCTTCTGATAATCGGTGGATTGGATCATCCACTTAAATCCCTTGATGTCGACTATTATCTCATAATGGACGCCCTTGAAGGTAACGGAGGTCACCTCGCCGCAGAGCATTCCTTCCTCAAATGGGACAACGTCAACGTCCTCGGGACGGATAACAACGTCAACGGGAGTATTTTCGCCGAAGCCGCTGTCAACGCATTTGAATTTGATGCCCGCGAATTCAACAAGGAAATCCTTGCGCATTATGCCGTCAAGGATATTGCTTTCGCCGATAAAATCAGCAACGAAGGCATTTTTAGGTTCATTGTAAATATCAGTGGGAGTGCCTATCTGCTGGATAACTCCGTTGTCCATTACAACTATGGTATCCGACATTGAAAGGGCTTCCTCCTGATCGTGGGTAACATAAATAAAAGTAATTCCCATGCGCTGCTGGATGTTTTTAAGCTCCACCTGCATATCCTTGCGAAGCTTCAGATCCAGAGCACCGAGAGGCTCATCGAGAAGAAGAACGCGTGGCTTGACAGCAAGGGCTCTTGCTATTGCCACACGCTGCTGCTGACCGCCTGAAAGGGAGTTTATGTTCCTGTGTTCAAAGCCTTTGAGGTTTACAAGAGCCAGCATTTCCGAAACTGTTTCGCGTATCTCGTTCTTCGGTATTTTTCTGAGTTGTAATCCGAAAGCGATATTCTCATATACATTAAGGTGGGGGAACAGAGCATATCGCTGAAAAATCGTGTTTACCGGCCTTTTGTGAGGCGGTACGTCGTTTATATTCTTATCGTCAAAAATGACTTCTCCGCTGTCCGGTTTAAGGAATCCCGCTATTATCCTGAGGGTAGTGGTTTTGCCGCAGCCGGAAGGACCTAAAAAAGTAATAAATTCCCTGTCCCTGATGTACAGATTTATACTCTTGAGAATAGGTTGATCGTCAAAACTGACTGAGATGTTTCTCAAATCGATAATAATATCTTTTTTCAATTATGCAGCCCCTCTCACACTTTTATATATTATTCAAAGTATAGAATTTATTGCGATAAAAGTCAATATAAAAGGACAAAATATTTTAAATATTTTACAAAGTTATTTCACCTGATTTTATAATAACGGTTCAGGAAAAATTTGTCTTACATTATGATTGACAATATTTGTACGTTGTGTTATCCTCAATAAAGAGTGCTGTGCCATGTTTTGGTACGGTAAACATCAGTCGGAGGAATGTTTTATGGATTTAAGCAACAGAAAAAAAGCATTGCTCATAATAAACCCACGCGCCGGCCGCAGAAAGCTTAAGCCTCAGCTGGTGGATATTGCCAATCTTTTCACCCGCGGCGGGCTTGAAACCACAATGTACACCACTACCTGCAAGGGGGACGCTGAAAGGATGGCGGAGACTCTTGGGGGAGATTACGATATAATTGTTTGTCGCGGAGGCGACGGCACATTCAGCGAGGTAGTAAACGGCGTTATGAAGCTTGAAAAAAGACCTCCGCTGGGGTATATACCTTCCGGTACCACAAACGATCTGGCAAAGACTTTAGGGTTGCCTCCCAATACCCAAAAGTGTATAAAAACCATACTCAGAAATCAGGCATTGAGAAATGACGTGGGCAAGTTCAACGACAAATATTTCGCGTATACAGCGTCATTCGGAGCATTTTCGGAGTGCTCATATTCAACGCCTCAGCAGCTGAAAAACGTACTCGGACACGCCGCATATATGTATGAGGCAACAAGAGCCGTCAAGAACATCAAGCCTATCCATGTCAAGGTCAAATGTAAGGAGTACGAGGATGAGGCTGATTATGCTTTCGGTACGGTCAGCAACTCATATTCACTTGGAGGTGTGGTCAAGCTCAATCCCCACACAGTGGGACTTAACGACGGTGAGTTTGAGGTCATGCTGATCAAAACGCCTGACAATGTTAAAACATGGACTACCATAGCAACAAGTTTGCTGTCAAAGAACTATGATGAGCGGTACATAAAGTTTTTCAGAACGGGACATATCGAATTTGAATTTGACGAAGAAAATCCTCCCGCATGGACAACAGACGGCGAGTTCGCAGGTACTCCGGCAAAGCTTACGATAGACAATATACAAAATGCTATAAGAATTTTCCGATAAACAAATATCAAGCACCGACTGAGCGTATATAATTCAGCCGGTGTTTTTTTATTTTTATAAAAATTTGGAAATATGGCTAATATTTGTGCTTTTTTCAGTTGAAAAATTCAAATCAATGTGTTATTATAAATTATTATAATTAGATAATTAGGCGTTTTAGCGTCTGATTTCTTGTTTTGGAGGGAGCAGGTGTCTTTTGACACAGTATCGTTATGGCGGATAATACAGTCAGACTGCAAAAATATTTATCGGACTGCGGAGTGGCTTCCCGCAGAAAATCCGAGGAGCTTATCGCTCAGGGCAAAGTTCGCGTGAATAATCAGATCGCCAATATCGGAGATAAGATAAATCCCAAAAAGGACAAGGTAACGGTCAACAATAAAAAAATCGTTCCTACGGATAATATGCGATATATCATGCTTCACAAGCCCAGAGGTTTTATTACCACAATGAGCGATGAACAGGGCAGAAAATGCGTGGCGTCCCTTGTTAAAGACGTTAAAGAACGCATTTATCCCATAGGCAGACTTGACAGGGAATCGGAAGGTATGCTGCTGATGACCAATGACGGGGAGTTCGCAAATAATCTTATGCACCCGGCGAAGCACGTCAATAAGAATTACCGGGTCACAATAAGACCCGATATTACCGATGATCAGATAACAAAGCTGATAACAGGGATCGATATCGACGGCAAAATGACCGCCCCGGCGGAGGTACGAATACTTGAAAAGCAGCCGGGCAGGGTAGTGCTTGAGATAATTATCCATGAGGGCAGAAACAGGCAGATCAGAAAGATGTGCGAGGAGCTTGGTCTTGAGGTCGCAAGGCTTAAAAGAGTAGCCATAGGTTCGGTCAAGCTGGGCATGCTCCCCCAGGGAAAATGGAGAGATCTGACTGAAGATGAGGTCAGAAAACTTATGCTTGCAACAGAAACGAAAGGTTGATAATAATGCTTTCATTTAAACCTACAAAAGAAGGGGAATTTTACGGATATGTCGCCCTTGAGGGCGAGGAACAGCTGGGCAGATGTCTCTTTAAGATCGAAGGGATGTATGTAGATCTGCTGAAAATTCAGGCAAAGGATGAGCTTGTCGCAGAGGGACTTGTTCGTTCCGCGTTGAATTTTTCCGCAAACAGGAGCTGTTACATCGCCAGATGTCCTGAAGGGCAGGCGGACAAAGTCCTTGAGAGCCTTGGATTCATTAATTTAAGCGGCATTTACTCGGCGGAGATCCCCGAGGCGCTTAAGGGCAGCTGCTGCAAATAAAAAGAAATTTTGAAACGGAGTTGATTTGTTTTGGTCAAGAGCATGACCGGGTACGGCAGAGCGCAGGATATGATCGACGGCTACAATATATCCTTTGAGATAAAAAGCGTAAATCACAGGTATTTTGAATACACTTTAAAGTCTCCAAGAGCCTATGGCTTTCTTGACGACAGGCTGAAAAAATATCTTCAGCAATTCATATCGAGAGGCAAGGTAGATTGTTTTCTCACCATTGAAGCGCTTGATGAGGAAAACGTTACTGTAAACGTCAATCATTCTCTCGCGTCGGGCTATATCAATGCATTCAATGAGCTGTCGGAGAGATATTCCATTCCCAATGACATTACCGTGTCAAGCTTTGCAAGGTACGGCGACATCTTTGTTGTCAGCAAGGCTGAGGCGGATGAGGAAAGGGTATGGAACGCGGTGAAAACGGTTGTTTCAGCGGCTGTCAGCAATTTCATAGCAATGCGTGAGACCGAGGGAGCCAAGATGCGGGACGATATACTGTCCCGGGCGGATTCAATAATAGAGTGCGTTGAGTTCATCGAGGAACGCTCTCCCCAAACGGTCAAAGAATATAATGACAAACTGCTTGAACGTATGCGTGAGCTTATAGGCGACACCACCGTTGACGAACAGAGGCTTCTCACAGAGGCGGCGATATTTGCCGATAAGATCGCCGTTGCTGAGGAAACGGTACGGCTTCGCAGTCATATTGCCCAGCTTAGAACCTTCTTCGATTCCGATGAAGCTGTGGGCAGAAAGCTGGATTTCCTTGTTCAGGAGATCAACCGTGAAGCCAACACCATAGGCTCAAAGGCTCAGAATGTTGAGATAGCAAGACGGGTTCTCAACATAAAAGCAGAGGTCGAAAAGATAAGAGAGCAGATACAGAATATTGAATAATAAACGGAGATGATTCAGGTGAAGCTTGTAAATATCGGATTCGGAAACATGGTAAACGCTTCAAGGATCGTTGCCGTTGTAGTCCCGGATTCTCAACCTATCAAGCGAATAGTTCAGGAAAGCAAGGAAAAGGGGAACCTTATCGACGCTTCCCACGGCAGACGTACCCGCGCCGTTATAATAACCGACAGCGATCATGTAATACTTACCTATCTTCAGGCGGAGACCGTGGCGAACAGGCTTAATGAAGAAAACTCGGACGGAGGGTTAGGCGATGAATAAGAAGGGGATATTGCTTGTCCTTTCCGGGCCTTCCGGTTCGGGAAAAGATACCGTGCTCAACGAGCTGGCAAAGGATGACGGGATACAGCTTTCAGTCTCAATGACAACAAGAGCTAAAAGGGACTGGGAAATTGACGGGACACATTATTATTTCGTTACCCCGGAATATTTCAAACGCAAAATAGAAGCCGACGAGGTCCTGGAGTACACGGTTTACAGCGGCAATTATTACGGAACGCCCAAAGCGGCGATCGACGAATGGTTAAACGAAGGCAAAACAGTGGTGCTTAAGATCGAAGTTGAGGGCGCCGCGAATATACGCAGGATTTATCCGGATGCTGTCAGCGTATTTTTGCTCCCGCCGTCAATGAAAGTTCTGGAGGAAAGGCTCTTCAGGCGGGAAAGTGAAGATACAGAGGAAATAAAAAGACGCTTGAAAATAGCCGAATCCGAGATACTTCAGGCTGAGTATTATGACTATGTCGTTGTGAACGATGTGCTTGATTACGCGGTAAGCGATCTGAGAACAATAATATCCGCGGAAAATAAAAAAACAAGCCGGAATAAAGACCTCATAAACAAAATTTTAAAAAGAATATAATTAACCGAAAGGAAGTTATCATTATGCTTAACAAAGATCTCAGTAACGTATTAAAGGGACACACCAGCCGTTATTCATTAGTTACGGCTACCGCGAAGAGGGCAAGAGAGATTGCTGAAGAGGCTGAAAGTGAAAAAAGAATAATCACAGAAAAGCCCGTAAGTCTTGCCATAGACGAAATAATAGAAGGTCAATATATTATAGTTGAACCCGAGGAGATCAGAAACGTCTGATCCATTTCATGTACCCTGTGGAGGTGATACGGTGTCAAAGCTTAATATAGCAAAGGTTGCAGTTGAGAATACATCATATCACTTCGACAAGGAGTATTCCTATCTGATCCCGGATCATATGCTGTCCGCGGCAGCTCCCGGCTGCCGCGTAAAGGTGAACTTCGGGAAGGGCGGGCAGACCCGCCTGGGGCTTATTACGGAACTGACCGATAAGGTCGATGAAAATGTAAGGATAAAGCCGGTTTCGGAGATCCTGGACGCCGAGCCTGTGCTCAATGATGAAATGCTCAGACTGGCGCGCTGGATAAAAGAACACACCTTCTGCACCCTGTATGAATCATCAAGGATCTTACTGCCTACGGGCATAAACCACAAGATCCAGGTCTCATATATAAAATCTGATGTTCAGGCGGACGATGAGCTTGACGGGTCGGAAAAGCTTGTGTTTGAATATATATCCGGGCATCACGGCAGTGTGCGCAGAGATAAGCTGTTGAAAGCCGTCGGGTTAAGCGAACCTACGGACGTGCCTGACAGGCTCGTTTCAAAGGGGCTTATTCAAAAAAGCTTCGAGGCTGTCAGAAACTCCGGGGACGCGGTGATCCGCATGGTCAGGCTGACGGATACGGCAAGGTCGGGGGAATATCCCGGCAAGCTTTCCGAAAAACAGCAGGAGGTAATATCCCTGCTTTCCGAAATGGGCTGTGCCTCGGTCAAGGAGATATGCTATTTTACCGGTTTTACGACTTCGGTGGTCATGTCCCTGCAAAAAAAAGGTTTGTTGGAGTTTTATGACGATGAGGTTTACAGAAACCCCTATTCAAGCGTAGATACTCCCGGCGAACAGACGGAGATCATCCTCACTGTGGAGCAGGAAAAAGCCTATAGGGAGCTTTCGGAGAACAGAAGGTCGGGAAACGGAAGACCCGCACTGCTTTTCGGAGTGACCGGCAGCGGCAAGACCCAGGTATATCTTAAACTTATAGACGATGTCGTGGCAGAGAACAAGGGCGTTATTGTAATGGTGCCGGAAATATCTCTGACCCCGCAGGCTCTCTCCATTTTTCACAAGAGGTACGGCAGGAACGTGGCCGTTTTTCACAGCGCTCTTTCCATATCCGAGCGTCTTGACGAATGGAAAAGAGTCAACAACGGAGAAGCGTCCATAGTTGTGGGTACACGCTCCGCCGTGTTTGCTCCGCTGAAAAATATAGGTTTGATAATAATTGATGAGGAGCAGGAGCACACCTATAAATCCGAACAGTCTCCCAGATACAACGCCAAAGAGGTTGCGAGATTCCGCTGCGCCATGCATAACTCCATGCTGCTTTTGGCTTCCGCTACGCCCAGTGTGGAAAGTTATGCTCTTGCTCTCAAGGGCAAATATTCCCTGAGTACTCTTGAAAACCGCTACGGAAACGCGGTCTTGCCGGAAGTAATAACCGTTGATATGTGCCTTGAACAGCAGGAGGGCAACACCGCGCCGTTGAGCC
This sequence comes from Clostridiales bacterium, assembly GCA_024684435.1. Taxonomy (GTDB): domain Bacteria; phylum Bacillota; class Clostridia; order Oscillospirales; family Acutalibacteraceae; genus JAAZFZ01. The sequence goes on from JAIKWV010000014.1 coordinate 57,781, forward strand.
GTGAGCTGATAAACGCTGTTTTTGAAAACAAGGAACAGGGGCATCAATCCATATTGCTGATAAACAGAAGGGGATACAATACCTTCGCTGCCTGTACAAAGTGCAAAAGCGTTATTACTTGTCCCTCTTGCAGCATATCAATGACTTATCATCACGCGAATAATAAGCTGATGTGTCATTATTGCGGATATTCAACGGATTTCAGCACAGTTTGTTCTGTTTGCGGAGAGGATTCCGTCAGGTATTCCGGCTTCGGCACACAAAAGATAGAGGACGAGATCAGAGAACTGCTTCCCGGAATAAAGATACTCCGTATGGACGCGGATTCCACCATGGCGAAAAATTCAAGAGAAAACAAGCTTGAAGCTTTTGCAAAAGGAGATTACGACGTGCTCATCGGCACACAAATGGTTGCAAAGGGGCTGGATTTTGAAAACGTTACCCTGGTTGGGGTAGTTTCGGTTGACCAGCAGCTGCACAACGACGATTACCGCAGCTTTGAACGCACCTTTGACCTGCTGACCCAGGTGGTGGGCAGAGCCGGAAGGGGACAGTATAAGGGCAAAGCGATAATCCAGACGCTTTCTCCGGAGAACAATATAATCAGGCTCGCTGCCGATCAGGACTACCGATCTTTCTTTAATACGGAAATACAGCTCAGAAAAGTGCTTATATATCCGCCGTTCTGCGATCTGTGCGTACTCAGTATTTCCGGGGAAAATGAAATAGATGTGCAGAAGGGCGCAAAAAAGATCCTTGATATCATCAAGGAAGAAACGTATAAATACGATCAGAAAATAATAGTGCTCGGCCCCATGCCTGCAAGGGTATTGAAGGTCAGCAACAGATACAGATACAGAATAATAATCAAATGCAAGAATTCTCCGGGCTTCAGAGGCATGATATCAGAGCTTCTGTGTAATGTTTCGGAAAATTCAGACTTTAATAAGATCGCAGTATTTGCCGATATGAATCCGGAAAATATACTGTAGGTGAGGTAATTATTTATGGCATACAGAAATGTTGTAAAGGACGGAGATCCCGTTTTAAGAAGAAAAAGCAGAGTAGTGGAAAACTTCGACTCCAAGCTTTTTCAGCTCCTTGACGATATGGCGGAGACCATGTACCGTGAAGACGGCTGCGGTCTGGCAGCTGTTCAGGTAGGCGTACTCAAAAGGGTAGTTGTTCTTGATGTGGGCGAGGGACTTATGGAGCTTATAAATCCCGAGATAATATCGGAAGAGGGAGAGCAGTTTGAAGAAGAGGGCTGTCTTTCATTTCCGGGTGAACACTGTAAAACAAAACGACCCGCTGTGGTAAAGGTCAAGGCTCAGAACAGGGACGGAAAGTGGTTCATATATAAAGGAACCGAGCTTAAGGCACGCTGCTTCTGCCATGAAATAGATCACCTTAACGGTATTATTTTCAAGGACAGAGCGGCAGAATGATCAAAGGAGGTAATTACATTGAACATAGTATTTATGGGTACCCCAGAGTTCAGTGTTGCCTGCCTTCAAAGACTTATTGACGACGGGCACAATGTGCTTGGTGTATATACTCAGCCGGATAAGCCCTGCGGAAGGGGTCACAATTTAACGCCGCCTCCCGTTAAGGTTTTGGCTCAGAGCAATAATATCCCGGTTTTTCAGCCGGTAACTCTTAAAGATGAAGCTGTTGTTGAGGAGCTTCGTAGAATAGATCCTCAGCTTATAATAGTTGTAGCTTACGGCAAGATCCTGCCTCAAAGCGTTATAGATCTGCCGGAATACGGCTGTATAAATATACACGCATCTCTCTTGCCGAGATACAGAGGCGCCGCGCCGATACAGTGGTGTGTGCTGAACGGCGAAAAGACCACCGGCATCACATCCATGCAGATGGACGCGGGTCTTGATACCGGAGATATGCTTATAAAACGTGAGATCGAGATCGGTGAAAACGAGACCTCCGGCGAGCTTCACGACAGGCTGTCTCTATTGGGCGCGGAGGTCATGTCAGATACAATAAAGCAGCTTGAAGCGGGGACGCTTTCACCTCAGAAGCAGGACGACAGCGCCTCAAATTACGCTCCCATGCTCACAAAGGCGCTTTGTCCCATTGATTGGAATGACACGGCGCGGAACATTCATAATAAAGTAAGAGGCTTATCTCCGTGGCCTGTAGCGACCACGTCATATAACGGCAAAAATTTCAAGATCCATGCCACGGAAATAATCAGCGGGCATGAGGGCAAACCCGGAGAAGTCGTTGATAATAAAGGCAGGCTGGTGGTTGCCTGCGGCGACGGACTTCTGGAGATAAAGATCCTGCAGGCAGAGGGCAAAAAAGCAATGCCCGCCAAGGATTTCCTTGCAGGGAATAAAATTGAAACAGGCAGCTTTTTAAGTTGATCACGAAAGGATAAGATATGGGATTTTTTTACTACGATCAATACTATTTTATGTTGGTGATTCCGGCATTTCTCTTTGCTCTGGCGATGCAGTTATTCGTAAAGAGCGCATATAATTCACAGTCAAAGATCAGAAACTCACGTGGAATAACGGGAGCCCAGGCAGCCGCAAGAGTGCTTTACCATTACGGCATCACAAACGTAAGGATCGAACAGGTAGCGGGAACCATGACTGATCATTTTGACCCTAAAACTAACGTTATCAGACTTTCTGATGGAGTTTATAACAGCACATCCGTTGCGGCTGTGGGAATAGCCTGTCACGAGGCGGGACACGCGGCTCAGCATGCTGAAAACTATGCTCCGATAAGAATACGCAATTCCATACTTCCGGTTTGCAATATAGGTTCAACTATCGGATTTCCACTTGCCATTTTAGGCTATTTTTTAGGATTTGAACCGCTTATTTCGGTTGGTTTACTGTTGTACGCTCTGATCGCCGTATTTCAGTTGGTTACGCTCCCTGTGGAGTTCAATGCCAGCCGCAGAGCGCTTAAGGTCATTGAGGATGACAATATGCTTTGCGATGATGAATACAAAGGCGCAAAGAAAGTTTTATCAGCCGCAGCCATGACCTATGTCGCCGCGCTTGCGGTTTCCGTTGCAAACCTGTTGAGATTCATGCTCAGATTTTCAAGCCGAAGAAACTGACTGCCTAATATAAAGGATCGTGTTTAACTTGAAAACAGCCCGTCAGGTCGCCTTTGATGTGATCTATAAAATATTGACCGATAAGGCATATTCTAACCTTACGCTGGATTCTGTGCTTTCCGGTGAAAGGCTTGATAACCGTGACGCGGCGCTGACCGGAGCCATAGTTTACGGCGTGCTTGAACGGATGCTGACCATTGACTATAACCTGAGCAAATATTTGTCACAACCCATTAAGAAATTGAGACCTGAGGTCCATGTGGCGCTGCTTATAGGCGCTTATCAGATACTTTATATGGATAAGATCCCTGTTTCGGCGGCGGTCAATGAAAGTGTCAAGCTGGCAATAAACAACAGATGTAAATTTGCTTCCGGTCTGGTAAACGCGGTGCTTCGCAAGGTGGCTTCATACGGAGAGGTGTTGCCTGATCCTGGGGACAACTGCAAATATTTAAGCGTAAAATATTCCTGCTCAGAGGAAATAGTATCTCTTTGGCTCAAAGCATACGGCAGGGAAAACACAATGGGAATACTGGAAAATTCAATAGGAAACGTTCCCACTGTCCTCAGAGTGAATACGACTAAAATAACTTCTGGTGAGCTTATTGAAAAATTATCTGCCGAGGGCATAACAGCACTTCCATGCAAAGAGGTGGAGGATGCCCTTACGATTGAGCACTGCGGTTCCCTTGAGGCTGCCGAATGTTATAAACAGGGATTGTTTCACGTTCAGGATACCGCGTCCCAGCTTTGCTGTAAAGCATTGGATGCGCGGGAAGGGCAAAGAGTTCTTGACCTTTGCTCAGCCCCCGGGGGCAAATCTTTTACATTAGCTGAACGGATGAACAATATCGGTACGGTCTGTTCCTTTGACATTTATGAGCACCGGGTAAATCTTATCTCAAAGGGTGCCGAAAGGCTGGGGCTGACCTGCATAAAGCCTCAGCTCGGAGATGCCTCCGTCTTCAATGAAAAAATTGAAAAGGCGGACAGAGTTCTCTGCGACGTACCCTGTTCCGGTCTTGGCATAATACGAAGAAAACCGGAGATAAAATACAAGAAATTTGAAGATATTGACAAATTACCGGATTTGCAGTATCTTATATTGTGTAATTCTTCTTTATATTTAAAAAAAGGCGGCATATTGGTCTACTCCACCTGCGCCCTTGATCCTGCCGAAAATGACGAGGTCTGCGACAGATTTCTTGCCGAACATCCGGAGTTCTGCAGTGTGGAAGTTTTAAATGATCTGAGAGACGGAAACAGCAGATACATAACTCTTATGCCCCACAAAAATAATTCAGACGGATTTTTTATCGCCGCATTCACACATAAAGCTTAAGGAGTAAAAATTTGGACAGAGCAGATATAAAATCAATGTCGCTTTCGGAGCTTTCGGAGAAATGCAGAGCCTTTGATCTGCCTGCGTTCAGAGCAAAGCAGATATACAAGTGGCTTCAGGTCAGAGGAGTTGCCTCCTTTGATGAAATGACTGATCTGTCCAGGGATCTTCGCGGCGTTCTCGCGGAGCACTTTGAGATCCTTTTCTGCTCTATAAAGCGCAAGCAGGTCTCCGCCCTTGACGGTACGGTAAAGTATCTGTTTGAGCTCAACGACGGCGAGCTTATTGAATCCGTGGTAATGAAATACAAGTACGGTTATACTATATGCGTATCGACCCAGGTGGGCTGCAAGATGAATTGCGCCTTCTGCGCGTCTGGTCTGAGCGGATTTGTCCGTGATCTTTATCCTTCCGAGATACTCAGCCAGATACACGCCGCGCAAAACGATTTGGGCATTCAGATATCTCACATAGTCCTTATGGGTATGGGAGAACCTCTTGACAACTTTGATAATGTAATGAAGTTTCTCGATATCGTTTCAAATCCCGACGGACTGAATATCAGCATGCGCAAAATATCTCTTTCCACCAGCGGGATCGTGCCGCGCATATATGATCTCCTTGAAAAGAAATTACAGCTTACGCTTTCAATATCACTGCACGCGCCCAACGACGAAATACGCTCACGCATCATGCCGGTAAACAAAAAATACGGCATTGATGAACTGCTCAAGGCGTGCAGGACGTACGCAAAGACCACTTCCCGCCGCATATCCTTTGAATATGCGTTGATAAGCGGCGTTACGGATACTGACGAATGCGCCGTTGAATTAGCTTCAAAGCTTAAAAATATGCTGTGTCATGTCAATCTGATCCCGGTAAATGAGGTCACGGAAAACTCCTTCAAAAGACCCGGAGCGGAAAGAACGGAACGGTTTATGGGGATCCTTGAAAATAACGGGATAAACGCCACGGTACGGCGTAGCTTAGGCTCTGATATAGATGCATCCTGCGGTCAACTCAGAAACAGGCATAAGAAAGGGGAAAAATCAGTTTGTTAGTTGTTGCAAAAACCGACATCGGTAAGGTCCGTTCCTCCAATCAGGACAGCTACAACATCGGAGAATTTCAGAACGGTGTTGTGTGGGCTGTTGTCTGTGACGGTATGGGCGGAGCGAACGGCGGAAATGTTGCCAGCGCAGCTGCCGTAAAAATGATTTCGGACAAAATTACCACTTGCTACTATGACGGTATGAGCGGTAATTCCATACGCAATATGCTGCTTTCTTCTATTGAGACGGCAAATGTCTGCGTTTATGAGATGAGCCAGTCGAACGAAAGCTTGTACGGCATGGGTACAACTGTGGTCGCCGCGATAGCTACGGCGGACACGGTATATATAGCCCACGCCGGTGACAGCCGCGCCTATATGTTCAGCGACGGAAGCATCACTCAGCTTACAAAGGATCATTCGGTAGTGCAGGATATGGTTGAACGCGGTCAGATCACTCAGGATGAGGCGCGCGTCCATCCCGGCAAAAATCTGATAACGAGGGCTCTTGGAGTTGACAGCACTCTTGACATTGATTTTTATATAGAGGACTTCAACAAAGATGATATTTTAATGATATGCACAGACGGTTTGACAAATTTTGTTGATACCGAAATTATAAACAGCACATTTAAAGAATCAGACTTCGGCGACTTTGCGGACAAACTTGTTGAAATTGCAAATGACAACGGCGGAGGGGATAACATAACCGTTGTTGCCATAGCAAACAATTAACGGGAGTGTAAAGTATGGAAAATTATGAAGGAAAAATTCTTGACGGGCGATACGAGATAAGGGAAACTATAGGTATAGGCGGCATGGCTGTCGTTTACAAGGCTTACGACAATATTGACGACAGGATAGTTGCGGTAAAGATCCTTAAGGACGAATTCCTTGCAAATGAGGAATTTCGCCGCAGATTCAAGAACGAATCAAAGGCAATTGCTGTTTTATCACACCCAAACATAGTAAAGGTCTATGATGTCAGCTACGGTGACAGACTTCAGTATATCGTCATGGAGTATGTCGAGGGTATAACCCTTAAGGAATATATCCAGCAGCAGGGTAAGATAGACATCAAGGAAGCCGTGCATTTTACAACACAGATACTGCGCGCACTCCAGCACGCTCATGATAAAGGGATCGTGCACAGAGACGTAAAACCGCAGAATATCATGCTTCTTCGTAACGGTACGGTAAAGGTTACGGATTTCGGCATTGCTAGATTCAGCAGAAGCGAAACAAGGACTATGACGGAAAACGCCATAGGTTCGGTGCATTATATCAGCCCGGAGCAGGCAAGGGGAGATATTACCGACGATAAAGCTGATATCTATTCCGTTGGAGTAGTTATGTATGAAATGGTGACAGGTCAACTGCCGTTCCAGTCTGACAATACTGTTTCCGTCGCTATCATGCAACTTCAGTCGACCCCCAAGCGTCCAAGCGCTCTGAATCCGCATATCCCTATAGGACTGGAACAGATAATCCTCCGCGCCATGCGCAAAAGCCCGGCGGAGAGGTATCAGTCGGTTGCGGAAATGCTTTTGGCGATCGACGAATTCAAACGCAATCCCTCGGTTCGCTTTGATTACAACTATTTTGTGGACGATGAACCTACAAAATATGTCAAACGACCGAATAATTACCGCGATCCCCAAGCTGCAAATAACACTAACAGAGCAAATAAAGTCGAGGATGACAGTTATGACAATGATGATGATAACCGCAGCAGAAGTATTCCCATCATTACCGGTATAGTTGTCGGTCTTGTGGTAGTGATAGGACTGGTATTCGGCTTGCTTATATTTACGGGATTTTTTGAAGAGGACAAAATCGAAGTCCCGGATTTCTTAAATAAAAATTATTATTTTGAAATTGAAAATAATTCTGAATATAAGGATTTTAAGTTTAAGATCGAGCAGGAACAGAACAGCAAATATGAAAACGGCATAGTATTCAAGCAGGATCCCACAAAGGGTCAAAAAGTAAGTAAAGGCAAGGAGATCACTCTTTATGTGGCAAGCAATGCCAAAAAGACGGTGGTGCCTGACGTTGTGGGACGAACATTCTCCGACGCAAAAGATATTATGGCGGCGGCAGGACTTAAGGTTTATTCTGTTCTCGAGTACAGCACCACGGAAGAACACGGTACGGTAATAAGGACAACACCTGAAAAGGACACTGAAGTTGACAACGGTACGACGGTAACTCTCGTTATTGCCAATGATGAGGACGAAAACGCAACAGAGGTTCCCAATATAGTAGGCTGGAGTCTTGAAAACGCAAGAGGAATGCTGGAGTCCGTTGGTCTTACGCTGGATGAAAACGTCAAAAAGGAAGACAGCGACAAAGAATACGGTATCGTTATCAGTCAGAGCATTTCCGACAAGAAGGTGCCGAAGGGAACTAAAATCTCTGTCGTTATAAGCAGCGGCATACCCGCTGCCTCTGAGGCAAGTGTTTCTGTCAAACTTCCTAATCTCGGTTCAGGAGTGGACGGAAATATTAAGGTTTATCTTGATAACGTTATAGTGTCCGATCTGTCAGACAAAATAATTCTGCTTAACGGTAAAGATTATAACTTTAAGGTCAAAGGTTCCGGTACGAACAAGGCTCTTGAGGTTTATGTTGACGGGAATAAGATCTATGACTGTACAATAGATTTTACCAAAAAGCCTCCTGAACTCAGCAATGTTCAGACTTATGACTACGACTCGTCAAACAAAAAAGCCTTCGTTCCCGATGTTGTCGGAAACAGTAGAAGTAAAGCTGTTCAGTCAATAAAGGCCGCAGGATTTCCTAATATAAACGTGATTGAAGAAGTTACCTACGATTCTGAGAAGGACGGTATAGTGTTTAATCAGGATCCTGCTCACAGTGTGTTTACAAAATATCTTCTGAGCACCCCTGTAACTATATACGTTTATAAATACCCGTATGAATATGAGGAAAATTAACTGACGGTTTCAGGTGATTTTATTGATTAAGCTTGACGGAATAATCATAAAAGGCATCGGTGGCTTCTATTATGTTGAAGTCGCTGATGTTTTGTATGAATGCAAAGCGCGAGGACTGTTTCGCAAAGACGGTATCGTTCCCTTGGCAGGGGACAGAGTTTCAATTGAGGTTGATGATGATAATAAAGGTACTGTTGTCTCGATCGGGGAAAGAAAAAATTATCTGATCCGTCCTCCTGTGGCAAATATCGACAGACTCTTTATTGTGGCGTCTACGGTGGAGCCGAGACCCAGCACGCTGGTTATCGATAAGCTTACGGCATCAGCTGAAAACAAAGGCATAACCCCTGTCATCGTAATAACGAAATCAGACATCAAATCTTCGGATGAGCTTGCCGCGGCATATAAGCATTCAGGTATTAAAACGATAAGCGTCTGCAGTGTTACCGGTGAAGGGATAGACGAGGTAAAGGCGGAATTAAAGGGTCGCATAAGCGCCTTTGCAGGTAATTCGGGAGTGGGAAAATCAACTCTGCTCAACGCCATTGACAAAAGGCTGAACCTTCAAACCGGTGAGATCAGCGACAAGCTGGGCAGGGGAAGACACACGACCAGACACATTGAATTATATAAGACCTGCGGAGGTTATGTTGCGGATACCCCGGGCTTCGCCTCGTTTACTCTGGAGGAAAGGGAATTTATTTCAAAGGAAGACCTGCCATTCTGCTTTCCGGAGTTTCTGCCTTATCTTGGAAAATGTAAATTTTCAACCTGTACTCATGTTTGCGATAAGGGCTGTAAAATAGTTGAAGCCGTGAAAAACGGAGAGATCGACGAATCCCGGCACAACAGTTATATCGCAATGTACAACGAGGTAAAAGATATCAAAGAGTGGAACATAAAGTAAAATATAACAACCTTCAAAGGATCGACAGCTATATGAAAATTCTTGTTACCGGAGGGGCCGGATTTATAGGAAGCAACTTTATTTACCATATGCTTTCCGAGCATCCCGATTATGACATAGTTTGTCTTGACGCCCTGACATACGCCGGAAATCTTCATACCCTTGAACCTGCGCTGAAAAACAGTCGCTTTAAGTTTGTCAAAGGGGATATTACGGACAGGAACGCTGTATTTGAGCTTTTCAAAAACGAAAAGTTTGATACCGTTGTCAACTTTGCCGCTGAAAGTCACGTCGACCGTTCCATAAATGATCCCGCCATATTCCTGTCAACGAACGTTATGGGTACTCAGGTGCTTCTTGACGCGTGCCGTGAATTCGGTGTGTCCAGATTTCATCAGATATCCACAGATGAGGTGTACGGTGATCTGCCTCTGGACAGACCGGATCTTTTCTTTACCGAGGAAACTCCGATTCATGCGTCAAGCCCCTACTCAGCCAGCAAGGCGGGTGCCGATCTGCTCGTTCTGGCGTATTACAGAACGTATGGACTTCCTGTCACCGTATCACGCTGTTCAAACAACTACGGTCCCTATCATTTCCCGGAAAAGCTTATTCCTCTTATAATCGTCAATCTTCTGCACGATAAGCCCATACCGGTTTACGGAACAGGGGAAAATATCCGTGACTGGCTCTATGTGGAGGATCATTGCAAAGCGGTCGATCTTGTAATACACAAGGGTACGCCCGGCGAGGTCTACAACATCGGCGGACACAACGAGATGAAAAATATCGACGTGGTCAAGCTTGTTATTTCAGAGCTGGGTAAAAGCGAGGATCTTATCACATATGTGAAAGACCGGGCGGGTCACGATAAACGCTATGCTATCGATCCCACAAAGATACACAGAGAATTGGGCTGGTCTCCTGAAGTAAAATTCAAGGATGGCATCAAAAAGACCGTTCAATGGTATCTGGACAACAGAGAATGGTGGGAAGATCTGATCTCAGGGGAATATATAAATTACTACGAAAAAATGTACAAGAACAGATAAAAACACAGACCCTCGGATTTGCCTTAAGGCAGTTCCAAGGGTCTGAATCTATTTATATTACTTATTCTAATGTTTGAGTTGCAACGAGTTCAACATCCTCAGCCGGGACAATACGGTAAACCTTTCCGTCATCGTCCACCATGCTTATTGGAATATCCGGCAGTATGGAGTGGAAGCTTTCAACAAATCTGCTGCTCTTTTCTTTCGGGAAACCTGTAAGCATGGTCAGGGTGTTCTTTTTTACCGCATAGCCTGAGATCACAAAAACAGGGGAATCGTTAAAGAAGATCGTCATTTGCGCGTTGGCGTCGGTTGCGACCTTCTGAAGCTCGCACAAAGCCTCCAGATCCGGATTTAAACATGCTTTTTGAGGGAATACACATAATATTTCAAGGTTTGCATTATGTTGTTTTGCTAAAACCTTACCGACTTCAATAAGCTTTGAACAGGATAACTGCGGTGTTACGCAGGCAAGTATACATCTGTTGGCTGACATACGCGATTACCTCCTCTGAGATTTATTTTATATTTCAAGGTTCGGTCTGAATAATTGCCGTAAACATACTATAACATGATCCGGGTAGAAAATTCTGTAGAAAATAGGTGTATAAATCGTAAACAATTTGTGAACAAGAAAGTTCGACTGTCAGGAATTCTGATCCTTATCCTTGTAATCAAGTACGTTTCTTGCGATGTATATGGGGCGTTTCTTTGTTTCCATGTAGGTTTTGCCCATATATTCTCCCAGGATCCCCAGACAAAGCAGCTGAATACCGCCAAGGAGCAAAACAAGAACAACTATGGTAGCATAACCTGGGACGTTTATATCAAAGCAAAGTTTTTGAATAACAACAACAATAAGATATATTATTGACAGCAACGAGGTAATGAACCCTACAGCTATTGATATCTTAAGTGGTAGGGTGGTGAAGGAGATAATGCCGTCAACAGCATACTTGAAAAGCTTTCTGAAGGACCATTTGGTTTCTCCGCTGAATCTTTTTTCGGCGGTGTAAGGAATATATTTTGTGTTAAAACCGACCCATGAAAATATACCCTTGGAAAATCTGAAATATTCCTCCATCTGCAAAATGGCGTCCACCATTTCACGGCGCATTGCGCGGAAATCGCTTGCGTTTTTAACAAATTCAGTTTCGGAGAATTTATTTATGATTTTATAAAACATATTCTTGAAAAGCTTTGAAACAGCGCCTTCCTTGCGGGTCTCCTGATAGGCTGTTATGCAATCTGTTTCCTTATCCTCGTCAAGCATTTTTACCATTTCAAGCACTATTTCAGGGCGCTGCTGAAGATCAGCGTCAATGATAGCAACAATATCTCCGCGGCTTTCCTTTAGCCCTGCAAATATAGCGGATTCCTTGCCGAAATTCCTTGAAAAATTGACTACCTTGATATTTTGCGGAGAGCTTTTATAAATTTCATTAAGGACATTATATGTGTTATCCATGCTTCCGTCATTGACAAAAACGATCTCATAATCAAAGCCGCAGTTTAAAAATGCTTTTTCAACAGCTTTGCTCATCTCTTCCACATTGCCTTCTTCATTATAACAGGGAACAACAAGAGAAAGTTTCATATATTTATCATACGATTCATTCTTTGTCCAAAAAGCCCGAATCGTTCCTCCTTATTGATTATAAAATTTATCCCTGCATATTTTACGCAGGCAGTATTTGCTTTCCACAGGCGGTTCCCGTTCTATCCATGCGCCGTTTGTAAAATCAGGTATAGCGACAGGGCTGCTCCCGGTGGAAATGGATTCCTCACTCAAAGCGCTTATGCACATAAGCGAGGCGGTATCGTAGACGTCTATGGGTGTCTGCGTGCCGTTCTTTACGCTTTCAAAGAACGCCTTGAGTACAAGCCCATCCATGCCTCCGTGTCCGCCCGTGGGGTTATTTTTATACTCAGCCCAAAGGGGATGATCGTATTCATCCTCATAATTTTTTGCGTTGCCCCATTGCGGAGACCAATCGAAATCGAATTTATTGTGTACTCCGTCAACAAAAACTGAATCAGTATCTTCAAAATATGCGGCTTTTGTCCCTCTTACGGTGATCCCACGACTGTAAGCGCGGGGGAGAGTTGTATCGAGAGTCAGGGTGATCGTTTCGCCTCTGGCACATTTTATGACCGTGGTAACGATATCTCCCTGAGCAAAATTCACCTTGGCAAGGGGATGATCCCCGCCTTTTTCGTTTTTGACGAACTCATTTAATCCGTGGGCGCAGGATGACGTGGATGTAAGGGAAAGCATTCTGTTGCCGTAGTTGATATCAAGAAGCATGGCTATGGGACCCAGCTCGTGGGTGGGATAGTTTTCACAGTTTCTTCTGAGATAGTTTCTCAGCCTGTAATGCCTGTTTTCTTTTCCGTGGGATATTTCAGACCTCAGGTCATGCATATATCCGCCGGAGCAGTGAGAGATCTGACCGAGAAAGCCCTTGTCGAGCATATTCATCAGCATCATTTCGCGCCTGCCGTAACAACAGTTTTCAAGCATCATACAGGGTATGCCGGTTTGTTCCGATGTACGCACGATCTCCCAGCAGTCATTAATGGAATAACTGCCGCCAACCTCGGTGGCAACGTACTTGCCGTTTTTCATTGCCGATAAAATGACCGGAACGTGAGCCTCCCAGGAAGCGGTGACAACAACGGCGTCCAGTCCGTCCATGGTCGTAATATCTCTGTAATCCGTGGAGCAGAAGGGCTTTACGCCGGTCGTCGCCTCAACGTCATTTACAGCTTCAAACATTCTGTCTTCATATGTATCGCAGACAGCTTTGACTATTACGCCCTCATTATACAGATGGAGTATAACGTCGACCATGAGACTTTTTCCTCTGCAACCGTAACCGACAATGCCTATATTGATCTTTTCCTTCATACTATCACCTGAACGCAAATCAAAATAATATGTAAATATTTATTACTTTATAATTTTAACAGATAACTGAAAATAATACAACTGTTATTTCAAAATATCAGGTTGTTATATAATGAATTTATTACTATGTGAATTAACGTTATGTGCTCAAACTTGGGTGTTATAATGGCATATTTTGTAGAAAATATAGAAATTGGCACAACTTGTTGACTTTTAATTTTTCAAGTGTTAAACTTGAACCGTGGTCTTTGTTACTGACGGGTAATTGCAGAGCACTGCAGGGGAGCAAAGACTGCCGGGTTTCTTGCCGACCGTCTGGGCGTAGTAGAGCTTATCGGCTCTACTACGCCCTTTTTGACATTTTGGTCAATATTTCGGCATGTATTGACCTTTTTCGGCTTTCATAAAAGCTATGAAGTTATATCTAAAAGGAGTTTTGAGCATGGGCGGCTTTTTCGGAGCAGTAGGTAAGTCAGACGTTTTATCGGACGTGTTTTTCGGCACGGATTATCATTCCCATCTGGGAACAAAAAGCGCGGGGATCGCGTCTTATGATGAGGATCTCGGACTGCAGAGAAAAATTCACAACATCGGCAATTCTCCCTTCCGTACCAAGTTTGAAGGTATTCTGGAGCGTCAGTCCGGAACAGCGGCCATCGGCTGTATAAACGACACCGACCCGCAGCCTCTGTTGGTACGTTCAAAGCTGGGGCGCTACGCCTTATGTATCGTCGGAGTTATAAACAACGCCGAGGAGCTGATAGAGGAATATATTGAAAAATCCTCAGGTCAACTTGCTGCCATGACAGGGGGAGGAGTTAATTCCACCGAACTTGTCGCAGCTCTCATAAATCAAAAAGGATCATTCGCCGAGGGCATACGTTACGCCCAGGAGCTTATTGAAGGAACCGCCCTCATTATTATACTTACAGAAAACAATTCGATCATCGCCGCAAGGGATCTCAAGGGCACGCTTCCGGTACATATAGGAAAGAGAGAGGAGGCTCACTGTGTTTCCTTTGAGCATTTTGCCTATCAGAAACTTGGCTACGAGAGTACATATGAGCTTAAAGCCGGAGAGATCGTGGAACTGACTCCCGACAGCATGAAGGTTCTCTCAGAGGGCTTTGACGATATGCGTATCTGCTCCTTCCTGTGGACATACTACGGTTTCCCGACCTCCACCTATGAAGGGGTAAACGTTGAGACAATGAGATGCCGCAACGGTGAAATAATGGCAAATAACGACAAAAAAGCCGGTTGTGTTCCCGACGCTGACTGTGTGGCGGGCGTTCCGGATTCCGGCACACCCCACGCCATCGGCTACTCAAATTGCAGTCACATTCCTTTTGCCAGACCCTTTATAAAATACACTCCCACTTGGCCCAGGAGCTTTATGCCTGCCAACCAGAAGGAACGCAACAGGATCGCAAAGATGAAACAAATCCCCGTAAATGAGCTTATCAAGGACAAGGAACTGTTATTTGTGGATGACTCAATAGTCAGGGGTACTCAGCTCAGGGAAACAGTTGAGTTTCTATATGAAAACGGAGCTAAAAAAGTACATATGCGTTCCGCCTGTCCGCCTATCATGTACGGTTGCAAATTCTTAAATTTCTCAAGATCGACAAGTGAAAACGACCTGATAACCCGTTCGACCATATTGAAGCTGGAAGGGGAAGAGGGCTTCGATCACATTGACGAATACAGCGACCCTTCAACCGAGAGGGGCAAGAAGCTCCGCGAAGCCATTTGTAAAGAGCTTCATCTTGCATCCCTTGAATACCAGACCATCGAAGGTCTTATAGAGGCCATCGGTTTGGATAGATCGAAATTATGTACCTATTGCTGGGACGGAAAGGAATAAGCCATGATAGAGAATTCAAGATCCGATGTTTACGCTGCCGCCGGTGTGGATATCACCGCCGGTTACAAAGCTGTTGAGCTTATGAAAAAGCATATCGCAAGGACTATGACCTCAGGCGTATGTTCCGATGTGGGCGGTTTCGGAGGACTGTTTGAGCTGGATCTGACGGGCATTGAAAAGCCGATCCTTGTCAGCGGCACCGACGGAGTGGGTACCAAGCTCAAGCTTGCATTTCTCATGGATAAGCATGACACTGTAGGCATAGACTGTGTGGCAATGTGCGTCAACGACATCATCTGCTGCGGCGCAAAGCCTCTATACTTCCTTGATTACATCGCCTGCGGCAAGAATTACCCTGAAAGAATAGCGGACATAGTCAGCGGCATTTGCGACGGCTGTGTTCAGTCAGGCGCGGCGCTTATCGGCGGAGAGACCGCAGAAATGCCTGGATTTTACCCCGTTGACGAATATGATCTTGCAGGCTACTGCACCGGAGTGGTTGACAAGAATAAGATCATAAACAATAAAGAGATCACCGAAGGGGACGTAATAATCGCACTGCCTTCAAGCGGCGTTCATTCAAACGGTTTTTCTCTTGTGAGAAAGGTGTTTGATGTTGAAAACTGTGATATCAAGGCTCCCGTACCTGAACTGGGCGGAAAAAGCCTGGGTGAGACTCTTCTTACTCCCACAAAAATATATGTAAAACCCGTTCTTGCGCTGTTGTCAGAGGTCAAGGTAAAGGGTATATCCCACATTACCGGCGGCGGATTTTACGAAAATATTCCCAGAAGTATTCCCGACGGCTTCGGTGCGGTCATTGAGCGCAAGGCTGTCAGGACTCTTCCTATATTTTACCTTATTGCAAAAACAGGAAACATCAACGAAAGAGATATGTTCAATACATTTAATATGGGTGTGGGAATGAGCATCATAGTTTCCGCTCAGGATGCTGACAAGGCGATCTCCATACTCAAAGAAAACGGCGAGGATGCTTATCTCATCGGCAAAATAATCAAATCTGATGTGAGGGTTACGATATGCTGAAGACTTTTTCGGGAAGCGTATGCGCGGGCATACTGATCACCATCGGCGGAGCAATATTTTTATCTTGCGACAACCGTTATATCGGCGCTGTACTGTTTGCTGTAGCCCTGCTTTGTATTTGCTACAAGGGCTATTATCTGTTCACCGGCAAGGTGGGATACATAGTTGAGAGCCACAAGAAAAAGGACTGGAGCGATCTTGTGTGCGGACTTATAGGCAATCTTATAACCACGTTTCTTATCGGTATGCTTTTGAGATTTGCCATTCCCGCAATGGGGGACGCCGCCCAGACCCTGTGTGAGAAAAAGCTCACCATTTCGCTGCTCAGCGTTCTTATCCGATCTGTATTCTGCGGCGTTCTCATGTACCTGTCAGTCAGCATATTCAGGGATCACAAAACGCCCGTTGCCATCCTGTTCTGCATACCTGTATTTATTCTCAGCGGCTTTGAGCATTCAATAGCTGATATGTTCTATTTCGGAGCTTCCGGGATTTTCAGCGCCAGAATAATAGCGTTCCAGGCAATGGTAGTCCTGGGAAACTCCATAGGCGGCGTTGTCTTGCCTCTTTTGCAGAAGGCAGGTGAGGGGCATGACTAATATCGCTGTTTTGGTTTCAGGCGGCGGTACCAATCTTCAGGCGCTTATCGACGCTGAAAAATCGGGAATTATCAAGAACGGAAAAATCACTCTTGTGATCTCCAACAACGCCGACGCTTACGCTCTCACAAGGGCGAAGGACAACGGGATAGCTACCGCTGTCATTACAAGAAAAGCCTGCGGCGGTCAGAGCGCCATGGAAGAAAAGATCATTGAGACCCTTGAGGAAAACGACATTGATCTGATAGTTCTTGCCGGATTCATGTCAATACTCAGTGAAAACTTTACCGGGAAATACGATCACCGGATAATCAATATTCACCCGTCCCTTATTCCTTCCTTCTGCGGCGCGGGTTTTTACGGACTTAAGGTCCATGAAGCGGCGCTGAACAAGGGTGTCAAAGTCACGGGCGCTACCGTTCATTTTGTCAATGAGATACCGGACGGCGGCGAAATAATCATGCAAAAGGCTGTTTCCGTAGCGGATGACGATACACCGGAGACCCTGCAAAGAAAAGTTATGGAACAGGCTGAATGGATAATCCTTCCCCTGGCAGTTGAAAAAGTATCAAAATCAATATCAGAAAGGAAAGATGTAAAATGAACATTTACGGGATCAATGACATAGGAGAGCTTATTAAAGATAACTCCTATGTGGGCAGAGGCATTGTTATAGGCAAGTCAGAGGACGGCAAAAAGGCCGTTACCGCTTACTTTATAATGGGCAGAAGCCAGAACAGCCGAAACAGGATATTCACAAAAAAGGACGATGTTCTTTTTACAGAGCCTTTTGACGCTTCCAAGGTTGAAGATCCCAGCCTTATCATTTACGCCGCATTAAGAAAATATGAAAACAAAATCATAGTTACCAACGGAGACCAGACCGATACCATATATGAAGGTCTTAAAAACGGCATTTCTTTCCACGAGTCCTTGAAGACAAGAGAATTTGAGCCTGACGCCCCCAACTTCACTCCGAGAATAAGCGGCATACTCAACTTTGACGATGCCGGATTCAATTATGAGATGAGCATTCTTAAAAGCGCCGATGAAAAGGGCAGCGCCTGCAACAGGTACACATTTGCTTATCCTTCGCTTCCCGGTCTGGGACATTTTATCCACACCTATGTCTGTGACGGCAACCCCATTCCCACCTTCCAGGGCGAGCCTGAAAGAGTTGCTATCCCCAACGATATAGACGCGTTCACAAACACCCTTTGGGACGCGCTGAATGCGGACAACAAGATATCGCTTTATGTGAGTTATACAGACATTGACACCATGGCGGAAGAAACAAGACTTATCAATAAAAATAAATAATTGACGGGAGAGTTAAAAATGAAAGAGTTTGAATTAAAGTACGGCTGTAACCCCAACCAGAAACCCTCTAAGATCTTCATGAAGGACGGCAGCGATCTGCCTATTGAGATCCTCAACGGCAGACCCGGATACATCAATTTCCTTGACGCTTTCAATTCCTGGCAGCTTGTTAAGGAGCTGAAGGAAGTTCTTAATCTTCCCGCTGTCACATCTTTCAAGCACGTCAGCCCCACCTCGGCGGCTGTGGGCGTTCCGCTTTCCGATAAGCTCAAAAAGGCCTGCTTTGTAGACGATATTGAAGGTCTGGACGATTCTCTTCTTGCCTGCGCCTATGCCCGCGCAAGGGGTACGGATCGTATGTGCTCTTTCGGTGACTGGGTAGCTCTTTCCGACGTTTGCGACGTTACCACCGCCCTCATGATAAAGAGAGAGGTCTCCGACGGTATCATAGCTCCCGGTTATGAGCCCGAGGCTTTGGAAATACTCAAATCCAAGAGAAACGGAAATTATAACATCGTAAAGATCGACCCGGATTACGTTCCCGCCCCCACGGAGAACAAGGACGTTTTCGGAATCACCTTTGAACAGGGCCGCAACAATTTCAAGATAGACAGAGAGCTTCTCTCCAATGTTGTTACCGAGAACAAGGATCTGCCCGAAACGGCAATAAGAGATCTTATCATCTCCCTTATTACTCTAAAATATACTCAGTCAAATTCAGTATGCTATGCAGTTGACGGACAGGCAATCGGTGTTGGCGCCGGTCAGCAGTCAAGAATTCACTGCACAAGACTTGCGGGCACAAAGGCGGACACATGGTTCCTTCGTCAAAGCGACAAGGTCCTCAATCTGCCCTTCAGAGCCGACATCAGCAGACCCGTCAGAGATAATGTTATCGACGGTTACATCAACAAGAACGAAGAGGACGTCTGCGCAGAGGGTATCTGGCAGCAGTATTTCACCGTTCGTCCCGAGAAGTTCACAGACGAAGAGCAGAAGGCTTATCTTGCCACTGTGGACAATGTTGCTCTCGGTTCAGACGCGTTCTTCCCCTTCGGCGATAACGTTGAGAGAGCAAAGCGCAGCGGCGTAAAATATATCGCAGAGCCCGGCGGATCTATCCGCGACGACCTTGTTATCGAATGCTGCAACAAGTACGGAATAGCCATGGCGTTCACAGGTATGCGCCTGTTCCATCATTGATATTTCAAAACTCAAATATATGATTTTGTGAGGATTTTGCAATGAATATTTTGGTTGTTGGCGGCGGCGGAAGAGAGCACAGCATCATAAAGAAGCTTAAAGAAAACAAAGACGTTACAACGATCTACGCTCTTCCCGGCAACGGAGGCATAGCAAGGGACGCGCAGTGTGTTCCGATCTCGGCTGTGGATATTCCCGGCATAGTAGATTTTGCGATTAACAACAGTATTGATTTTGCTGTTGTTGCGCCGGACGATCCGTTGGTATTGGGCTGCGTGGACGCCCTTGAGGAAAAGGGAATACCATGTTTTGGCCCGAATAAAAAGGCCGCTATCATTGAAGGCAGTAAGGTTTTCTCAAAAAATCTTATGAAAAAATACGGTATTCCCACAGCTGAATATGAAGTCTTTGACGATATGGAAAAGGCTCTCAAGTACCTTGAAAGCGCGCCTGTTCCAACCGTCATAAAGGCGGACGGTCTGGCTCTTGGCAAGGGCGTAATAATAGCTCAGACAAGGGACGAAGCCAGGAATGCCGTTATTGAAATGATGCAGAACAAAAAGTTCGGTAAAAGCGGCGAGAATATCGTTATCGAAGAATTCCTTACCGGCCCCGAGGTCTCTGTGCTGGCGTTTACAGACGGCAATACAGTCGTGCCCATGGTATCCTCAATGGATCACAAGCGGGCAGGGAACGGAGATACCGGACTTAACACCGGCGGAATGGGAACTGTGGCACCGAATCCTTATTATACAAAAGATGTCGCGGAAACCTGCATGAAGGAAATATTCATTCCCACCATCAATGCCATGAATTCTGAGGGACGCACCTTCAAAGGCTGTCTGTATTTTGGTTTGATGATCACAAAAGACGGCCCCAGGGTAATAGAATACAACTGCCGTTTCGGCGACCCTGAGACCCAGGTGGTTTTACCGCTGATGGAAAGCGATCTGCTCACAGTCATGATGGCTGTGTCAAAGGGTACCCTTGCGGACACGGAAGTCAGATTCAGCGACAAATACGCCTGCTGTGTCATAATGGCGTCCAAGGGCTATCCTCTTGCCTACGAAAAGGGCTTTGAGATATCCATCCCCGAAGAATTATACGACCGGGTATTTGTTGCCGGAGCTAAAGAAAAGGACGGCAAAATATACACAAACGGAGGCAGAGTATTAGGCGTCACCTCCGTGTGCGACAGCCTTAAAGAGGCTGTAAACGAATCATATAAAGCTGTAAATAAAATCAAATTTGACAACGCCTACTACAGGACCGATATCGGTTCAAGGGCATTGCAGGCAAGGGAGGATTAAGATTTGGTTTACAGGGTTTATGTTGAAAAGAAGCCTGAGCTTGCCGGAGAGGCAAAAGCTCTGCTTAAGGAATTAAATACCATTCTGGGCATCAGAGAACTTACCGGTGTCCGGGTAATCAACCGCTATGATGCGGAGAATATAACCGAGGATTTATTTGAATACGCGAAGAAGACGGTATTTTCCGAACCTCAGCTGGACGTTGTTTCCGACGATCTGAAAGCTGAAGGCGCACAGTGCTTTGCGGTGGAATATCTGCCCGGTCAGTTCGATCAGCGCGCAGACAGCGCGGCTCAGTGTATACAAATAATCTCAAAAGCAGAAAGACCTATTATCAGGACTGCTAAAATATACGCTTTATACGGCGATCTGCCGTCAGAGAGTATCGACAAGATCAAAAAGTACGTTATAAACCCGGTTGAGGCTCGCGAAGCCGCCTTTGAAAAACCGGAAACGCTTAAAATCAAATACGATGTTCCCACCGAGGTAAAGACTCTTGAAGGCTTTATTTCCCTTGACAGGGACGGATTAGCCGATTTTGTCAAGGAATATCAGCTTGCCATGGATATTGACGACATAGCCTTTTGTCAGCAGTACTTCAAGAGTGAACACAGAGATCCCACTATCACAGAGATCAGGATGATAGACACCTACTGGTCGGATCATTGCCGCCACACAACATTCCTAACAGTGATAGATGACGTTAAATTTGAGGACAAGCTCCTTCAAAGTACTTACGACGAATATATCGCCGCCAGAAAGGCTTTGGGCAGAACCAAACCCGTTTGTCTGATGGACATAGCCACCCTGGCTGTCAGGGTACTCAAAAAGGAAGGCAAGCTTGATAAGCTTGACGAAAGCGAAGAGATCAACGCCTGCACGGTAAAAATAGACGTTGATGTAGAGGGCAAAACCGAGCCGTGGCTACTTCTGTTCAAGAACGAGACACACAACCATCCCACGGAGATCGAACCCTTCGGCGGCGCTGCCACCTGTATAGGAGGCGCTATCCGCGATCCGCTTTCCGGACGTTCTTACGTTTACGGCGCAATGCGCGTTACCGGCGCGGCAGATCCGTTGAAGCCCGTGTCGGAAACCATGAACGGCAAGCTTCCTCAAAGAAAAATAGTAACCACCGCAGCGGCGGGTTACTCATCCTACGGCAATCAGATCGGTCTTGCTACCGGTATCGTTGACGAGATTTATCATCCCGGGTATGCGGCAAAGCGCATGGAGATAGGCGCTGTTATCGCCGCGGCTCCCGCGGAAAACGTACGCAGGGAAACACCCGCTCCCGGTGATGTGGTTATACTTATAGGCGGAGCTACGGGGCGTGACGGCTGCGGCGGAGCTACAGGCTCTTCCAAATCCCATACAGTTGATTCAATAGACACCTGCGGCGCAGAAGTCCAGAAAGGTAACGCGCCGGAGGAAAGAAAGCTCCAGAGGCTTTTCCGCAATAAGGAAGCCTGCCTTATGATAAAGCGCTGCAACGATTTCGGCGCCGGCGGTGTATCTGTTGCCATCGGTGAGCTTGCCGACGGATTGAAAATAGATCTGAACGCAGTCCCCAAGAAATACGAAGGACTTGACGGCACCGAGCTTGCGATAAGTGAAAGCCAGGAAAGAATGGCGGTCGTTGTAGAAAAAGAAAACGTTGAGGCATTTCTTAAGCTTGCCGACAACGAAAATCTTCACGCAACTCCTGTTGCTGTTGTTCAGGCGGAACCCCGTCTTGTGATGAACTGGAACGGCAAAAATATCGTTGATATAAGCCGTGAATTCCTTAATTCCAACGGCGCAGACAAACATATCACCATAACTCCGGCATCGCCGAAATACACAAATAAAGCCGTTTCCGGCACATTTGAAGAAAACTATATAAGCCTTGCGGACGATCTCAACGTCTGCTCAAAGAGGGGACTTTCCGAAAGATTTGACTCCACCATCGGCGCAGGCACTGTATTGATGCCCTTCGGCGGCAAAAATCAGCTCACCCCCATACAGGCAATGGTCCAGAAGATCTCTGTTGAAGGAAGGCATACGGACACCTGTTCCCTTATGTCCTTCGGATATAATCCCTTTATATCGGAAAGCAGTCCCTATCACGGCGCGTATCTTGCGGTGGTGGAATCCGTCTGCAAGCTTATTGCAACAGGCGCTGAATTCAAGGACGTATATCTTACCTTCCAGGAATATTTTGAACATCCCGGCAAGGACGGCAAACGCTGGGGCAAGCCCTTGGCCGCGCTCTTGGGCGCATATAAAGCGCAGATAGAGCTGGGTATCGGTTCAATAGGCGGCAAGGATTCCATGAGCGGTTCCTTTGAGGATCTTGACGTTCCGCCCACACTGGTCTCATTTGCCGTTACTACGGAAAAAACAAAGGATATCATTTCTCCCGAATTTAAAAAGGCAGGAAACAACGTTATAATGATCAGACCCGAATTCGATGAAAACGGTCTGCCGAAAACAGACTCGCTCCTCAAAGCGTTTGATGCGGTAAACAAGCTTATCCGCAGCGGAAAGGCTGTTTCCTGTTATACTCCCGGTCTTGGCGGCATTGCCGAGGCTGTGATGAAAATGTGCTTCGGCAACGGTCTTGGCTTTGAGTTTGAAAAGAGCTTAAATCTTACTGATATTTTCGGTCTCAGTTACGGCTCATTCATCCTCGAGACAACAGGGGGTACGGAAGGATTTGAAGTTATAGGCAGGGTAACTAATGATCAGGCGGTAACTTACGGTAAAGATTCTGTTTCACTGGACAAACTGCTCCACGTCTATGAAGACAAGCTTGAAAAGGTATATTCCTGCAACATAAAGAATTCCGATGACAAGGTTGAAAACGCCTCATACTCTGTCAATTCCCACGGTTCTCCTGCAATTAAAACAGCAAAACCCAAGGTAATTATTCCTGTATTCCCGGGCACCAACTGCGAATACGACAGCGCGAAGGCTGTGACAGACGCCGGAGCAGAGGCTGAGATAATCATTATAAACAATCTTACCTCAGAAGGTATAAGCAGAAGTGTCGAGGCATTTTCAGAGAGCCTGAAGTCCTCTCAGATGATATTTATCCCCGGCGGATTTTCCGGCGGAGACGAGCCTGACGGAAGCGGTAAATTCATAACCGCCTTCTTTAGAAATCCCGAGATCAAGCAGGGAGTTACCGAGCTTCTCGATAATCGGGACGGTCTGATCTGCGGTATCTGCAACGGCTTCCAGGCACTTATAAAACTGGGACTTGTTCCTTACGGAAAGATCATAGATACCGACGAGACCTGCCCCACGTTAACCTTCAACACCATTGCCCGCCACCAGTCAAGGATAGTACGCACAAGGATCGCCTCCAACAAATCCCCGTGGCTCTCACTTGTCAATGTTGGCGATATTATAAACGTGCCCATATCCCACGGCGAGGGCAGATTCATAGCAAGCGATGCGGTGCTTGCAAAGCTTATTGAAAACGGTCAGATCGCCACACAGTACGTCGATCTGCAGGGCAACGCATCAATGGATATCCATTACAATCCCAACGGTTCGCTGTACGCCATTGAGGGCATAACCTCTCCCGACGGCAGAGTTTTCGGCAAAATGGGACACAGTGAACGTGTTGATTCCGGTCTTTATAAAAACGTTCCCGGCAATTATGACATAAGAATGTTTGAATCAGCGGTAAAATATTTTAAATAAAGAGGGGTAATGAAAAATGGATTATTTATCAGACATCGAAATCGCGCAGGCCTGTGAAATGCTTCCCATCGACGAGATCGCCAAACGCGCTCACGTTGACGACAAATACGTTGAGCACTACGGCAAGTACAAAGCAAAGATCGATCTGTCTCTTCTTGATTCAGACCGTGAAAACGGCAAGCTTGTCCTTGTAACGGCTATTACTCCCACACCTGCAGGCGAGGGAAAAACCACCACCACGATAGGTCTTGCGGACGGTCTTCGCAGGATAGGCAAGGACGTTACCGTTGCCCTTCGTGAGCCCTCTTTAGGCCCGGTATTCGGAGTAAAGGGCGGAGCCGCGGGAGGCGGTTACGCTCAAGTTGTTCCCATGGAGGATATAAACCTCCACTTTACCGGTGACTTCCACGCTATAGGTGCCGCAAACAACCTGCTTGCCGCTATGCTTGATAACCATATCCAGCAGGGCAACTCTCTTGGCATTGATCCCAAAAAGATCACATGGAAGCGCTGTGTTGACATGAACGACCGCCAGCTTCGCTTTGTTGTTGACGGCTTGGGCGGCAAGGTCAACGGTGTTCCCCGTGAAGACGGCTTCGATATAACAGTTGCCAGCGAAATAATGGCTGTGCTCTGCTTATCATCCTCAATTTCCGATCTTAAAGCAAGACTTGCAAGAATAATCGTCGGCTACACATACGATGATAAGCCGGTAACGGCAGGGGATCTAAAGGCTCACGGAGCGATGACCGCTCTGCTTAAGGACGCGCTCAAACCCAATCTGGTTCAGACCCTTGAAGGCACACCCGCCTTTGTTCACGGCGGTCCCTTTGCCAATATTGCCCACGGCTGCAATTCTGTCATGGCTACAAGAATGGCTCTTAAGATGGGCGACTACACCGTTACAGAGGCAGGCTTCGGCGCTGACCTTGGCGCTGAGAAGTTCCTTGACATCAAGTGCCGTATGGCAGGTCTTACTCCTGACGCAGTGGTCGTTGTCGCAACCGTAAGGGCATTGAAAATGCACGGCGGGCTTGATAAAAAGCAGCTTGCCACAGAGGATATCGATGCGCTTGAAAAGGGCATCCCGAACCTTTTAAGACACGTTTCAAATATAAAGAACGTCTACAAACTGCCCTGCGTGGTCGCTGTTAATCGCTTCCCCACAGATACCGACAAGGAAATAGATTTTATTATAGCAAAATGTAAAGAGCTGGGCGTAAACACAGTTCTTTCCACCGTATGGGCTGAAGGCGGCAAGGGCGGAGAGGCATTGGCAAAAGAGGTCGTTCGTCTTTGCGAAGAGGAAAAAGGCGACTTCACCTTCTCCTACACAGATGAAATGTCCTTAAAGGAAAAGATCAACGCCGTTGCAACTAAGGTATACGGAGGCGTTGGCGTCAGTTATACCGCAAACGCCGAAAAGCAGATATCCACTCTTGAGGGACTGGGATTCGGCAGCTGTCCGGTATGTATAGCAAAGACTCAGTACAGCTTTACAGATGACCCTGCAAAACTCGGCGCTCCGGAAGGCTTTACAATTACGGTAAGAAATGTTAAAATATCCGCAGGAGCCGGTTTTGTCGTTGTGCTCACAGGCGATATAATGACCATGCCCGGTCTTCCCAAATCACCCGCGGCAGAAAAGATCGACGTTACCGACGACGGCAGGATCTTAGGCTTGTTCTAATTAAAGAGACAAACTCCGCCTCACAGGTGGAGTTTGTTTAAATACTATTCAGGAGGATTCAATAATATGGCTTGTTATTTCAACGGAGTTTCCCATACCTTCAATGAATATTTGCTGGTGCCCGGATACTCGTCCTGTGAATGTGTGCCCGCAAACGTTTCTTTAAAAACGCCCCTTGTTAAATTCAAGAAAGGTGAAGAACCGGCAATCTCCCTCAATATTCCGTTGACATCTGCGATAATGCAATCTGTCTCCGGTGAAAAGCTTGCCGTTGCCCTGGCAAGGGAGGGCGGAGTTTCCTTTATTTACGGCTCTCAGAGCGTAGAGGACGAGGCCGCAATGGTGGCAAGAGCAAAGAGCTTTAAGGCGGGCTTTGTTGTCAGTGACTCCAATGTTATGCCCGATCAGACGCTTAAGGACGTTGTCGCTATCAAAAACCGTAACGGTCATTCGACCTTTGCGGTAACAGAGGACGGTACAGCAGACGGAAAGCTTCTTGGTATTGTTACTGACAGAGACTACAGAATAAGCCGTATGACCGGAGATGAAAAGGTCCGGGAATTTATGACCCCTCTTGAAAAGCTTATCACTGCCGAAGAAGGCACGTCGTTGAAAGAGGCAAACGACATCATATGGGAACACAAGCTCAATTCTCTGCCCATAGTTGATAAGAACGGATACCTTAAGTACTTCGTTTTCCGTAAGGACTACGACGCTCACAAGGACAATCCCAATGAGCTTCTCGATCCCAATAAACGCTATGTTGTAGGCGCCGGTATAAATACAAGAGATTATGAGCAGAGAGTTCCCGCACTTATAGACGCAGGCGCGGATGTTCTTTGTATTGATTCCTCCGAGGGCTTTTCCGAATGGCAGGCAAGGACCCTTGCATGGATACGCGAAAGATACGGAGATTCGGTCAAGGTAGGCGCCGGAAATGTTGTTGACAGGGAAGGCTTTTTGTTCCTTGCGGACGCCGGAGCCGACTTTATAAAAGTTGGCATAGGCGGAGGTTCTATCTGCATAACCAGAGAAACCAAGGGCATAGGCAGGGGACAGGCTACCGCGCTGATAGATGTCTGCGAGGCAAGAGATGAATATTTTAAAAAGACCGGCGTATATATCCCTGTTTGTTCAGACGGCGGCATAGTTTATGACCATCACATGACTCTTGCCCTTGCGATGGGCGCCGATTTCCTGATGCTGGGTAGATATTTCGCAAGATTCGACGAAAGCCCCACGGAAAAGATATCCATAAGAGGCACATACTACAAGGAATACTGGGGCGAGGGTTCAAATAGAGCGAGGAATTGGCAGCGATACGATCTGGGCGGCGACAAGAAGCTGTCCTTTGAAGAGGGCGTTGATTCCTATGTTCCCTATGCAGGTTCCCTTAAAGATAACGTTGCCGTTTCTCTTTCAAAGGTCAAATCCACCATGTGCAACTGCGGAGCAATGACGATACCTGAGCTTCAGGAAAAAGCAAAACTCACCCTCGTTTCCGCTACAAGCATCGTGGAAGGCGGAGCTCACGACGTTATCCGTAAGGATACAGCCGCCGACGTACATAAATAATATAAATTTACCTTTCTTCCATCGGAGCCGGATCCTCCGATGGATTTTTTATATGTACTTTTATTGTTCTGATTATGAATTATAAATATTTCCATACTTTTTAGTGTTGATTTTTTACATATATTATGTTATTTTATAAGTGTATGCACAGATAATTGTAGATATTTGTTTTTTGAGATTTGGTTTGCTGTATTATTCCATGAATGAGGGTATTGTTAAGATGAAATTTAAACCTTTTGAGAGCAAAATATGGCTTTCTTCTCCCACGAGGCATGAGGAGGAGATCGACTTTGTCAGAGACGCCATCGACAAGAATTGGGTCACTACGGCGGGCGAAAATATCAACGAGGTCGAAAAAAGCATCGCGGAATTGACGGGCTGCAAGTATGCCGTCGGTCTTTCCTGCGGTACAGCTTCTCTGCACCTCTGCGTCAAGCTTGCCGGAATAAAGCCCGGAGACTATGTAATGGCGTCCGATATGACCTTTGACGCCACGGTAAATCCCATTGTCTATGAGGGCGGCATACCTGTGTTTATCGACACGGAATATGACACATGGAACATGGACCCCGTTGCATTGGAAAAGGCTTTTGAAATATACCCTCAGGCTAAAGCTGTCATCGTGGCAAATTTATACGGCACACCGGCAAAGCTGGATGAAATCTCGGAAATATGCAAAAGACACGGCGCTGTTCTTATTGAGGATGCGGCGGAATCTCTGGGCGCGACATATAAAGGCAGACAGACCGGTACATTCGGTACATATAACGCAATAAGTTTTAACGGCAATAAGATCATAACCGGGTCATCCGGAGGTATGCTGCTCACAGACAGTCTTGAGGCTGCAAACAAGGCTCGTAAATGGTCAACACAGAGCCGTGAAGCCGCTCCCTGGTATCAGCACGAGGAACTGGGCTACAACTACCGTATGTCAAATATTATTGCCGGTGTAGTCCGCGGTCAGCTGCCGTACCTTGAACAGCATATAGCTCAGAAAAAGGCTATATATGAAAGATATAAAGAGGGGCTTAAAGACTTGCCTGTCGCCATGAACCCCTTTGATCCGGTCAATTCCGTGCCTAATTACTGGCTTTCATGTATGATAATCGATGAGAACAGTATGTGCAGACAGGCAAGGTCTGACAGAGACGCCTGTTACTCATCTGAGCCTGAAAAAAGCTGTCCTACGGAAATACTTGAAACTCTGGCAAAATATAACGTTGAGGGTCGTCCCATCTGGAAGCCCATGCATATGCAGCCCATGTACAGAATGAATCCGTTTATCGTAAGAGACGGAAACGGCCGAGCAAGGACAAACGCATACATAGACGGCAAAGCCGCAGACGTCGGTATGGATATTTTCAATCGTGGTTTATGTCTGCCTTCGGACAATAAAATGACCCCTGAGCAGCAGGATATCATAATTGACATCATACATTCGTGTTTTGAGTGAGGCCGCTATGTACGCAAAGTTTTTTAAAAGACTGCTGGATTTTTTAATATCGCTTTTGCTTCTTATACTGTTGTCGCCCCTTATGCTTATCCTGACCGTAGTAGGCGCGGCGGTTATGGGCGGTAATCCGTTTTTTGTTCAGGAACGTCCCGGATGGCACGAAAAATTCTTCAAACTGATAAAATTCCGTACCATGACAAACAGGAAGGATGAACACGGTGATCTTCTGCCCGATGAGGAAAGATTGACATCTTACGGCCGTTTCCTGCGTTCAACTTCACTTGACGAACTGCCTGAATTTATCAACATACTCAAGGGCGATATGTCCTTTGTGGGACCCCGGCCTCTGTTAGTAAGGTATCTTCCCAGATACTCCGAGGAACAGCATCACAGGCATGACGTTCGCCCCGGTCTTACCGGTTACGCTCAGGTACACGGCAGAAATCTTGCCGCATGGGAAGAAAAGTTTAAAATGGACATATGGTACACTAAAAACATATCATTCAAAACTGATGCAAAAGTTATTTTAAATACAATTTCGGTCGTCTTGAAGCATGAGGGAATAAATTCTGAAACAGCGGCAACTATGGAGGAATTCATGGGTTCCGGCGATGTTGTTCATAACTGAATTTATAGAAGCGTGTTAGCTGATCCGGGCTTTCACTCTTTTGTAATAATGGGGTGAAAGTTATGTCTAAGGAAAGGCTTGACAAGTTAATAGCTTCACAGGGCAAAGTGTCAAGAAAAGATGTAAAGCAATTTATCCGTACAGGTCGAGTTTCCGTAAACGGTAAACCTGCGATTGATCCGGGGAACCTTGTGGACATATACGTTGACACAATTGAGATAGACGGTAAAGAATTTGATTACAGATCTCATATTTATATTATGATGAACAAACCTTCCGGCGTTCTGAGCGCCTCATTAGACAAAAAGGCGGTCACCGTAATCGATCTGGTGCCGGAGGAGCTGCAGCGAAAAAATCTGTTTCCCGCCGGTCGGCTGGATAAAGATACCACGGGATTTATGCTCATAACCGATGACGGGGACTTCTCGCATAAGATACTTTCACCCAAAAATCACGTTGTCAAAACTTATGAAGCAAAGATAAAATATGACATCACAGACAGCGATATAAAGCGATTTGAAGAGGGGATAGTACTTGAGGACGGCACCGAATGTATGTCTGCAAAGCTTGAAAGACTCGGCGAAAAATATGTCCGTATTCAAATCTGCGAGGGAAAATTTCATCAGATAAAACGGATGGTCGCGACTCTCAATAACGAAGTGATCGGTCTTAAACGCACAAAAATCGGCGGATTGGAGCTTGATCCCGCCCTTGAACCGGGGGAGTGCAGAGAGATCACCGGAGATGAATTGATTATGATAACCGGCACAAAATAATAACGCTGCTCTTTCCGGCATATACATATGTGTAGTATGTATATGGGGGAGTAAGCGTGTTCGTAGTTCTTCAGCCGGAAAAGCGAGATAACGGTTTATTATCAAGATTGTCCGGGTGGCTCCATCCATATGAACCTCAGCTGACACAAGTTGCAGTAAAGAACGGCGCACCGTTCTTTACACTTGACTGTCCGGAAATATTTTCAAAAAAAGAGGGTTCTTATTTACTGCCGTGGGACAAAATAGTTTCAGCTGTGGGAAGATGTTTCTCGCGGATGCTTATCCCGGAGCGGATAATAATTCCCCGCGGTATTCCGATAAACAGGTTTGTTCCCCGATATTTGCCGTACAGGATACTTGTTGCTTCTGTGGCGTCGATCCTCAGAGAATGCAGGCTCAAGCCCTCGGATATACATGTCGCCGTTATTGACAGCACCGGTATATTGTCGGATGATATCGAGCAGCTCATCATGCTTTCTTCATGCATAAAGATACTGACCAATCGGCGGCGAAAATATGAAGAGATCAGTATAAAGCTTATGAAAAAATACGGAGCGGTGCTTATTATTGCAGACGACTGTTCTTCAATTAATAACTGTAATTTTTTGATAACAACATATGATAAATCAGTACCGAAAGGCTTTGACGGTTTTGTTTTCTGTGTAAGCTCCGAAAATGAGACATTTTACAGCTTAAACGATATTGAACTGCCATATGAATATGAAAAGCTTGTACCTCAGGACATAAATCGACTCGATTTTGCCGGAGCTCTGTATGAACTGTGCGGTGCTAAAAAGCTTTTGGAAACAAGGGTCATCTCTTTTAGAAAAGGCGGAGCCGAAATAAAGACCGGCTCCCTTTACAGGTTTATAAATTAAGGAGAGTATTATATGAAAATCAAATTGAATCCTGACAAAGAAATCGTTGAGATCGTAAAGAACGGCTTAAAGAAAACCGGCGGATACTGTCCCTGCCGCAGAGAAAAAACAGAGGATTATAAGTGTATGTGCAAGGAGTTCCGCGACCAGATATCAGACCCCGAATTTGAGGGCTTTTGTCACTGTATGCTGTATTACAAATCAAACGAAGAATAACACATAAAAAGCCGACGCTTTCAAAAACCTGAAAGTACCGGCTTACTGTTATGATTCAGAAATCAATCATTATATTTTTTTATGTGATCTTTTATCGCGTTGAACGCGGTATCGCTTATATAATGCTCAATACGGCAGGCGTCTTCCGCGGCAGTCTTTTCATCCACACCGAGACTTATCAGTATCGATGTCAGGATCGTGTGCCGCTCATAGATCTTTTCAGCCAGTTCACGCCCCTTGGCGGTAAGCTTAATATATCCGCTCTCATCTGTTTCCACAAAACCGTCTTTTTTTAAAAGACCTATACCACGGCTGACCGACGGTTTGGAAAAGCCCATATATTCGCCCACATCGATCCCACGGACAGCGGAAGATTTTTTGGAAAGAATATATATAGTTTCAAGATACATTTCACCGGATTCAAACATTGCCATAGTTTTCACCTCGCTGATATTGTAACATAATACCTCTAAAAAATCAACGATTTGATAATGCAAATATGGGAAATGCACTTGCAGTTCAGAACTGCAAGTGCATTAAAAATATGCTTTTTAATTATTAGTAGATTTTGGGAAGCTTGTTGAAATAAGTCTGAAGCTCCTCGTCGGTGGGAACGTAATCTGTCATCTTGCCGTCATGGAACTTTTCATAAGCGACAAGATCAAAGTAACCTGTTCCGGTAAGACCGAATACGATTGTCTTTTCTTCACCGGTCTCCTTGCACTTTAACGCCTCGTCGATGGTGGCTCTTATTGCGTGACTGCTCTCGGGAGCGGGAAGGATACCCTCGACCCTTGCGAAAAGCTCTGCCGCCTCAAAGACGGAAGTCTGTCCCACGGAAACTGCCTCCATGTAGCCGTCAGCATAAAGCTGAGAGAGGATGGGGCTCATGCCGTGATAGCGAAGACCGCCGGCGTGGTTGGGAGCGGGAATGAAGTCACTGCCCAGGGTGTACATCTTGGCAAGGGGACAAACCATTCCGGTATCGCAGAAATCGTACGCGTATTTACCGCGGGTAAAGCTGGGACATGAAGCGGGCTCAACAGCGATTATACGGTAATCAGCCTCTCCGCGAAGCTTTTCGCCCATAAAGGGAGCGATAAGACCGCCGAGATTTGAACCGCCGCCTGCACAGCCGATAATAATGTCAGGCTTAACACCGTATTTATCAAGAGCTATCTTTGTTTCAAGACCGATGACAGACTGATGGAGCAGGACCTGATTGAGAACGCTGCCCAGTACGTAACGGTAACCCTCTGTTGTAACAGCCTTTTCAACTGCTTCGGATATAGCGCAGCCAAGGCTTCCTGTTGTGCCGGGATGCTCGGCGAGGATCTTTTTGCCGACCTCTGTTTCCATGGAAGGAGAGGGGGTGACGGAAGCGCCGTAGGTACGCATTACTTCACGGCGGAAGGGCTTCTGCTCATAGGATACCTTGACCATGTATACCTTACAGTCAAGTCCGAAATACGCACAAGCCATTGAAAGAGCTGTACCCCACTGACCTGCGCCTGTCTCGGTGGTAACGCCCTTAAGTCCCTGCTTCTTGGCATAATAAGCCTGAGCTACAGAGGAATTAAGCTTGTGGCTGCCGCTGGTGTTGTTGCCTTCAAATTTGTAATAGATCTTTGCGGGAGTGCCCAATTTCTCCTCCAGAAAATAAGCTCTGACAAGGGGAGAGGGACGGTAAACTTTGTAGAAGTTCAGGATCTCCTCGGGAATGGGGAAATATCTGGTATCGTTATCAAATTCCTGAGCTATAAGCTCCTCGCAGAATACGGGGGCAAGCTCCTCAGGCTTCATTGGTTCATGCGTAGCCGGATTAAGCAGCGGCGCCGGCTTGTTTTTCATATCTGCACGAACATTATACCAGTTGCGTGGAATCTCCTTTTCATCAAGATAAATTTTGTAGGGGATCTTTTCTTGTGACATAATACTGCCTTCCTTTCTTTTATTCTCGATGCAATTATTACGATGCATCTGATTTTTAAATCACTTTATCGCTTTAGTGATTTAAATAATTATAATTCCAATATTCCGGTGTGTCAATAAAAAATTATAAAATAACCACGTTTTTGTATTATTGAATAACATTTTTTGTTTGTTTATGCTTTTATTACTTATCATTGCACAAAGGGACTGTTTTAATTTTGTTATTTATCCATTCATCCAGAAACAGCATCTGTTCCTCCGTGTGGAACCAGTGTTCACCATCTTCCATGACCGTAAGCCCGGCGTTATGCCGTTTTGCAAATGAGGTTATCGTATCAAAAGATGTCAGATTGTCCCTGCCGCCGTAAAGTATTTCTGTTGGAACGTTCCATTCCACAGG
The DNA here is from genome assembly GCA_024684435.1 of Clostridiales bacterium. Lineage (GTDB taxonomy): Bacteria > Bacillota > Clostridia > Oscillospirales > Acutalibacteraceae > JAAZFZ01. The sequence continues at coordinate 91,691 of JAIKWV010000014.1, forward strand.
ATGACTTATGACATAGGACAAGTATTCCCGGGAAAGGTCTTCGCCGAAAGCTGTGTGAATAACTCCCTTTTCTTTAAGCTCATCTTCCGTCACATTTGCCCATAACATCATATCTCTTATAAGCTTCTCCATATCAACGATAGGGGAGATAAAATATGCTTTTTGTATATATTTATCCACTCCGGCGCACATTGAAAAATATGCGCCTATGCTGTTGGCTATAAGGATCACCCGGTCGTATTCCTTACTCAGAGGTTCAAAAAAGGCTTTAAATTCTTCCTTTGCTTCCCACGGAGTATTGGACTTATAGTCAAATCCTTTTATGTCAAAATAGGGAAAAAGCGGCATATAATGCTTCGCTTCCTCCGCATTGCCGCATTTTCCGTGAACATATATCAATACTCTTTTCATAAAACCGTCCCGATCATTTCTTGGTAGTTAAATATTTATCGCTATGGAACGTATAAGTGTTTTTGCCGCTTTTCTTTGACTGATACATAGCTTCGTCAGATTTTTCAAACAGGTTCTCCACATCTGTCGCATCTGATCCGTGAACAATGCCAACGCTGATGGAAGCAGAGGGCAGACCGTCTCTTGTTCTCCTGAGTTCCTTGCTGATATTTTCAATTTTCGCAGAAATAAGATCGTCCTGCATTTCCGCGGAATGTACCATGAAGACCACAAATTCGTCTCCGCCGATACGGCACACATAATCGTCTGAACGGAAATTGTTTTTAAGAGACTGCGCCAGCTTTATCAAGACCTTATTTCCGATCTCATGTCCGTATGTATCGTTGATCCCCTTGAAGTCGTCCAGATCGAAAAGCAGCATATAGGTGCTTTCCAGATCCAAGGTTGAAACGATCAGATCATATCCCGAACGGTTATATACACCTGTCAGAGCGTCGTGAGAGACTTTGAAGTTAAGATTTTCCAGACTGCTCTTATAAACGTTATACATTTTATTATAAGCTCGTGCCAGATATCGGAATTCATTAGCTCCCACCTCGGGTATCTGAGTGTTCTCTTTTATGCGGTCCACCGCGTTGAGAACAGGATTTATACCCAGACGTGAGGTAAGCCATACAAGGAACAGAATGCCGATTCCTTGAAATAATATCACTATACGCACAAAGACCAGATCCTTATGAAAAGAATCAATTGCCGTTTTGTCTGTGGCGTACGCCATATTCTCCAGTTCATCAAGGCTGGCTCTCATGTCTATCCGGATGTTTTCCTTTTGTCTGTAGTACTCTTCGTCAAGGACCATTTCGTTGGCGCGGCTCATCTTTGCCTCGGGGGAAAGAGCTATATCCGCTTCAGAAAGCTCCACAGACTTGAGGATATCCGGATATTCCTTATATCCCTTTGCCTCAATAACAAGCCGCATTGCGTAGTATTCCCGCTCCATCAGTTTCATTGAGTCTTCCATGGCTGCCTGAAGCTTTTCAAGCGCCGCGGCACTGCCTTCTCCCATAGACATTCTTGATATGGCGTCTTCTCTGTGGTTTGCCTCAAAAGCTTCCTCAAAATAATTGTTAAGGAACGTCATATCTCCATGCACCGTGAAACGCTGAACGTTCTCGGTAAGATAATCCGAAGCATCCATAAGTTCTCTGGCGGCTTTTCTCATAAGTATTTGCTGCTCCGAGGTTTCGGTCATATTACTAAAACTGAGAAACAGCTTATATGTGGAAAAAAAGACCAGGCCGGTAATGACAAGCGCCAATATGATAAGCAAGGCGTTTATGGTTTTCAGTGAGATGCCGTCTTTTCGTTTTTTCTTTGTAGTACTCATTATAAATCTCCCTATACTGTCCGTACTTTTATTATACTAAACATTTGTGAAGATTCGGGGATAGTTCTGTGACGATCTCGTCACAGCCCGAAAACTATCTTTGCTTTCGTTCCTTCCATACTCTTATGCCGGCGATAAGCTTGTCCCCGTCATTTTTTCTGACCATAGCGATCTTAAGGCTGACCGGTTTTGGTTCACCGTCGATAATAATACGGTGATGCAGCTTAAACATTCCGTTTTCTTTGATCGTAGCAAGTACGTTTTCTTTATTCATCTGCTCACGGAACAAAGGAAGGTCATCAGGGTAAACGACCCTCTCAGCGTCACAGATGATGTTATAAAAGAAATTATTTCCCTCTGTATTCAAACCAAGCTCTTTATAGCTGTCCGTTGAGCTGTATTCTCTGTAATATCCCGTTTGGGGATCAATGGTATAAAGGCAGAGATAATCGCCGGAAAGCGCCTCAACTATTGCGTTGGAATCACGGTCCATACGCAGTACGTTGTGTTCCTTCGTATGGTTCAATTTAGAATCAACTATACTGATACCCATTATAATGTATCTTTTCGACTGCATGGAAATAGCCTTCAGGTCGGCATACTGCGGCTTTCCTGTATCAATAAGCCTGTAGCTTGTCTTAAATACGCCGCGCTCCGAGATCTCTTTGAGGATATTTTCCTTGGTAAATATCTTAATGAAGGGTTCCCTGTCTTCTTCATATATACGTTTTACAGTTTCCTGCTGTGTTGCCGCAAAGAACTGATCTCCGTGACGCTCCACCGCAAGTTTATCACTGCCGGCAGGGGAGCTGTATTCAATGAAACGTTCCGTCTCCATATCCACATAGTAAATATTGTAGTAGTCGGATGCAAGAACTCTCGCGATACTTGCGTAGGTGGTGCCGTCGGTAGGCTCCGAAATGGAAAGTATCGCAATAGCGGCTGCCGCCTTGCCGGTCACAGGATTGATGCTGATCTTTCTTGCAAATGTATGCGCAGTAGATCCGTCGGGCATTTCTTCGTCAAAGAAGGCATGACCTTTGCCCTGACAGCATTCCTTGACCAGATTCATAAATGCAGACCCCGGTCCGAAAATACCGTCTTGCACATAACCCTTTTCAGACAAATCAAAGCCCAGATATCTGTCTATAAAATCACGGTAAGCCTGATTACTGCGGACTAAACGAACTCCCCAATCTTCTATTTCCAGAATACCCATTGGGATCGTATTGAATATATTCTGAAGTGTGTTTTCGCCGCTGTCGTTCACAACAAAGGCAAGATCGTACAGATTTACTCTGTCTATGGACTCGTAATAATCCGTCTCTTCCGGATCTTCATATCCGAAGTTCAGCATACCTTTTGTATATTCGTCAATATATGTCTCCATTGACGCGGGCTTGTGATAATAATATCCCTGAAGCCTGGAACATCCTATATCCTGAAGGAAATGGACCTGATCTTCCGTTTCAATTCCTTCACATACCGTATCCACACCCAACGCCATGGTCATCTTTATAAGCTCGGTGAGGATGATCTTTCCTTTTGTTCCCTTGTCGTATTTCCGCATAAAGTTCATATCGAATTTTACAAGGTCAAAGGCTATCTCCTGCAAAACATCCATTGAGGAATATCCACTGCCAAAATCATCCATCCAAACCGGGAATCCCAAAGCCTGAAAGCGTTCTATCTGCTCTTTCATATATTCAAAGTTGCTTCCCACAACGCTTTCAGTAATTTCGATGGTAATATAATTATGCTCGACTCCCGCGTCATCCACGCGTTTGCGGATCTCCTCAACGATATCGCAGCTGTCAAAGTCGGATCTTGACAGATTTATGGACTGAGAAATCACCGGCATATCCAGCTTTTTAAGACGGTTGATCTTGGCTAAAACCTGCTCAAGAACATACAGATCAAGTTTGTAGAGAATACCTGCCGATTCAAGATAGGGGATAAATTCGGAAGGGGAGAGCAGTCCGTTGACGGGATCGACCCAACGGGCAAGCGCCTCTTCATCACAGGCCTGTCCGTTCACAGCGCGGACAATGGGCTGATAATACACCTGCACCCATTTTTCTTCCAATGCTTTGTTAAGATTTGAAACAACGTGCTGACGCAGATGTACCTTTTCACGCATTTCCTCGTTAAAATAGTTAAAGCAGGAACCGTAGGTTTCGTGAAGCTCGTCACAGGCATATTTTGCCCTGTCAACAGCCGTGCTTACCAGCACATGTTCCAGACTGTTCTGATATATTCCCACATGAACAGGCAGTGAATTCCCGTCGTTCATGCGCTTACATTCAGCGAACAGCTGATACAGCTTTTTCTCCAGTCCGTCTTCTTCAGTACAAACTGAAAAATGGTCCACTCCGGCGTGGCAGCAATTTACGCTGCCGAACATACGGATCAGTAACTCGGAAAACAACTTCAACAGTTTATCGCCCTCGGCAAATCCGTTTTTGGAGTTAAAGGCTTTCATGCCGCTCAAGTCAAAGAACAGGATAACGCTGTTTTTGCCGGCGTTTTCAATGGCATTCTCTTCGGACTCGGCAAGCTCAAAGAAATATGTCATACGGGGAAGACCGGTAAGATAATCATGATAAGTTGCGTTAAGAATACTTTCCTGATGAAGCGCATCATTGAGAGCTTTGTTCAACGTGGTCTCGTTTGCGTTTGGCTCCTCCGTATAAGTTCCCTCGTCAGTATACCAGACATGCGCCAGGCGTGCTCCGGTTTCAGTATAAGTATGTTTTCCTATGGCATGTACCACATTATATTCAGCGCGATCCCTCGCTCTTGTACGGTAAATCACCTCGAACTTGCCGCCGTCATCTGAGGCAAATCTGAATGCTTCATCAGCGATCCTTGCCACATCGTCCGGATGAGCATACATATACAAATTGTTGTTCATATCGCTGTACGCCTTTTCCCTGTCACGGTACCCGAACATATTGCAAAAGCCCTCTGATAGTACAAGTGTGACCACTTTTTTATCTATAAGCTGATAGACGGCAAACGGCACCTGCATACCTTCCAGTAAAGCGCGTTTCTCATTTGCAAACAAATATTTTTCCATATACAAAATCTCCGTTTTCAAAATTTTAAGAATTTGTTTTCATATGTAAATAACACGAACAAGTTATACTGGTTGCATTTTAAGCTCATTTTTTCGTTGGTACATAAGCCTGTCCGCCCGTACAAACACATCGTTCAGGGTTTTATCCCGACCCTCTACATAATCGGACATACCCATAGCTATTATTACATTATCGTCATTGCCGCTTTCCATTAACAGGTTGAAGCTCTCGTTAAGATCCTGCCGGTTCTGATAATCGTCTCCCTCAAGAATGGCGACAAATTCGTCTCCGCCTACACGGAATACAGGACTGTGCTTGAAATGATTGCAAATCATGCGGCATGCGACTATCAGATGCTGATCTCCCTGTTCATGACCCATTTTGTCGTTGATATCCTTAAGTTCATTTACATCAAAGACAGCGACCGCAAAAGAAAGCTCGTGACCTGCATCGATCTCCCGGTTCTTCTTTTTCTCAGCTTCGTTGTACGCCAACTTGCTTTTTACACCCGTAAGGGCATCCCTGTACGCCAAAGCGCGGGCAGCATTCAGTTCCTCATGATGATATTTCTCTTTTTCAGAAGCTTTTTCAAGTTTATATCTGTATTCTTCCTTTTCATCGTTTACAACGAAAGAGTGAAGTATACAAGTACCCAGCATATATGCAATAGAGTAGAGCGGGAGATAGGGGAACCAAAGCTGAACTGTAAGGAACACAGCCATTATTAAACCAAAGAAAGCAATGGTACGGTATCTCTTCTTTACTTCTCCGCTCCTTCTTACCATGGCGCTGAACGCATAGATTGAACCCAACAGCAGCATTACTATCTGCGCCGCCAACAACACATATCTTACCGGTTTAGTATGGTAAACGCAGTTATAGTCCACATAAAACAGCACAGGCGTAAATATGTTTATCACAGAAATTAAGGAAACGGCTATAAAGAAGATCCGCCCGCTGTATAAGAGGAATGCGGCGTAAAAGCTTTTCTCATCCAGATACGTTGTAGCGTATTTTGTCCACAACAGTATACCGACAGCCATGGCGACAAAGTAGACCATGGTATCGATGATGAGCATATTCACCATCTTATGATTTTCAAATACTCCCCACAAAACATCGGTGATATAGTAAACCAGAACGGCAAACAGGAATCTCCTGTAAAACATCCATACCGGTGATGTTATGCGGTTATTGCGGTTAAGCAGAATATCGTAATTTTCAATGGACAGGACGGCCATGGCAAGCAATCCTATTATTGAGTAGTACATACTTTAATTATCTCTTTTCTCGTTGGGTTTTATAAAAATGATTTGAATTATTTCAGCGGAGTACCGCATTCGGGGCAGAATAAGCCCTGAGCAAAAGCTCCGCATGAGGGACATTTCTTCAGACCGCTTTTTGCATTTGATTTTGTTTCCTGAAGTATTTTACCCTTTGGATAAGATACATTATATGAGAGGCGTTTTTCCTCTGTTGTTTTTCCGTTGACGGTCAAATTCCAGTTGAGTTTTCCTGTCTCCTCGTCAATGGATGCGCCCTCAGCGACAACGTGATCCACTACTATTTGTTTATCTGTTGAGACCGGGATCTGATCCCATACCATAACATTAAGAGGCTTGTCTTTATTATTACTGATACGGATAGCGTACTCGTATATTTTACGCTTCTGACCCCTCAGCATAACATCCTCTGTTTTGGAACATATCACTTCACGGCTCAGACCGATCCTTTCATCCTTACCGAGGGAGAGCATGAAGACCTCTTCGGTCATATCGGGCTCTACACGAACTTCGCCGCAGTAATTGTCGTTGAGATATATCTTGGCGGATGAGGGCTTCAATGGCCAGTCTACGGTTTTAATCATGGCGGCAAGGTAAGCGTTTTCGTCAAGCTTCGGAACGCATATTATGCGCTTTTCCGCCTGTATCGTATCTGTTTTGAGATCCGCCATTGTACCCACTGTTCCGGATGTTACGGTACGTTTTCCGGGCAAGGCATAGCCTGTCATAGTATCGGTGTCTAACTCATCAGCCTCATCCATGATCATTTTTTCTATCTGAATACCAGGTGCCATACCCAGACCGGGCATCATGGGAAGGGCGCCGGTGGCGTCAAGATTTAAGGTGCGGTTTTCTCTGCGGAGAGCGGAATCGTTGTCCTCCGACTTTAACTGAAGACTGAGTTTTTGTAGCGATGGTATATCCTGTCTGACCGTCGGATTTCCTGTATAAAGGGAAATACTGACGTTTTCCCAGTCTTCACCGGTGTTCTGGATTATCCTTGCGCGGCTGACCACACTGATCTCATCGGAATCGGATGTTGTATGTATCTCATAGGTGCTGTGCCACTTGGCGGATCTTTCGGAATATTCCACCTCACAAGCCGCTTCACAAGCTTCCGTTGCCTCAAGGACGATCCTGATCACCTGAAAGATCTCTCTCTTTTCGATCTTTTCCTTCTTTTCGTTTAAGTCCTCGATCTGTTTTAAAAGTTCTCTCTGCTCATTCCTCAACTCCTCAAGATGAGAGGGGAGGGCTTTAATATAGCTCTCTATCGTATCGTTTGAGCATTCTCCTCTGGTTTCAAAATTTCCGTTGGAGATCCAAATACCCTCAATTGTATTCAGGGTGTTTATTTTGTTCTCTAATTCAGCTATCTCATCAGTTATATCCTGTGAAGGCAGACGCTTTACAGCCTCGTTAAAGGGAATTATCTGCACATCCTTGCCTACGATACCGGCAGGAAAAAACAGACGCAGGCTGTCCGGGTCTGCTGAACTGCTCAGTCCGGAAAGTATGACCTCATTTGTTCCCGCCTGAAGAGTTACCTCAGCTCTTCTGCGCACAACAGCACTGTTTCTGTACACTTTAACTTCTTTGACAGGTGCAAAAATCATATAGTTGCCTCCTAAATCATTTTAAATTTTCCGCGAAAGAATGTCTATTTGTTATGTATATTCTCTATTGACTCCGTACTGCCGCCGCCGGTATCGTCCGGGGCGCGGAATTCGCCCCTTTCAACAAGTCTAAGAAAAGCGTCAACAACTTGTTGAGAAAGCTGTGTACCGGATATTTCTTTGATGATTGATACGACTTTGTCAAAATTCATACGGGAGCGATATGGGCGGTTGGAATACATGGCGTCAAAGCAGTCCGCCACAGAGATTATCTGCGCCACAAGAGGGATCTCATTGCCCTTTAAACCCAATGGGTATCCCTTTCCGTCCGGACGCTCATGATGCGTATGGGCCCCGATAGCTATTTCGGGCATCAGACTGATGCTCTCCAGCACATCGTATCCTCTGGCGGCATGGGATTTGATAAGGTCAAATTCCTCATCGGTAAGTTTGCCGGGCTTGTTGAGAACAACGTCGGGAACACCGATCTTGCCGATGTCGTGCATCAGGGCTATGTTGTGGTATTTTTCCACCGTTTCTTCGTCACAACCCAGCTCACGAGCCAGCATATCGGTATATTTCGCCACTCTGAATGAATGACCCTGAGTATATGAGTCCTTAAGATCGACGACCTTAGCAAAGGCTTCAATGATCTCACGGGTCAGTTCCTTATCGCGCTTTTGCTGATTTATCAGGCTGTCCATTTCATCTGCGCGGCGGGCGCCAACATACAGACGCATTCCTATCAATATACATCCCGCCAGGAAAATTGCGGCTATTATACCTATCTGAAGGACGTAATTTTCGACGTAATCATAAACGCCATGCATGGAGATATCCGCACCCACATAAGCTGCGCATTTGCCATTGGAATCAAATACGGGCTCATAACGTGAAAGCAGCCAGCCGTATGTATCGTTGCTCTCGATTGTGTCTATTCTGCCGCCTGACAGAAGGGAAGGCAGATACTCCTCAAAGCTCTCGTCAAATTCGACAACATCCCCCAGAACGGAAGCGTCTATATCCAGCCGCTCATCATATTCAGTCAGACCCTCAGCCGTGGTTTCAAAATCAAAAACGACGTGACATCCGTCAGATTTTATCTGATAGACGTAAAGATACTGGAGATAGGGGGTGTTGTTGAGAATACTGTTGAGCACACGCCCGGTTTTGATATATTCATCATCCGCGCCGTTAGCAAGCCAGCCATCGATCTTGTTTCCGTCTATTTGTTCAGCGGCCAGTCTGGATGTGTTTATTATGATCTGCTCCCTGTAGTTGCGTGTTGTACGGTTAAAGATCACCATACTGGTGACAACGATTAAGACTACCGTAACTATTACCAACAGCGCAAATAGTATCATGAGCAGACGATGTCTGTTATTATGGACAGTTTTTTCGGATTTATCTTTCAAGTCGATCCACTCCAATATAAGGTTTTATCGATTTTTATTTGAACTTGACCGCAGTACCGTAAGCGATGACTTCAGCGGCTCCCTGCATTATAGCTGAGGAAGCGTAACGGATATTGACGATGGCGTCTGCTCCCAGATCCTCCGCTTCCGCCACCATTCGTTTGGTAGCCAGAGCCCGCGCCTCGTTCATCATTTCGTTGTAGGATTTGAGCTCGCCACCAACAAGGGTCTTAAAGCTCTGTGTAATGTCTCTGCCGATGTTTTTCGACTGGATCGTGCTTCCCTTTACCAGTCCCAACATTTCAAGTTCTTTTCCGCTGATATAATCAGTATTTACCAAGATCATCTTCTTCTCCTCCTTTAATTTCTTTGATCCTTTGAATACAAACTCCTATCATTACCGACCCCAGAAGAGCCGGAATAATACCTGATAACCATTTTAAAGCCGTGCTTTCAACTGAGGATATCGCAAGCTTAAAATAAAATATAAAATAAATTATGACGATAATTGTCACTATGACAGGCGCGACTATCTTTCTTCCGTGTTTTTTCATAATATCACCCTTTTTTCTTTGCAGGGAATATCCACCAACATGATACGACCGCGACAATAATAAACGCAGCTGACGGACAGAAGCCGCCAAGGGTTGTTGCCAGGAAATATGTTATCAGACTGATAACGCCCCGAAGGGTCCATTTGAATTTTTGCCCGCCTTCATGCAGGATAAGATAATACATCTGATGGAAGGTCACGCTGGCAAGGAACATATCCGCGAAATAGATAGACAGGGGAGCCCATGCCGTGGGATAGGTACCGACCCAAGCCGTTGCAAAGGGGATAAAGGACATCACAAAAAGCCATGCTATGTTGCACCACAGTATTTTTATGTTGACTTTTTCCGCCAGTTGAAATATCAGATGATGATTGACCCAGTATATTGCTATGAACAGGAAACTGATAAGATACGCCAGCAGAGTAGGCCAAAGCGCCCAAAAATCGCTCAATCTGTCACCCAGAGGCTGCTTGAGTTCCAGTATCATGATCGTAATGATAATTGCCAGTACCCCGTCGCTGAATGCCTCCAATCGGTTTTTCTCCATAAATAACTAACACCTCAAAATCTTATTTTATAATCTTTCTTATTTTTGACACAATATGCTGATATCCGTACACAGATACTCATACAGTTTATCCACTGTTTCAAATCCCATCTTTGTGTACATTTCTTTTGGCGTGTCATCATCGTCCGCGTGCAGAAAGAGGATCGTGTCCGGATAACTGTCTTTGACATAAGCTATCAGCGATGTAGCAACGTACTTTTTCCTATACGCTTCATCAACGATCAGTCCGTCAATGCAGGTCAGACCGTCACTGCAGAAGCTATAACACGCGCCGACAAGAGTACCATCAAGATATGCTCCGTGATATTTAAGTTTTTCATAAAGCCGACGGATATTACGTCTCGTAAAATCCTCTCCGTACAGCGAGGAAAAATGTTTTACTTCCAATTCTTCAAGTTCCTTAATTGACGGTGTACGGAACGTAACAGCAGGATTTACCGTCCAGTTTGTTTCGCCGGATCTCAGAAGCATAGTTATAGTCACGCTCTCTTCAAGACCGAAACGATCCGAAAGAGGATCATCACCCTCAAGTTTAATAAAACCGGCTCCCTGCTCCTTTTGATACTGTACGGCTTTTGCAAACTCTTCCTTAGTGGGCTGACCACAATACTCAAAAAAGTTTTGATCATATTTGTCCGGAAGGAAATTATCTTCCCACTTCATAAGATGCTCGGAAAACGGTTTGCGTTCCGAAAATAAGCTTATAAAACGTTCTTCGTTTTTTCTGGTTTTGTATTTCATCATTGATCACGTTATTAATAATTTTATATTAAAGTTCATCAGCAAAAAAATCACTATCAATTCGCTTAATCTCATAAATATGCTCAACAGAAACTCCCACATTATACTTTATCATCAACCTTGTAAGCGCCGTCCCATCGATTAGGACAACTTTAACCCCTAAAAGGTTCTCCGCATATTGTGTTGCTCCAGAAGAAAACTTTGCTGTAGTAATAAAAAGACCCTTTTGAGCTTGCTGCCCTTGCAAAGCTCCAACAAATTTCTGAATTTCCGGTTTGCTAACTGTCAAATCAGGTGCCCATTGCTTTGCTTGAATATAAATATTACTAAATCCAAATTGATCCTCTTTAATAATACCGTCTATACCCCCGTCGTTTGACTGTTTCGTAACTGTACCTGCCCCTTCAATTCCGTTGCCATATCCCATATTCAGAAGCATTTTTACGACGAGCTTCTCAAATCCAGCAGGAGGCAGTTTCATAACTTCGTCCATAATTTGGCTAGCAAGCACTGTGATAATTTGTTGATACGCATCATCTAATATTTCAATTGGTGATTCTTCCTTTTCTTCTGCGGAAACTATATCATTATTGTTAGTGATACTATGAAAAGCTTTGAATGCTTCGTATTTTTCGAGATACTTCAAATCTATATTATTACCTGAAGCCAGAGCTTTTTTCCCTTCAGGAGTAATGCGATACTTTCCTCTTTGAGGAGTATCAATCAGTCCAGCTTTATCCAAATATGTTCTTGCCCACGCTACACGATTGTCAAAAGTGCTTTGCTTCCCACTTGGAAGCATTTCAGATCTGTCTAAATCGGAAATGTTCATTTTGGTCGCTATTATTTCTCTAACCTCTTTTGCAGAATGAACCTCTCCATCGTCGATAGCACGTAAAAATCCCTCGAAAAATTCAAAGAATTTTGGTACTGACATATTTAAGCCTCCTTATTGCGGTGTAAAATTTAAACGAATACAAAAATTAAGTCATTCCTTTTTTACGTTTTTCTTCGCCGTGGTTATAGATGCGATAAGCAGTTTTCTAAGTTTGCTGCACATCAAAAAAGTCGTTTCATACTCTTCTTTTGAGAGAATCTTTGCCTCATAAAAAACTCCAATCCAATAATCCGTCTCATAACATTCTTTTAGTGCGATTTGAAATTTGTTTATGAAATCCGCCTTGCTGGATGCATAATTAGCTTCATGAATATTTGCGCCGATGCTTGTACTGCTTCGAAGAAGCTGATTTATGATTACAGTTGCCTTACCGCGGGCTTTCATCGCGTCGCATAGATTTATCATGTCAACAGAAAACTGTTTAGACAGTGTTATCAACTGATTATCACTCATGCTGATCCTCCAATGGGATGATTTGCGCTTTGCGCATGATTTGGCTTTGCCATGATTTCTCGCTTCGCTCCATGAATTGAATTGCACCTTTATGCGCCGTAGCGCAATTCATGCCGCATGGCAATTCATGACGGCAGGTCAATTCACGCGCCGAAAGGCGCAATTCATTGTCGAAACAGTTGAACAACTGTTTCGACATGCCTCGGAGCAGCAGGTCAAATAAAAAGACTTGTATTCGACCCACTGGTTCATCCCAATGAAGGAATGGGCAATACCCCCGGACTTGTCAGGGTTGAGACAGTAAGATGAATATCGACACGTCGACAAACTGCGAATTTGTCGCTTAGAAATTATAGTAAGGAAGATTCCTATACTCTTCGGGCAGGTTCTTTCCAAGATCTGTCCACCCAAGATTCTTGATCATCTTTGATTCATGATCTGGAAAGACATAGGTATTCAGATACTTAATGAAATCCGCTTCCGTATAACATACTGCTTTGCCGAATCTGTACCTTTCAGCATCAGGACTATTCCGGAGCCAGTCAGAACAGAACTCCAGGCAGTAATCTTCCAGGTTTTCTGCAACATCATCCGGAACCACGTATAAAATACTGTCTCCATCCGCGCTAAGTATTACTTCTTTCATGCTGTTTGACCTCACAAACTGGAAATCAGAGGGCATGTCCGCCGGAAACCTTAATGACCTGCCCCGTAAGCATTCCTGCTTTCTCACTTGCCAGAAACAGGATCGTATCCGCAATATCTTCCGGCTTTATCAGTTTTCCCATTGGAATCAAAGGAATAACGACCTTTTCGAACTCCTCATCGATCCATCCTGTCTGTGTGGGCCCAGGGGCAACGCTGTTCACGGTGATTCCAT